>JBGUNL010000234.1:0-8254 GCA_045117295.1 Candidatus Limivicinus sp.
GATATCCTCTCTGGTGGGGATGGCCAGCACCTTGCCGACCATGTTGGCGGCGTCAAACTCAAGCCAGTTGGGGATGGTGTGGTAGGCATTGTCCTCAACGTTGTTCTTGAAACGCTCAATGTTGCGGCTGCTCTCCTTGAGAGCAATGATCATGCCGGGCTTGACCTGGTAGCTGGGAATGTTGACCTTCTTGCCGTTGACGGTGAAGTGGCCGTGGTTGACCATCTGACGGGCCTCACGGCGGGTGGCGGCGTAGCCGAGACGGAACACCACGTTGTCCAGACGGTTCTCCAGCTGGATCAGGAGGTTCTCGCCGGCCTTGCCGGGCATGCGGACGGCCTTCTCATAGTAGCCGCGGAACTGCTTCTCCAGAACGCCGTAGACGAACTTGACCTTCTGCTTCTCCTGAAGCTGCATGGCGTATTCGGACTTTTTGCGTCTGGTCTGGGTGTTGCTGTTGCGGGTGGTTTCCTTCTTGTAATAGCCCATGGCGGCCGGGCTGATGCCCAGGGTCTTGCAATGCTTTGCAATGGGCTCTCTGTTCTTAGCCATAACAGTCTATCCTCCCTTTCTTATACACGACGACGTTTCGGGGGACGGCAGCCGTTGTGGGGAATGGGGGTGACGTCCTTGATCATCGTAACCTCAAGGCCGGCGGTCTGGAGGGCGCGGATGGCGGCCTCACGACCCGAACCGGGGCCCTTGACAAAGACCTCGACGGTCTTCAGGCCGTGCTCCATGGCTGCCTTGGCGGCAGTCTCAGCGGCGGTCTGCGCGGCGAAGGGGGTGGATTTCTTGCTTCCGCGGAAGCCCAGGCCACCGGCGGAGGCCCAGGAGATCGCGTTGCCCTGGGTATCGGTGATGGTGACCATGGTGTTGTTGAAGGAAGAGCTGATATGAACCTGGCCCTTTTCGATGTTCTTACGCTCTCTTCTGCGGGTTCTGACTTTCTTTTTCGCGTTCTGTGCTGCCATGCTTCATATCCCTCCTTACTTCTTCTTATTTGCGATGGTGCGTTTCGGACCCTTGCGGGTACGGGCGTTGGTCTTGGAGCGCTGGCCGCGCACGGGCAGGCCGCGGCGGTGACGCAGGCCGCGGTAGCAGCCGATTTCGGTCAGGCGCTTGATGTCCAGCGCGGTCTGACGGCGCAGATCGCCCTCCACAACGAAGTTGTGGTCGATGCATTCACGCAGCTTGGACTCTTCCTCGTCGGTGAGATCCTTCACGCGGGTGTCGGGGTTGATTCCGGTCATCTCCAGAATCTTGTTTGCGCTGGTTCTGCCAATACCGTAGACATAGGTGAGTCCGATTTCGATTCTCTTGTCCTTGGGCAGGTCAACGCCGGCTATACGTGCCATACTTTTTACTCATCCTTTCGATCATCTTTTCCGCATTTTACAGACGCGGGGACTTATTCCCGCCGGAGGGAGCCTCCGTGTCCATGCGGGAGTTTATTATTCGATTGCGAAATTTCTTTCGCGCGCTTGCGATTAACCCTGACGCTGCTTGTGCTTGGGGTTCTCGCAGATCACCATGACTTTGCCCTTGCGCTTGATGATCTTGCACTTCTCGCACATGGGCTTCACGGAAGGTCTTACTTTCATTTGTTATACCTCCTACTTGCTTCTCCACACGATGCGGCCGCGGGTGATGTCATAGGGGGACATCTGGACCGTGACCTTGTCGCCGGGAAGGATCCTGATAAAGTTCATCCGGAGCTTGCCGGAAATATGCGCCAGAATGATGTGGCCTTTGCCGATATCCACCTTGAACATGGTGTTGGGCAGGGATTCGACAACGGTACCCTCGAGTTCGATTACATCGTCTTTTGCCAAAGTAACATTCCTCCAAAGTCGGTGTGACGGTTTTCCGTCAGATGTCCTCTGCCATCGTGAGAATTTCCGGCTCGCCGTCGGTGATGAGAATGGTGTTCTCATAGTGCGCCGCCAGCGACCGGTCCGCCGAGACGACCGTCCAGCCGTCCGCCAGAACGTTCACGTGCCAGTCCCCCGCGCAGACCATGGGCTCGACGCAGATGGTCATGCCCTTGACCAGACGGGGATTGGGGCGGGTTCTGCCGGTGCGGTAGTTGGGCACCTCGGGCGCCTCATGCATGCTGCGTCCGATGCCGTGACCCACGTAGTCCCGGACCACGGAGAAGCCGTGGCTCTCCACATAGTCCTGTACCGCGCCGCCGATATCGGAGATGCGGTAGCCGACCTTGGCAAAACGGATGCCCTCAAAGAAGGCCTCCCGGGTCACTTCCATGAGCTTCCTGGCCTCGTCGCTCACCTCGCCCACGGGGTAGGTCCCCGCGCAGTCGCCCACGAAGCCCCGGTAGGTCGCGCACAGATCGATGGACACGATGTCCCCGTTGTGCACCACCCGCTTGCCGGGGATGCCGTGGATGACCTCCTCGTTGACCGAGACACAGGTGGCGGCGGGAAAGCCCGCATACCCCAGGCAGCTGGGCTTGGCGCCGGATTTGACGATAAACTCGTGCACCGCCTTGTCGATCTGCTTGGTCGTCATGCCGTCGCGGACGGCCTGACGGCCCATGGATCTTGCGCCGGCCGCGATTTTCGCGGCCTGACGCATGATCTCGATCTCTGACTTGGACTTGATATAAATCGTGTCAGACATTCTCAGATCTCCAGGGCTTTCCGGATCGCTGCCGTGGTGGCCTCGATGCTCGGCTGATTGTCCACCGTGCGCAGCTTGCCGCGCTCGGCGTAGAAAGCCTTGAGAGGCTCGGTGTCGCGGTGGTAGGTCAGAAGGCGGTTCTTCACGGTCTCGGGAGCGTCATCGGCGCGGATGGTCAGCTCGCCGCCGCAGAAGTCGCACTTGCCGTCGACCTTGGGGGGATTGTTCTCCACATGGAAGGTGGAGCTGCAGTCCCTGCAGGTTCTTCTGCCGGACATGCGGCGGACGATGACGTCGTCCTCCACCTCGATGGAGAGGGCACAGTCGATGTCGATGCCCATGTCCTCCATGGTCTGGGCCTGCGGAATGGTCCGGGGCACACCGTCGAGGATGTAGCCCTTTGCGCAGTCGGGCTCTGCCAGTCTTTCACGGATGATGCCGATGATGACGTCATCCGGAACCAGCTTGCCGGACTCCACATAGCTCTTCGCCTTCAGGCCCACCGCGGTGCCGGCCTTCATGGCGGCCCGGAGGATGTTTCCGGTGGAGATGGTGGGGATGTCCAGAAGCTTGCTGAGGATCTCAGCCTGGGTGCCTTTGCCCGCGCCGGGGGCGCCTAAGAGGATCAGTCTCATTCAGCATTCTCCTTTTTCAATCAGTCAAGAAAGCCCTTGTAGTTGCGCATGAGCAGCTGGGCCTCCAGGGCACGGATGGTCTCAAGCGCAACGCCGACCACGATGATGACGGAGGTGCCGCCGAGGGAAATGCCGGTCAGTGCAGACTCCTTGGAGAAGTGGGCGATCAGGATGGGGACCACCGCGATGATGCCCAGGTAGAGGGCGCCGAACAGGGTGATCTTGTTCAGGACCTTCTGGATGAACTCGCTGGTGGGCTTGCCGGGACGGAAGCCCGGGATGTAACCGCCGTTCTTCTTCAGGTTGTTGGCAACCTCGATGGGATTGAACTGGATGGTGGAATAGAAATACGCGAAGAAAATGATCAGCAGCAGGTACACAATGGCATAGGGGATGGAGTTGGTGCCGAACCAGGTGTTGACCCAGCCGTCCGTCTTACCGGTGAAGGCCGCGATGGTCGCGGGGACGGAGGCGATGGACTGCGCGAAGATGATGGGCATAACGCCGGACATGTTCACCTTCATGGGCAGGTGGGTGCTCTGGCCGCCGTACATTTTCCGGCCCACCACGCGCTTGGCGTACTGCACCGGGATGCGCCGCTCGGCGTCGTTGACGAAAACGATCAGCACGATGATGGCGAGCGCGCCCAGGAGCATCAGCACGAAGACCCACCAGTTGAGGTGGTTGGGGTCGGCGGCGGGGCGGAGCATGTTGGTGACGCTGGTGATGATCATGGTGGGGAAGCGGGAGACGATGCTGGCAAACAGGATCATGGAGATGCCGTTGCCGATGCCGAACTCGGTGATCTGCTCACCCAGCCACATGATCAGGGCGGAGCCGGAGGTGAAGGTCAGGATGATCACGACGGCAGCCCAGATGTTGTCCACAGCTTCCGCTTCCAGCAGACCGTAGTTCTTGATCAGCATGTAGAAGCCGAAGCCCTGCAGCAGACCGATGGCCACGGTGGAGTAGCGGGTGATGGAGGCGATCTTCTTCTTGCCCTCCTCGCCCTCATCCTTGCTCATGCGCTCCAGGGCCGGAATGGCGATGCACAGGAGCTGAATGATAATGGACGCGTTGATGTAGGGCTGGATGGACAGGGCGAAGATGGTGGCGTGGGAGAAGGCGCCGCCGGACATGACGTTCAGCAGGCCCAGCACGGTGTTCTGCAGGGAGTTGAAATAGGTCTGCAGTGCCGCGACGTTCACGTAAGGAACAGGGATGGCGTTGCCAAGACGATAAAGCAGAATGATGAGAAGGGTGAAGAGGATCTTCTTGCGGAGCTCCTCCACCTTCCACGCATTGCGTAAAGTCTGCAGCACTTAGACCACCTCTGCCTTTCCGCCGGCCGCCTCGATCTTCTGTTTTGCGGTTTCGGAGAAGGCAGCGGCTTTCACGGTCAGCTTCTTGGTAACCTCACCGTTGCCGAGGAATTTCACGCCGTACTTGCACTTGGAGATGATGCCCGCGTCCAGGATGGCCTGCACGTCGACGACGGAGCCGTCGGCGAACTTGTCCAGAACAGAGACGTTCAGCGCGTCCAGGGGCTTTGCGAAGATGTTGTTGAAGCCTCTCTTGGGGATGCGGCGGGCCAGAGGCATCTGGCCGCCTTCGAAGCCGATGCGGGTACCGCCGCCGCTGCGCGCCTTCTGGCCCTTGTGGCCGCGGCCCGCGGTCTTGCCGTTACCGGTGGCATGGCCTCTGCCCTTGCGCTTGTCAACATGGGTGGAGCCGGCTACGGGAGAAAGATCGTTGATATACATTCTCAAAGCCCTCCTTATTCTTCGGTAACCTGGAGCAGATAGCCGATCTTGGCGATCTTGCCGCGGGTCTGGGGATTGTCGGGCTGCACGGTCTCGTTGCCGATCTTATGCAGGCCGAGGGAGTAGGCAGTCGCGATATGGCTGTCGAGTCTGCCGTTGAGGCTCTTGACGAGCTTGATTTTCAGATTTGCCATTGTACGCCCTCCTTAGCCCTGAACTTCTTCAGGAGTCTTGCCTCTGACGGCGGCCACCTGGGCGGCGTTGCGCAGAGACTTGAGGCCTTCCATGGTCGCGGCGACCACGTTCGCGGGGTTGTTGGTGCGCAGGCACTTGGTACGGATGTTGGAAATGCCGGCCGCCTCGACAACCGCACGGACAGCGCCGCCGGCGATCACGCCGGTGCCTTCGGGAGCGGGCTTGAGCAGCACGCGGCCCGCGCCGAACTCGCCGAGGACCTCGTGGGGAATGGTGGTACCCTGGAGGGTGACGGTGACGATGTTCTTCTTGGCGTCCTCGAGGCCCTTGCGAATCGCCTCGGAGACTTCGTTGGCCTTGCCCATGCCGAAGCCCACGCGGCCCTTGCCGTCGCCGACGACGCAGAGTGCGGAGAACTTGGCAACACGGCCGCCCTTGACGGTCTTGCTGACGCGGTTGAGGGAAACTACCTTTTCGATGAACTCAGAGGGGGCCTCGTCCTTATTGCGGCGATCCCGTCTGTCGTTGTTGTAAGCCATACTTCGTTTTCCCCCTTCCTTAGAACTTCAGGCCGCCCTCACGGGCGCCCTCAGCCAGTGCCTGCACGCGGCCGTGGTAAATGTAGCCGCCGCGGTCAAACACGACTTCCTCGATGCCCTTCTGCAGAGCGCGCTCTGCAACCTTGGCACCGACCTTCTTGGCAGCGTCGACATTGCCGCCGTTGCCTTCAAAGCCCTTCTCCACGCTGGAGGCGGACACGAGGGTGCAGCCTGCCACGTCGTCGATGATCTGGGCATAGATGTTGTTTTCGCTGCGGAATACGCTCAGGCGGGGTCTCTCAGCGGTGCCGGAGATCTTGCCGCGTACTCTGTTGTGGCGCTTGATGCGCTGGCCTCTGGTATCAGGTCTCTTAATCATTCAGGCACACCTCCGTTTACTTGGCGCCGGTCTTGCCTTCTTTGCGGCGGATGACTTCGTAGTCGTACTTGATGCCCTTGCCCTTGTAAGGCTCGGGAGGTCTCTTACCACGAACTTCTGCGGCAAACTGGCCGACCTTCTGCTTGTCGATACCCTTGATGACGATGTGGTTTGCGTCGGGAACGTCGATCTGGATGTCCTCGGTCTCGGGGACAATGACCTGATGGCTGTAGCCCAGGTTCATGACCAGGTTCTTGCCTTCCTTGCTGGCGCGGTAACCGACACCGTTGATCTCCAGCTTCTTCTCAAAGCCATGGGTAACGCCGATGACCATGTTGTCAATGAGCGTACGGGTCAGGCCGTGGAGAGAGCGGTTGGCCTTGGTATCGTCGGGACGGGAAACGTGGATGACGCCTGCGTCAACGTCGATCTTCATCTGGGGGACGAGGGTCCGCTCGATGGTGCCCTTGGGGCCCTTGACGATGACGTGGTTGTTCTCGTCGACCTTGACTTCAACGCCGGCGGGAACGGTAATGGGAGCTCTACCGATTCTAGACATACTGCAACCTCCTTACCAAACGAACGCGAGGACTTCGCCGCCGACATGCTCCTTGCGGGCCTGCTTGTCGGTCATGACGCCCTTGGACGTGGAAATGATTGCGATGCCCAGACCCTTGAGCACGCGGGGCAGCTCGTCGGCGCCGGCGTAAACGCGCAGGCCGGGCTTGCTGACGCGGCGGAGGCCCTGGATGGCCTTCTCTTTGCCGGGGAGATACTTGAGGGTGATGCGGATGATGCCCTGGGTACCGTCGTCGATCACCTGGTAGTTCTTGATGTAGCCCTCGCTGAGCAGGATCTCGGCGATGGCCTTCTTCATCTTGGAGGCGGGGACGTCGACGGACTCATGCTTTGCGCTTCCGGCGTTGCGGATGCGGGTCAGCATATCGGCAATGGGGTCGGTGATCTGCATGGTGGTTTATCCTCCTATATTTAGAGTTACCGGGTTTGTCCCGGTTTCGCCCTGAGGTTCCATGCCAATACCTGATTGGCCACGGCCTTTCAGAGCGTAAGAAGAAGCGCGCTCCACACCGCCTCCCGGCTCCCGGGAAATCGGGGAAAGGACGCCGTTTTCGTCGCAAGCCCAAAAACAGCGCTATGCTCCCTCCGAATCTCCACGCCGGAAACCTGCCTGTCTGACGGCGGTTCCGATATGCGCGAGAGCTCGAAAAGGGAGTGTGTGACTCGCTTCTTTATTCATTCGGCGGGGGCGATCAAACCCCGCCGGACAAAACAATATTTTACAGGATTGTAACCAGTTTTGTCAATCCTTTTTTCGGCATTTGCGCCGATTTTTTCCGGAAATTTTTGTGAAGGTTTCACGAAAATGTTTTTCCGGAGAAAATCGGGCGCTCTGCCTGTGCCTTCCCCTGGAGGGGAAGGTGCCCCGTAGGGGCGGATGAGGTGTCAGCCCGCAGGCTGTGGCGGCTCGGCAGAAAGCAGAACCGTCCACCTCATCAGTCGCGCTTCGCGCGCCAGCTTCCCCTCAAGGGGAAGCCTTTGGCTCAGCGTTTTCTTGCATCCATCCTGCGGACGAACTGATTTTGTGTGAGACAATCTCGAGGAGGCGACGCTGTACCGTGTATACTGCGAGCCGACGAGAGGCCGTATCACGCAAAATCAGAAGGACGCTTTTCTAACACCCGGGATCTGGCCCTTATAAGCCAGTTCGCGGAAGCAGATACGGCAGATGCCGTAGTTGCGCAGGTAGGCGTGGGGACGGCCGCAAATCTTGCAGCGGTTGTACTTGCGGGTGGAGAACTTCGCAGGGGCCTGCTGTTTGAGAATCATCGATTTCTTAGCCATTGTTTCGTCCTCCTATCAGCTCACGAACGGGGCGCCCATCAGTCTGAGCAGCTCGCGTGCTTCTTCGTCGGTCTGCGCGGTGGTGGTGATGGCAATGTTCATGCCGCGCAGCTTCTCGATCTTATCGTACTCGATTTCGGGGAAGATGATCTGCTCCTTGAGTCCAAGGCTGTAGTTGCCGCGGCCGTCAAAGGCGTCGGCGCTGATGCCGCGGAAGTCGCGGACACGGGGCAGCGC
>JBGUNL010000235.1:0-11391 GCA_045117295.1 Candidatus Limivicinus sp.
CTCTCAGAAAGCCTCCAAAACGCGCCGTAAGCCGTTGAATGATCTCGGCTGGTATATTCATATTACCTTCTCTTTTTCATTCAACGCAGCAGTAGGCAAACAGACATCCATGGAAAACACAGGAGGGAGAAAACATGAAAGATCAAAATGGGGAACTGCTGGTGGAGAAGAGCTGCGGGGCCGCCTCGCTGCTGATCGTGGGGCTGCTGCTGGGCCTGGTGCTGGTGCTGCTCCTGTAGGGCGGCGGGCCTTACGGGGCCTGCCGGTCCCGCTTTCCCGCGAAAAGCCACAGCGGCTCGTAGAGCCGTCCGATGCGGTAGAGCACGTGCATGGCGTCGGCCTCCGTGCGGTAGGGAACGGGGGAGAAGACTTCCACCTCCCGCAGCTCCGGCTCCTTTTCCCGCAGGCGCTCCATGAGCCCGGCCCGGGCGTTTTCCGGCGTAGCGTCCTCGGCGTAGAAGTAGAGCCCGCTGACGCCGGGGACGGACTGGGGGCGGCTGACCATGCGCAGCCCGTGCCCCTGCAGGGCGTAGCGCAGGCGCTTTTCCAGCGGCTCGATGGCGTCGTCCCGGTCGATGACCTTGAGGTAGACGATCTCGGCGCTGTCCAGGATCTCGCCCTCCAGGTAGCTGCGGTAGGGGGAGCGGCGCATGCGGTCCAGAATCTGCCGCTCCTCCTCCCGGAGCTCACCCTGGTGGAAGATGCAGGTCCGCCCGTGGTGGACGGTGTAGATGAAATAGCTCAGTCCCATGCCGTCCAGAGCGGCCCGCAGGAAGCCCACGGCGGCGGGGGAGAGGGTGTGGGTGCAGAGGTACTCATTCTCCTTGGCATCGTAGAGGGCGGCCCCGTCCATGACGATCATGGGCACGGAGAGCATGGCGTCGTGCATCTCCATGGCGAAGAAGGCGGGGGCGTGCTCGGACATGAGGCAGATCTTGGCCCCGTCGGCGTAGAGGTAATTGAGCCGGAAGAGGGCCGCGGCGGGGATGTGGGAAAAGCGGTCCGGCGCGAGATCCCGGGTACGCACGAAGAAGACCTGGTCCCGCCGCTTGACGCGGGGCAGACGGAAGAGATTGACGGCGATGGCGCAGGCGGTGCCCACCAGCACGCCGGTGATCCGCTTGAGGGCCTGCAGCAGGGGCTGGTTGATCTCCGGGAAGGCGATGACCACGCAGATGAATACGATGGCCGCAAGCCCCGAGATGTCCGGCCGCCGCAGCAGCACCGCGCTGTAGAGGCACAGCATCACGCCCAGGGCCATCAGCCCGTAGATCAGAAGCGGGCTTGTCCCCAGGGCGGGGAAGAGCAGCATCAGCAGCAGAAACAGCAGACCCCAGCCCGCGCCCAGCAGGGTACCCGCAAAGCGGCTGAGGGCGTAGTCGCGGCTGCTGCGCACATAGGGCTGCATGCAGAGGATGGCGGTGATAGCGGCCTCGGTGGGCATGCCCTGCCCGCTGTAGCCCCGGAAGGAGTAGAACAGCAGGCACAGGAAGACCGCCACCGTGGTCTTGACGATGCGCTGCCCGATCCGGGGAAAGTGAAAATGTTCCGAATGGACGGATTTGTTTTGTGTCATGGCGTTTCCTTTATGGTTTGGGGGAGTGATTCTGTCGGACTCTCCGGCTGTGCATCAGACGGCTGCCTGCCGCCTTTGTTTCCCCCCCCCGGCGGCAGAGCTTGTACAGTTCCTCCGTGGCAAGGCGGGCCTTGGCCACCGGCACCGGGCCCTTGGGGAAACAGTAGTACTGCATCTCGGTGTCGCCGATGCAGATGATATCCCCCAGCTCGTACCAGTAGTAATCGGCGTAGAGGCTGTAGCTCTGCTTTGCCGGGCGGTGGAAGTGCAGTTCCCCGTCACAGCCCGTGAGGGTAAAGCCCGTCAGATCGTGCCGCAGGCGGCCGGAGCCCACCATGTAGATGGCCTTGAAGTCCCGCAGCACGCCGATCTCCACCTCGGTGTCCAGCAGGTAGCTGCCGTTTTCCAGCTCCCGCCTGACCTCCGCCCGCTCCCAGGCATACCAGTCGGGGATGTGGGCCAAGCGGGTCTCGCCGTCGTCGGCGCGCATCTGCCCCAGCTCGTCCAGGGTCCAGCCTGCGCCGCAGGCGCGGCAGGTCAGCCGGGTTCCCCTGCCCTCGGTCTGCCCCTCGGCCAGGCAGCGGGGACACTTATAGAGGATGCGGTGCAGGCCGTCGGCCCGGAAGGGCGCGTCGATGACGAGGCCCTTCTCCCGCTGCCGGGCGAAATTGTCAAAGGAGAACATGGCGTCCAGGATCGCGTCCAGCTCGGTGACGGATTTCTCCCGGATCTCCTCCCGGGTCAGCAGTCCCTTCACCGCGGCGGAGACGGGGACCTGCCGCTTCTGCAGGCAGTTGTACAGGGGATCCCGGGCGAACGCGCCGTCGGTGAGGACGCCCACCACCGGCACGTCCAGCCGTTTGAGCATCACGCCCAGCTTCCTGGGCAGGGGCGTGGCGGTGCCGTCGAAGGTATAGCTGGCCTCGGGGTAGAGCAGCACGCTGCACTTCTCCTCGGTCAACGCATGGCGCATATCCGCGATCAGGGAGGCGTCGGTGACGAACTTGTTGGTGGGGATGCAGCCGATGGCCCGCATCAGCCCCTCCTTGCCCACAAAGCCGTCGGAGGTGCAGACGATGCAATAGGGTTTGGGATAGAAAACTTTGGACACGATCTCCAGATCGATGAAGCTGGAGTGGTTCATCAGGATCAGGCAGGGTTCGTCTTCAAAGCCCTCCATCCGCTCCGTGGTATAGGTAAACCGCGCGTCCTTCAGATCGCCCGCGGCCAGCGCCCACACCAGCGCGCGCAGCGCCAGGGCGGGCCGCCGCGGCTTTTTCTTTTTGGGCAGGGGCAGGGCCAGCACCCGGTCATAGGGCAGCGCCCGGGTCTTGATCTTCATGGCCTCTCCTTTTCTCAGCCGATTTCGTCGTAGATCCGCATCAGCCGCCGGATCTCCTCCACCGGCAGGGGCTCCTGCAGGGGGTTGTTGCCCGCCCGGTAGCAGGCTTCAAAGTAGGGGATGACGGACACGTCCCGGATTTCCCTCCGCAGGTCCACCCGGGCGAAGAGCCCGTTATCCAGGGCAAAGACGGCGTGGTCCCGGTAGTAGCCCACATAGGCGGCGATCTCCGGCCTGCGGTATTCCGCGAGGCCGAGCGCGTACAGCTCCTCCGTGCCGGGGACGAACAGCGTCTCCAGTTCCCGGCGCGCGGCCTCTTCCCGGGCGATGCGTACAGCCTCGCTCTTGGGGAAACGGTAGTACCAGGCGGAGAGGAAGGGGCTGGCCAGCGTCCGGCAGCCCAGATCCTCCGCCGTGTCCAGCACGCTCTCGTAGCAGCGGCGCAGGGCCAGCAGCTCGTTGCACTTGCCGTTGAGCCAGCGGGGCGTGGCGGTGAGGATCAGATGCCGGAAGGGGAGGGCGGAGACCTCCACGGCGCAGGCGCTGCCGATAGAGAGAAACTTCACCTGCCGGATGGCCCGGCGCAGCTCCTCGCCCCCGGCCCCGGCCAGCTGTTCGCAGACCGGCCCGTCGGCCGGGCGCATGGTCATCTCCACGCCCAGCACCGCGGCGTCGGCGGAGACGGAGAGGAGTTCCTCCTGTACAAGTCGGTATGACATGGCGCGCTCCCTTTCCCCTCGTTTTTCTCCACTTTACCATAGCCGCCCCGGGAGGGCAAGAAAAACAGGCCCATTTTTTCCTTGCCGGGCGCTTGCCTCTGTGGTAGAATAACAGCCCAACCGAACCGAAGGAGGATTTTTGGCCATGGACCTTGCCGCCGGCGTGGCCTCCACGCCCCTGGATCTTCGCTATCTGCTGTTTCTGCAGGATTTCCGCATCCGGATCAACGACGCCCTCACCCCCATGATGGAGACGATCTCCCTCTTCGCGGTGACCTGTCTCATCATGATCCCGGTGCTGGTGTACTGGATGCTGGACAAGAAGAGCGGCCTGTACACCCTGGTGTCCTATTATGTCTGCTGCGGCGTCAACGCCGTGGTAAAGCTGACCGTCTGCGCCTACCGGCCCTGGATCCGGGATCCCCGCATCGTGCCCGCGGGGGACGCGATCCGCACGGCGGGGGGCTATTCCTTCCCCAGCGGCCACACCGTCACGGCCGGGCCCATCTACGGCGGACTCGGCGTCTCTGTCCGCAAGCGCATGAAGTGGGTGTCGGCAGTGTGCGTGCTGATGGTTCTGCTGACGGGCTTTTCCCGCAACTATCTGGGCGTCCACACGCCCCAGGACGTGTTTGTCGGCATCTGTGAGAGCGTGCTGTGGCTGATCCTGGTGGGCCGGGCCTTTCAGCTTCTGGAGCGGCACCCGGAGCGGGAGGACCGCTTCCTGCTGGGCTGCTTCGTCTTCGGCTGGCTTGCCATATTGTTCGTCACCTTTAAGCCCTACCCCATGACCTATGTGGACGGGGAACTTCTGGGGGACCCGAAGAAGATGATGGTGTCCGGCTACGGGGACATCGCCCTTCTCATCGCCTTCCCGGCGGCCCGCTATGTGGAGCGGCGCTGGGTGCGCTTCCGCTCCACGGGGGTCAATGCCCGGGGCCTGGTGCTCTGTGCCGCGGGCATGGTGGGGCTGTGGGCCATGCTGACGTACCTGAAGGCCCCTCTGGACAATCTGCTGGGCCGCTGCTGGGGCCGCTTTGTTTACACCTGCGCGGTGGTGTTCTACTCTGTCGCCCTCTATCCCTGGGTGATCCGCCTCTTCTCCGCGAAGGAGACGCCCTCCGCACAGGAACAAGCCGTCTGAAAAGAAATAAGCCGCCTGCCCATTCGGGCAGGCGGCTTCAAACTGTAGACAAACCCCACCGCATGTCATTTCGAGCGAAGCGAAGCGGAGTCGAGAAATCTCAAACGTTGCCCATTGTACAGGCTTCAACGCTTGAGATCCTTCCCTAAAGGACTAGGCGCTACGCGCCGTCGCGGCTCGCTGCGCTCGCTCAGGATGACAAAAACGGACTTTGTCGACACATTGAAGCCGCCTGCTCTTTCGAGCAGGCGGCTTTGCTGTGCGGAACTCTTTTTCTTGCCTGTAGGGGCGATTCACGAATCGCCCGCTGCAGCGCCTCCGGGTTCTGTCCGTCTCAGAAGGTGTCTGTGGCCAGGAAGCCGTAGTAGGAGTCCGGGTCCTCATAGCACGTGATGCGCAGCGTGGTGCCGGCCGCCTCGTAAGTCCAGTAGGTGGCGTACTCGGTGACGTCCGAGGAGATCACCACGTCGTAGCTCCCGTCGGGGTTGACGTACGCGCCCTCCAGCGCGAAGTTGCCGACCTCGTTGCGGTAGGTGTTGATATAGGTCTTGTCGTAGAGGGAGATGTCCGCGCGCCAGCGCAGATCGGAGCCCTCCGCCATGAAGCGCAGCAGCTCGGGGTAGTAGTAGTCGATATTCGCGGTGCCGAAGTAGCCGTAATACTTGTCGGCGAACAGGCAGGCAAATTCAAAGAGACGCTGGGCGGTCTCCGGGTCGGCCGCGCCCATGTACTCCTTGTGCTCGCCGATGGGGTTTTCCGGCAGGACCACATGGTCCGGCACGCCGGCGGGCCGGGTGTAGTTGGCGGGGAGCGGGCTCACCAGCCAGGCGTCCGGGAGATAGCGGGTCTCGGCCGACTGGTTGGCGGAGCGGTTGACGATCTGCCCGCCGTAGTACATGCAGGTGGAGTTGCCGCCGTCCATGTTGGAGGCGTCGGTGCAGCCGAACTTGTCGGCCATGATGGCAAGCTCATCCTCGTAGGTCAGCCCGATGCTGTAGGCCTGGCGGCCGTCGATGGCCACCATCACCACGGAGCCGTCGGCGCGCTGGCCGATCATGGTCCGGCCGGAGATCTCCGCGGACTGGCTGGACAGATCGGCCTTCTCCCCGTTGATCAGCAGCGCGGGGCCGAAGCACACCGCGTCCCGCAGCCCCAGATCCAGGCACTCCTCATAATTGTAGTAGCCGGACCACATGTCGTTGGACTCGTCAAAGCCCGCGATGGGGCCGTACTGCATGGTGTCGAAGGTGACGCCGTGGCTGAGAGTGATGCCGCTGGGGGGCCAGCCCTCACCGCCGCCGCCCTCATCCAGGAAGACGCCCGCGTTGATGCCGGCCACCGCGCCGTACTGTTCGGCGATGGCGTCCAGGGTCAGGCCGAAGCTGATCCAGGGGCTGGGCTCTGGCTTGGCGGTGCCGACGTAGACCCGGCTGGGGTCCAGCACGATGAGGGAATAGCAGGTGCAGCCCTTGTAGTGGAAGGTGTAGTAGATGATGCCGTCGCCATCGTCGTCGGTGAGCAGCTCGCCCACGATGGGCTCCGGGGTGGGTTCGGGCGTGGGTTCCGGGGTAGACTCCGGCGTGGGGGCGGGCGCGGCCGTCTGGACGGGCGCGGGGGCCGCGGCGGCCCTGCCGCCTCCGCAGGCGCACAGGGCGAACATCAGGACAAAGGCCAGTACCAGCGCGGGCACCCGGCACAGATCTTTTTTGGTCATGGGCAACATACCTCGTTTTCGCAGATTGGAACAAGGGGAATGTACACTACTTCGCGGGAGAAGTCAAGAAACAGAGTGTAAACAGGGGGATGGGAAAAGAAGGAAAACCTCAAACAGAGCGTCATTGCCACGCCAGCGACCGACGTCACTGGCGTGGTGTACGCCCTGCGGGTGCAATCCGTTCCAAAAGCAGAAATCTCAAGTCGGTCATCTTGAGCGGAGCGAAGCGGAGTCGAAAGATCTCAAACGCGGGTTCTACAGAAATCTTGCGGAGATGGAGAGTTCGAATCTCTCTTTTGGACTCAGCTTTCCATGAAAGACGCTCACAGCTGAACCGAATCGAAGCCCAGCGAAGCGGGTTCGATTCGGAAAAGGAAGAAGAACACCATCGGTCAATGTGGTGCCGTTTGCGGGGCCACATGACCTTATGGTGTTCTTCTGACGTGATGGAGAGATTCGCCTGCATTTCTTTTCCGCTTGCGGGGGACGCGGAAAAGAAATAGAAGAATTCGCCAGTGTGCGCACTGGCTCATGCACATGCCACCGGCATGTGCGATTACACATTCGAATCTCTCCACAACCAAAAAGGAAAGCCACCCGAATGGGTGGCCTTCCTTTTTGGCGGAGATGGAGAGATTCGAACTCTCGAGGAGCTTTTGACCCCTACACGATTTCCAATCGTGCGCGCTCGACCAACTACGCGACATCTCCGTGTGTTGCTCAAGAAGCAGTTATCAACTTGTCAGCTTGCTTATTATAATTCAGCGCCCTGCCAAAGTCAAGGAATATTTTTACTGCTCCCCGGATTTTTCTCCGGTGCATAGCCCGCGCTCTCCCGGCGGATACTATTCCCAATTCCAAATCTCTCGGGAGGGATCTGCCATGAACATGACAAACGAGGAATACGGCCGCTATGCCGCCCGCCACATGCCCCGCTCCCGCATGGGGCGCAACATGCTGCGGGCCTTTTTGACCGGCGGGGCCATCTGTGCCCTGGGCCAGGGGGTGACCGCAGCCTATGCCGCCCTGGGCCTGGACGCGGAGAGCGCGGGCGCCGCCTGCTCCGTGACGCTGATTGCCCTGGGCGTGGTGCTCACGGGCCTCGGGGTCTACGACAAGCTGGCCAAGTTCGGCGGGGCGGGGACGCTGGTGCCCATTACGGGCTTTGCCAACGCCATGGCCTCCCCGGCGCTGGAGTTCAAGACCGAGGGAAAAATCACCGGCACGGCGGCCAAGATGTTTGTCATTGCCGGGCCCGTCATCGTTTACGGCGTGAGCACGGGCGCACTCTGCGGCCTGATTCTGTGGGTCAAAACCCTGCTGTGAGCCCCCAGGGGGCGGCGGGCGCTCTTCCCCGTTTCCGGCAAAGAGTCCGCTCGGGATAGTTGACAAATAGACTGAAAAAAACAACTTGCTGCGGCGGCACTTTCCGTCGTTTTTTCAGGTTGCTATTCTGCTGCTTTCGTACTATAATACTGTTATATTCTTGACTATTATGGGGAGACTGTAAGAATTTGGAGCGCGTCTGGATCCATATTCGGGGAATCGTGCAGGGGGTCGGTTTCCGGCCCTTCATCCACAAGTTTGTGGAGAGCCGCGGTCTGCGCGGCTACATAGAAAACACTTCCTCCGGTGTGGAGCTGGAGCTGGAGGGCGAGCGGGCGGAGCTGGAGCGCTTTGTTTCCCAGCTGCCGGAGCGGGCCCCGGTGCTGGCGGTGATTGACGGGATCGAGGCCGTCTACTCCCCGGAGCTCAGGCACTTTCAAGGCTTTGAGATCCGAAAGAGCAAGCGGGAGGAAAAGCGCCGCACGCTGCTGAGCCCGGACATCGGCATCTGTGACGACTGCCTGCGGGAGCTCCTGGACCCCGGTGACCGGCGCTACCGCTATCCCTTCATCAACTGCACCAACTGCGGCCCGCGCTTTACCATCATCAAGGACGTGCCCTACGACCGGGCCAAAACCTCCATGAGCGTCTTCCCCATGTGCCCGGACTGCGACAGAGAGTACCACGATATCGAGAACCGCCGCTACCACGCGCAGCCCGACTGCTGCCCCGTCTGCGGGCCCCGGGTGTTCTATCTGGACGCCGGGGGAAAGCCCGTGCCGGGCGACGCCGTGGAGCTTGCCCGCCGGGAGATCCAGGCGGGAAAGATCGTGGCGGTCAAGGGCCTGGGGGGCATCCACCTGGCCTGCCGCTGCGACGATCCGGAGATCGTGGAGACGCTCCGGCGGCGCAAGCACCGGGACGAAAAGCCCTTCGCCCTCATGGCCCGCAATGCCGACTGCGCCCGAAAAATCTGCGAGGTCTCCCCGGAAGAGGAGAAGATCCTGACGGGCTTCCGGCGGCCCATCGTGCTGCTGAAAAAGAGAGAGCCCGGGCTCTGGCACGTCAGTGAAAACGGCTTCGTGGGCGTGATGCTGCCCTACACGCCGCTGCACGTGCTGCTCTTCGGGGACGACATCGATCTGCTGGTCATGACCAGCGCCAACCGCTCCGACACCCCGATGATGATCGAAAACGCCCAGGCGCTGCGGGAACTCTCCGGCATTGCCGACGGCTTCCTGCTCCACGACCGGGATATCCAGACGAGATGTGACGACTCCCTCTGCTGGGTTCTGGAGGGAAGCGAGTACTTCGCCCGGCGCTCCCGGGGCTACGCGCCCTTCCCGGTGAAGCTGCACCGGGCGCTGCCGCCGATTCTGGCCTGCGGGGCCGAGCAGAAGGCCAGCTTCTGCCTCTCCCGGGACAGCGAGGTTTTTCCCAGCCAGCACATCGGCGACCTCAAGAATCTGGAGACCCTGGACAACTACACCGGACAGATCGCCCACTTTGAGCGCCTGTTCGATATCGCGCCGCAGGCCCTGGTCTGCGACGGGCACCCCGACTATCTCTCCACCGAGTACGCCCAGGAACGGGCGGCGCGGGAGGGCCTGCCCCTCCTGCGGGTCCAGCACCACCATGCCCACATGGCCGCGTGCCTCGCGGAGAACGGCTGGGAGGACAAGGCCATCAGCCTCGTCTGGGACGGCACGGGCCTGGGCACGGACGGCACCGTCTGGGGCGGGGAGTGTCTGATCGGGGATTATGCGGGCTTTGAGCGCTTCGGCTCCCTCCGGCCCATCCCGCTGATCGGCGGCGACCGGGTGACGGAAGAGACCGACCGCGTGGCCTTCGCCCTCCTGCGGGAGGCGGGGCTGGAGACCGGCGAGATCGCAAACGCCGCCCTCTATGGGCAGATGCTCCGCGCGGGGCTCAACTGCCCGCTCTCCTCCGGCATGGGCCGTCTCTTTGACGGCGCGGCCGCCATCCTGGGGCTCAAGACTCGCTGCACCTACGAGGGGCAGGGCGCGGTGCTGCTGGAGGCCGCGGCGACGGCGGAAGACGGCGTCTACCCTGTCGAGCTTTCCGGCGTGCCCCTGCGCTTTGACTGGCGGGAGATGATCCGCGCCATGGTGCGCGACCGGGAGAAGGGCGTGGAGACCGGGCGCATTGCCGCCCGCTTCCACAACACGCTGATCGAAATGGCTGTCCGCCAGTGCCTGGCGGCGCGGGAGGCAAGCGGCGTCAGCGCCGTGGCCCTATCCGGCGGCAGCTTTCAGAATAGCTTTTTGATGCACCGCCTGCCAAAGCGGCTGGAGGCCGAGGGCTTCCGGGTGCTGCGGCACCGGCGGGTTTCCCCCAACGACGAGGGGCTCTCCCTGGGCCAGCTGATGATCGCCGCGAAGGCGATGGAGGACGGGAGGATCTGAGATCGTGCAGATGGGGACAAACCCCTCAGTCAGCCTGCCGGCTGACAGCTCCCCTTTCAGGGGAGCCACATAGGAAACCGAGGTTGTTGATATGTGCTTGGCAATTCCCCTGCAATTGGTTCAAATAAACGGAAACTCCGCCGTGGGTGAGGCCATGGGCATGAAACGCCAGATCCGGGTGGACTTCATCGAAAACCCGCGGATCGGGGACTTCGTGATCGTCCACGCGGGCTTCGCCATCGAGCGCCTGCCCGAGCGGCAGGCCATGGAGGATCTGGCAGCCTGGGAAGAGGTGCAGAATGCCCTCCGATAAGACCAGGATCGAGACGCTCCTGCGGGCCATTGAGGCCCTGGACATGGGCGAGACCCGGCTGATGGAGGTCTGCGGCACCCACACCATGTCCATTGCGGAGGCGGGCATCAAGTCCATGCTGCCTTCCCAGATCCGGCTGCTCTCCGGCCCGGGCTGCCCGGTGTGCGTGACGCCGCCCCAGGTGATCGACCGGGTGCTGGAACTCGCCATGGAGAAGGACGTGATCCTCACCAGCTACGGCGATATGCTGCGGGTGCCCGGCAGCCGCCCCGGCGACAGTCTGCTGCGCCGCCGCGCCCTGGGCGCGAGGGTGGAGACGGTCTATTCCCCGGTGGACGCGGTGGCCCTGGCCGCCGCCCATCCGGACAGGCAGGTGGTGTTCCTCGGCGTGGGCTTTGAGACCACCGCCCCCGGCACCGCCGCCGCGGTGCTCACCGCGCAGGAACAGGGCTTGCAAAACTTCACCGTTTGGTCTATGCTCAAGGAAGTGGAGCCGGCTCTGCGGGCGCTGATCGACATGGACGGCTTCCGGATCGACGGCTTCCTCTGCCCCGGCCACGTGGCCACCATCATCGGTGAGAAGGGCTTTCGGTATCTGCCGGAGGAATACGGGCTTCCCGGCGTGATCGCGGGCTTTGAGGCGGAGGATATCCTGCTTGCCGTGTATCTGCTCTTGCGGCAGATCAGGGAGGGCAGTCCCCGCATCGAAAACGCCTACCCCCGCGCGGTGTCCAGGGACGGCAACGTCCTGGCCCAAAAGATGATCGGCCGCTGCTTTGTCGAGCGCCCCGATCTCTGGCGCGGCCTGGGGGAGATCCCCCAAAGCGGCCT
>JBGUNL010000236.1:0-16664 GCA_045117295.1 Candidatus Limivicinus sp.
GGAGAAAGGCGAAGAGCAGGAGAATATGTTTGTTATAGACCGCGAGCGTCCTCCCGATGTGGTAGCCCACGGGCATGAAGCCCACGGTGACGGACACCAGGAAGATGACCAGACCGAGGAACGCGAAGAGCAGACCGAAGAGGATCTGCACCAGCCTCTGAAGCGGCAGATGCAGCACCAGCACCTGCAGCACGCCGAAGAACAGCACCATCAGAAGCAGGGACTTGGCCACATCCCAGGCCGTCTCGCCCACCAGGGCCCAGAGACCGGCGCCGAGGTCCGCCTCCAGAGAGTAGTCCGGCAGGGGGAAGTTGACCTCCCCGCCGCTGGCGCCCAGGCTGAGCAGCAGCACCGCCAGCACCGGGCCGACCGAACACAGGGCGATGAGACCGAAGCTGTTCTCCCCGGCGTTGCGGCCGCCGAAGGCCTGGGCAATGCCCAGACCCAGGGCCATGATGAAGGGCACGGTGATGGGGCCGGTGGTGACGCCGCCGGAGTCAAAGGCCAGGGGCAGGAAGGACTGCCCGCCCTTGGCGATCAGCATGGCGGAGAAGGCGAAGAGCAGCATGTAGAAGAACAGCAGCATCGCCGTCAGATCCGTCCGGGTGGCGATGCGGATGATGGCCAGGGACAAAAACAGGCCCACGCCCACGCCCACCGTGAGAATCAAAACTGTGGGATTGACCACGGCGCTGATCTGCCCGGCCAGCACGGAGAGGTCCGGCTCGGCCACGGTGATGAGCACGCCCATCAGAAAGCAGACGCAGACCAGGACCGCCAGCTTTTTGGACTTGATCAGGCCCTCGCCCACGTGGCGGCCCATGGGGGTCATGGCCAGATCCGCACCCAGATTGAACAGGCCGATGCCGAGCACCAGCAGCAGCGCGCAGACCGCGAATACCGCCCGGGTCGCCCAGGTCAGCGGGGCCAGCGGGGTAAAGGAAATCACCAGCACGATGACTGCCACCGGCAGCACCGACACCAGCGCTTCCCAGAGTTTATGCATCAGAGCTTTTTTCATTTCCTCACTCCCAACGGAGGAAATTATACCAAACTCCGTACGACAAAACAAGTATGGGACGAAAAAAGGAGAGAGCGGGCGCTCTCTCCTTTTTCCCAAAACTGCTGTTTGATCGTTATTCGTAATCGGCCACGTTGGCCCAGCGGAGCAGGAAATCCCGCTCCTCCAGATTGCCCTTGACGGACTGGGAGGCGGCCACGATGGGCATCCATTTCTGGACGTAGCGCTTGTCGGTGCCGCTCTTGAGGCAGAACAGATCCAGATACTTCTCCGCGGTTTCGCCGTCACCGGACAGGTGGAAGGTCAGATAGGTCCGCGCCGCGTCCGCCGAGGCGTTGCCCTGGGTGGCGTGGGCCCAGTCGATGATGTAGATCTTTCCCTCCGGCGTGAGGATCAGGTTGGAGGGGCAGAGATCTCCGTGGCAGAGCTTGTCGTGGGTGGGCAGACCCTCCAGCCGGATCAGCAGCTCGTAACGGGTCACGGGCTCCAGATCGGCGGAGAGGATCTTGCGGTTCATCTTGTCCTTGAGGCGGCTGAGCAGAGGGCAGCGGCGGGAGTGGATCAGCAGCTGGGTGTCCACCAGCATTTCGAGATACTTGTCCCGATTGTCCGGGTCGTCCCGCATCAGGTGGGAGAGGGTTTCGCCCTCGATAAACTCGGAGACAATGGCCCACTTGCCCTCGTGGTTGGAGACCTCGAGAATCTTGGGGATGTTCAGCCCCACCTCTTCCACGCGGGCTTGGTTGAGAGCCTCGTTGAGGATATCGGCCTTGGAGTAATTGCTGTTGAAGAGCTTGATGCAGCGTTCGCCGTCCCGGTAGATGGTCTTGGTTTTGCGCGTGGCGATGACATGGTCCAGGTTCACGCCTGTTCCCTCCTTTCAAACTGGTGCTCGTCGGGCTTTTCTGTTTCGGTGAACTGCCCGCCGTAGTAGGCGTTCAGGTACATCTGCCGGATCTCCTCCATCAGGGGGTAGCGGGGATTGGCGCCGGTGCACTGGTCGTCAAAGGCCTGCTCGGTCATCGCGTCCAGGGTGGCGAGGAAGGCCTGCTCATCCGGCACGTAGTCCCGGATGGTGGGCTTGATGCCGATGCGCGCCTTCAGCTCGTCGATCTTCCGAATGAGGGCCTCCACCTTCTCCCGGTCGTCCGCGCCGCCGCAGCCCAGCGCGTCCGCAACCTGGGCGTAGCGGGCCATGGTGCGTGGATGGTCGTACTGGGGGAAGGTGCCCATCCGGGTGGGCGCCGGGCAGGCGTTGAAGCGGATGACCTCGTCCATCATCAGGGCGTTTGCCAGCCCGTGGGCGATGTGGTGGAAGGCGCCCAGCTTGTGGGCCATGGAGTGCATCACGCCCAGAAAGGCGTTGGCGAAGGCCATGCCCGCCATGGTGGCGGCGTTGGCGACCTTCTCCCGGGCTTCCACGTCCCCGCCGTCGTCATAGGCGCGGGGGAGGTAGCGGAAGAGCGTCTGCAGCGCCCGGATCGCCAGGCCGTCGGTGTAGTCGGTGGCCATGACGGAGGCGTAGGCCTCCAGCGCGTGGGACACCGCGTCGATGCCGGAGGCGGCGGTGAGCCCCTTGGGGGCGGTCATGTGGAAATCTGTGTCCACAATGGCCATGTTGGGCATCAGCTCGTAATCTGCCAGGGGGTACTTGATGCCGGTCGATTCATCGGTGATGACGGCGAAGGGCGTGGCCTCGCTGCCGGTGCCGGCGGAGGTGGGGACGGCGATGAAGGTCGCCTTTTCGCCCATCTTCGGGAACTTGTAGATGCGCTTGCGGATATCGGAGAAGCGCATGGCCATGTCGGCGAAATCCGCCTCCGGGTGCTCATAGAGGACCCACATGATCTTGGCCGCGTCCATGGCCGAGCCGCCGCCCAGGGCGATGATCACGTCGGGCTTGAAGGCGGCCATCTGCTCTGCTCCCCGCCTGGCGCAGGCGAGCGTGGGATCGTTGGGCACGTCGAAGAACACGCTGTACGCGATGTCCAGCTCCTGGAGCTTGCGGCAGACGGGATCGGCGGCGCCGGTCTTGTACAGATGGGGGCCGGTGACCAGGAAGGCGCGCTTTTTGCCCATGTCCTTCAGCTCGTTCAGCGCCACGGGCAGGCAGCCCTTCTTGATATAGATCTTTTCCGGAGCCCGGAACCAGAGCATGTTCTCCCTTCTTTCCACAACGGTCTTGATGTTCAGCAGGTGCTTGATGCCCACGTTTTCCGACACGGAGTTGCCGCCCCAGGAGCCGCAGCCCAGGGTGAGGGAGGGGGTCAGGGCAAAGTTGTACAGATCTCCCAGTCCGCCGTGGGAGGAGGGGGTGTTGACCACGATGCGGCAGGTCTTCATCCGCGCCTGGAATTCCCGCAGCACCTCCCCACGGGTGTCCACATTCAGATAGATGGAGGAGGTGTGGCCCAGACCGCCGTCCTCGATCAGGCGCTCGGCCTTGGCGAAGGCGTCCTGGATGTCCCTGGCCCGGTACATGGCCAGCACCGGGGAGAGCTTTTCGTGGGCAAACTCCTCGCTGAGCTCCACGGACTCCACTTCGCCGATGAGGATCTTGGTCCCCTCGGGGACGGGGAAGCCGGCCAGGGCGGCGATGGTGACCGGGCGCTGGCCGACGATCTTGGCGTTCAGCGCGCCGTTGATGATCATGGTTTTCCGCAGCTTCTCGGTCTCCTCCGCGTCCAGGAAATAGCAGCCCCGGGCGGCAAACTCCCGCCGCACCGCGTCGTAGACCTTGTCCAGCACGATGACGGACTGCTCGGACGCGCAGATCATGCCGTTGTCAAAGGTCTTGGAGTGGATGATGGAGTTGACCGCCAGCAGGATATCCGCGCTCTCGTCGATGATGGCGGGGGTGTTTCCGGCGCCGACGCCCAGGGCCGGCGTGCCGGAGGAGTAGGCGGCGTTGACCATACTGGGGCCGCCGGTGGCCAGGATGATGTCGGCCTGTTTCATCAGCAGACCTGTCAGTTCCCGGGAGGGGACGTTGATCCAGCCGATGATGTCCTCCGGGGCGCCGGCCGCCACCGCCGCCTCCAGGACGATCCGCGCCGCCTCGACGGTGCAGCCCTTGGCCCGGTGGTGGGGGCTGATGATGATGCCGTTGCGGGTCTTCAGTGCCAGCAGGGTCTTGAAAATGGCGGTGGAGGTGGGATTCGTGGTGGGGATGATGGCGCAGATCAGTCCCAGGGGCTCGGCGATCTTCCGGATGCCGTAGGCCTTGTCCTCCTCCAGGACGCCGCAGGTTTTGGCGTCGCGGTAAGCGTTGTAGATATATTCGGCGGCAAAGTGGTTTTTGATGACCTTGTCCTCCACAATGCCCATGCCGGTCTCCTCCACGGCGGCCCGGGCCAGGGGGATGCGGGCCTTGGCGGCCGCGGTGGCCGCGGCGAGGAAGATCTTGTCCACCTGCTCCTGGGTGTAGCGGGCGTAGCACGCCTGCGCGCGCTTGACGCGGTCGATCTCCGCCTGGAGCGTTTCGACCGAGTCCACAAACGGATGTTCGTTGTTCATGCAATTCGCCTCCTTGATTCGTCAATAAAATAACAAAGTTTTGGAAGCTTGTCAATAAATTAACAAAACTTTGGAGACTCCTCCAAATCCGGGCGGTCGTCCCGCCGAACGGGCGGCGGGGGACTGGGCAAAACCGCCAAAGATTCCCCTGCTAGTTTGAGCAGTTTGCACGCAAAAAACCGCGGCTTTCGAAAAGACCGCGGCAAAAAACGCGGGGCGCACGCGCCCCGCATCTCCTTTTTCTTTTTGCCCCAAGAAGCGCTCAGCTCTCCTCCGGGCGGTAGATTTTTTTGTCCAGGGCGAAGATGCGCCCGCTGAAAGCGCCGGGGGAGAGGTTTTCAAAGGTCTCCGCGTAGATCTCCATGCGGCTGTCGATCATGTCGATCAGGTGCAGCAGCTCCGCCTCGGCGCACATGGGGCGCACCGCGGCGCCAAACTCCGGCTCCCCGTGGTGGGAGAGGATCAAATGCTGCAGCAGCACCGCCTTCTCCCGGGGCAGACCCAGCTCCTCCGCAAGCTCTCCGGCCTCCCGGGCCCCCATCACCAGATGGCCCAGCAGCTGCCCCTCCAGGGAGTAGTCCACGGCAAGACCCAGGGGCGAAAAGTCAAACTCCTGCTCCTTGGCCAGATCGTGCAGCAGCGTCCCGCAGAGCAGCAGGTCCCGGTTGATGACCTCCGCGTACTGCCCGGCCAGAAAATCCGCCGTGCGCAGCATGCTGCCCGTGTGCATCAGCAGCCCGCCCACAAAGCCGTGGTGGACGGATTTGGCCGCGGGGATGCGCAGAAAGCTGTCCCGGTGCCGCCGCAGCATCTCCTCCGCCATGCGGCGGTAGTCGGGATCGACCATGGAGGCGATGAGCGCCTCGATCTCCTTCAGCTCCGCCTCCCGGTCGATGGGGGCGGTGGGCACCAGCTCGTCCGGATCATAGCGGTCCTTTTCATCCGCCAGGCGGAAGCGCTGGGCGGCAAACTGCCGGCTCCCTTTGTACTCGGAGACCTTGCCCCGCACCTTGACCACCTTGCCGTTGTCCTCCGGGGCGACGCCCCCGGCAAAGTCCCAGACCACCAGCTCCACGCTGCCGCTGCGGTCGGAGAGGGTGCCGGTGAAATAGGGCTTGCCCGCGTTGGTGGTGCGCTGCTGGGCGGCGGAGAGGACGTAGAAGCCCTCAATCTCGTCCCCCAGGGCCATGTCGGCGATCGCGATGTTGTACAGCATGGTTCAGTCCTCCTCCTTGTCCCGGCGCAGATAGCGCGCCGCCATGTCCAGCAGCAGCTCCAGCTCCACGGTGTCGGCAAACCCGTCCGCGGGCAGGATGTCCCCCTGCAGCAGCTTCTGCGACAGGGACATCACCGCGTGGCACACCGCCTCGTAGTAGAGCCGCGGCTCGGCGATCTTTCGCACGGAGCCGTCTCGAAGCCCCGCCTCGTAGGAGGCCAGGAAGACGGGATAGAAGTTCAGCACGCTCTTTTCATATTCCTGCAGCTGGCTCTTCTCCACCCGGTTGTGGATCACAAAGCTGTCAAACTCGCCCACAAAGCGGATGAAATCCGGCTGCTCGCGGAAGAGTTTGCGGTAGACCCCGAAGAGCCGGGAGATCTGCTCCAGCCCGGTCTGGGCGTGGAAGTCCTCCGCCCCGTAGACGCTGCCGAACAGCGTCTGCAGATCCTGCCAGAGCAGCGCCCCGGCGCGGAGCACCAGCGCCTCCTTGGTGCCGAAGTAGCGGTAGAGACTGGCCACTCCCACCTCGGCCCGGTCGGCGATGTCGGTCATCTTCACGCTCTCGATCCCGTCCCGGAGGAAGAGCTCCGCCGCCACGTAGACGATGGTCTCCTCCCGCAGATCCTTTAAACTTTTCCCTATATTTTCAAGCATCATATTGACAGGCTCCCCTGGATATGATAGTCTATCTATCAGTCTGATAGATAGACTATCATATCCATGACACTTTGTCAAGAAGAACGGGAGGACGGCGTATGGAGCGCTCGAAAGTGATCTTCGGCAATGCCATCGCGGAGAAGGACTATCAGAAGGCCTGCCGCGGGAAGGCGAAATATCAGAAGAAGTTCGGGGACGACAGCGGCACCGACTATTATTTTGCCGCCGAGGCCAACCCTGTGCTTGCCCCCATCGGGGTGAAGAACCTGGTGCTGACGGACAAGCCGGGCCTTGCGCTGCCGGAAAACGCCCTGATCGTGGGCAACATCCGCATGGGCTACGGCCACTACCGCATCTCCATGGCCATCGCCTCCGCGGCCCACGCCCTGGGGTATGCGCCCTACTGGCTGGATCTCAACTCCTTCCCGGTCTCCACGGCCACCAAGCTCATCTCCCACCAGAACGATCTCTACTCCCTGGGCTCCCGGCTGAGCCAGAAGATCGGCCTGTTCAACAAGCTGGTGTGGGAGCCCATCAATTCCGAGGGCTTCCGGAAGCTGACCTACAACGCCGCCGACCAGAAGAATGCCGAGCTGATGGCGCCGCTGCTGCGCCACCTGCCCAAGGACGTCCCCTACGTGGCCACCCACGCCTGGCCCGCCCAGGCCGCCATCCACGCGGGCTTCACCCGGGTGGTCAACGCCATCCCGGACAACTGGCCCATGGCCCTGCACCTTTCTGAGGGCAGCATCCACACCGTGCAGACCCCCTCCGCCTTCCTGGGCTACAAGATGCTGCGCGGCATGGACCCCAAGCGCCAGCTCAAGCCCATGCCCAAGGGCAGCCTCTTCGACGTGGGCCACTACATCGACCACGAGCTGGTGGAGAATATCGAAAAAGACTGCCAGGCGCGCCTCGACCGCATGGCGGCGGGCAAGCCCCGGCGCTATCTGCTCTCCATCGGCGGCGCGGGCGCCCAGCAGAAGCTGTTTGAGGACATCATCCGCCACCTGCTGCCCCAGATCCGGGCGGGGAAGGTGACCCTGCTGGTCAACACCGGGGACCACTTTGAGGTGTTCAACTCCATCGTCTCCCACATCCCGGAGCTGGGCAGCCTGGCGCAGACCCACTTTGACGATTACGAAGCCGCCAAAGCCTTCCTGGAGAAGGACGAGCTGGACGGGGTCCAGGCCTTCTGCCACAAGGACATCTTCGCCGCCGTGTACGTGACGAACCTGCTGCTGCGGCACTGCGACGTGCTGCTCACCAAGCCCGGCGAGCTGAGCTTCTATCCGGTGCCCAAGCTGATGATCCACCGCGTGGGCGGCCATGAGGCCTGGGGCGCCATCCGCGCGGCCGAGGTGGGCGACGGCAGCTACGAGCTGGACAAGACCGAGGAGGTCCTGGCCATGCTGGATGAGATCACCGACGGGGACGAGATCCTGCCCGCCCTCTGCCGCGGCATCCTGCGGGCCAAGGCCGCGGGCATCTACAACGGCGCTTACGAGGCCGTCAAGCTGGCCGTGAAATAAAAAACCAATCCGTAGGGGAGGGGCTTGCCCCTCCCGGCGGAACCCTGCTGCCGTTTCAGAAGAACCCGGCGAATCCGAAACCAGCTCAATTCATGTCCTACCGGCATTCAAAATGGCATATACGGGAGGGGCAAGCCCCTCCCCTACAAAATGTTTTTACGAGGGAGAAGCATCATGCAGAAGAAACCGATCACCAACAAGCTGCTGTGGATCTTTGCCGTCGGCCAGTTCGGCTGGAGCCTGCTCTCCGGCATCGTGACCAACTGGATGGTCTACTACTACACCGGCAGCCCCGACGCCCAGAACCCCAACACCGGCATCTTCGCCTCCGGCATCACCCAGAACCCCATCCTCTTCAAATTGACCCTCTTCGGTCTGGTGCTGGCCGTGGGAAGAATCTTCGACGCCATCACGGACCCCCTGATCGCCGGCTGGTCCGACCGCTCCAACTACAAGGGCGGCCGCCGCATCCCCTTCATGAAGGCCGTGGCCATTCCCTTCGCCCTGGTCACCATCGGCCTGTTCACCCTGCCCCAGACCGGCTCCGTTGCCCTCAACGACACGGTGCTCTTTGTGCTGCTGCTGGCCTTCTACCTGGTGATGACCATCTTCTGCACCCCCTACAACGCCCTGATCGCGGAGCTGGGCGACACCCAGGAGCACCGCATCAACGTCTCCACCTATATCTCCTTCACCTTCATCGTCGGCCAGTCCATCTCCTTCATGCTGCCCAATGTGGCCGGCATGTTTGAGGGCGCCTTCGGCCAGGCGGGCTCCGTGCGCATGGCCGTGGCCGTGATGGCAACGGTGGCCTGCGTCGCCATGATGATCCCCTCCCTGTACATCAAGGAGCGGCAGTACATCGACTCCAGACCCAGCGAGACCAAGGCCTTCTCCTCCCTGCTCAAGACCTTCCAGAACGGGCAGTTCCGGCGCTTTGTCTACTCCGACGTGATCTACTTCTTCGCCCTGACCCTGTTCCAGACGGGCCTTGCGTTCTATGAGACCAAGCTCATGGAGATCGAGGATACCTGGACCTTCGTGCTCACCGCCACCATGACCTTCATCTCCGTCTGCCTCTACCCGGTGGTCAACAAGCTGGCCCCGAAGCTGGGCAAGAAGAAGCTGATCGTCACCGGTTTCTTTGCCTACGCGGCGGTCTTCCTCATCACCTCCCTCTGCGGCAGGGGCCTCTACTGGGGCTTCATCATCGCCGTGTGCGCGGCGGTGCCCATGGCCATCCTGGGCATCCTGCCCCAGGCCTGCGTGGCCGACGTGGCGGAGCTGTCCCGCCTGGAGACCGGCGAGGACCGCAGCGGCATGTTCTTCGCTGCCCGCACCTTTGCCTTCAAGATGGGCCAGGCCATTGCCATGGTGGTCTTCACCTCCCTGACCGTCTCCGGCACCAAGGCCAGCTACCGGGCCTCCGCCGTGGTTGCCTTCGTCACCTGCCTCATCGGCGCCTGCCTGTTTTTGCTGTATAACGAGAAGATGATTCTCGGCAAGATCGAGGAGCTGAAAAAGAAAGCATGATCCTCCAGAACATCGAACTGATTTCTTCCCGGGGCGCGGAGCGCTTCACCGGCAGCGGGGGCGGCCCCCGGCTCAAGTGGAGCGTCCGGAACACGCCGGAGCGCTTCACCCTCACCCTGCGCGCGGAGGAGGAGACAGCGCTGCAGGCCGTCCGGGCCCGCTTCTCCTTCCCCTTTGAAAAGGGAGACCTGCTCTACCTCAACGGCTACCAGAGCTGGACCGACAGCCGCGAGCGCGGCGTCCGCGGGCACATGCACTCCCTGCACCGGGTGCCGAAGCCCCTGGTGCGGCGCTACTCCTTCGACGGCTACGGCGACTACCGCTTCGTCTCCTACGACGACAGGCCCGGCCGCCAGCACGGCTTCTCCTACGGCTATATCCGCCGGGAGGACCAGCTGATGCTGCTGGGCTCGCTGTGCGAGGAGAGCGGCTTTACCGTGCTGCGCTTTGACACCGTGGCCAACACTGTCACCCTGGAGAAGGACTGCGCGGGCCATACCTTCACCGGGGACTACCCGGTCTTCGACCTCAGGGTCTACCACGGCACGGAGGATGCGGTCTTTGACGCGTGGTTTTCCGATCTGGGCGTGACCCCGGCCAAAGGCAAGCGCCTCACCGGCTACACCAGCTGGTACAACCGCTACCTGGATATCAGCGAGGCGTCCATCCGGGAGGATCTCCAGGGCTTTGCCGGCGAAAAAGAAAAGCCAGACGTCTTCCAGATCGACGACGGCTACGAGGCCGCGGTGGGTGACTGGCTGACCCCCAATGAAAAATTCCCCCAGGGCATGAAGGCCGCGGCGGACGCCATCCGGGCCGCCGGCATGCTGCCGGGCATCTGGCTGGCCCCCTTCACGGCAGAGAAAAACTCCGCCGTCGCGCGGGAGCATCCGGACTGGCTGCTGCGGGACGAAAACGGCGAAGCGCCGCTTGGCGGCAGCAACTGGTCGGGCTTTTACGGGCTGGACATCTACCACCCCGGGGTGCGGGCCTATCTCGAAGAGGTCTTTGACACCGTGGTGCGCGACTGGGGCTACGGCCTGGTAAAGCTGGACTTCCTCTACTGTGCCTGCCTGATCCCGCGCCGGGACAAGACCCAGGCCCAGGTGATGTTTGACGGCATGCGCCTGCTGCGCCAGCTTGCGGGGGACGCGCTGATCCTCGGCTGCGGGGTGCCCCTGGTCCCCGCCTTCGGGCTGGTGGACTACTGCCGCATCGGCTGCGACATGAGCCTCAGCTGGGATGACCAGCTCCGCATGCGCCCCATGCACCGGGAGCGGGCCTCCACCAGAAACACCGTCCTCAACACCGTCTTCCGCCGACACCTGGACGGCCGGGCCTTCCGCAACGACCCGGACGTCTTCCTCCTGCGGGACGACAACATAAAGCTGACCATAGAGCAGAGAAGGACCCTGGCCACGGTCAACGCCCTTTTCGGCGGGGTGCTGTTCACCTCGGACAACGTGGGAAAGTACGACGGGGAAAAGCGCGCCCTCTATGAGCGCCTGGCCACCCTCTCGAAGGAGAGCTTCCGCCGTCTGGCCTTTGAAAAACACGGCCTGCGCATTTTCTATACAGACAGCGGCAAAGAGACCTCCGTGCGGATCCCCCTGTAAAACCAAACAGCCGCCTGCTTTCGCAGGCGGCTGTTCAGACTGTAGACAAAGCCAGATTTGTCATCCTGAGCGGAGCGAAGCGGAGTCGAAGGATCTAAAAAGGTTTGATGTTCTCCTGATTTACAAGATTCTTCGTCACTTCGTTCCTCAGAATGACAGCGTGGATTTTACGGAGAAGGACTTTGTCTACGACTTGAACAGCCGCCCGATTTTCGGGCGGCTGTTTTGCCGTTGCGGCGTTTTTTTATTGGTCTTCCCCTGCGGGGTTGACGTGGATCATGATGTGCTTGATGGCGGGGAAGGCGGCCTCAATGCCGTCGTGCACGGTCTCGGCGATGCGGTGGGCGTCCACCAGGGGCATGGCGCCGTCCACGCCGATCTCCATCTCCACGTAGATGCGGCTGCCGAAGGTGCGGGTCTGCAGCAGATCCACACTCTGCACCCCCTCCACGGCCAGGGCCTTTTCCCGGATGGCTTGCTCGGTCTCCGGATCGCAGGCCCGGTCCACCATGCGGCCCACCGCGTCCCGGAAGATGTCCAGGGCCGCCTTTTCGATGAAGGCGCAGATGACCAGACTGGCCAGGGCGTCCGCCGCGGGAAAGCCCAGACGCGCCCCGCCGATGCCCAGCAGCGCGCCCACGGAAGAAAGCGCATCGGAGCGGTGGTGCCAGGCTCCTGCCATCAGGGCGGTGGAGCCGATGCGTCGGGCCACGCCCCGGGTGTACCAGAACATGCCCTCCTTCACCAGAACCGAGACCCCGGCGGCAACCAGGGCCAGCAGCCCGGGCACCGGGGCGTCCGCCTCCGGCCCGGCGATGATGCTCCGCACGGCAGCAACGCCGATGGAGAGACCCGTCACCGCCAGGATCAGGGCCAGGAGGATGGCGGCCACGCACTCAAAGCGCTCGTGGCCGTAAGGGTGCTCCCGGTCGGAGTCCTTGGCCGCGGCCCGGACCCCCAGGATGACGATGACAGAGCTGAGGGCGTCCGAGGCCGAGTGGACGGCGTCGGAGATCATGGCCCCGGAGTGGGCGACCACGCCCGCCAGCAGCTTGAAGGCCGTCAGCGTGAGATCCGTACCTATGCCGATGCGGGAGGCGTGCTCCGCCTCCCGGCCGGGCGCCGCGGCGCGTGTTTTCATGGTTTCCATAGGGATCGCTCCTCGTTGTTCAGATTGGCCCCCTTTGGAAAAAGGGGGCTGTCAGCGAAGCTGACTGGGGGATCGAACAAAGCAAAAACCGTATGCTGCCGATCCCTCCGGCCCTGCGGGCCACCTCCCTTTCGCAAAGGGGGGGCCTTGCGGGCGTCCTGTCCGGAATGGACGTTTTTTCAGTCTATGCCGGAAGCATATAAAAAAGACCGCGGGGCAGATGTTCTGTCCCGCGGATTTGGTCCACTGTCACAAGGTGACCCGGCTCCGTCCGGAAAACCGGACCGGCCTGTTCAGTGCGCCTATTATATCAAGTCTCGGTTTCGCCGTCAAGGCTGGGCCGCGCGCCTTTGAGCTTGTCCAGGATCTGCTGCCGCCGCTCGTCAAAGAGCAGCTCCTTGTTGTGGCGGAAGTAGGCCTCGCAGCCGAACTCCCCCACGAACCAGGAGGTGTCGAAGCCCGCGGTGATCTCGGTGACAAAGAGCACCAGCTCCTGGCTCTGGCCCACGGCCTCCTCCAGAAAGCGGAACACGCTGTCAAAGGCTTTGCCTGTGGCGTCGGCCCGCTCCTCCCGCAGCCCGGTCTCCCGGGAGAAGGCGCCCTTGAGCGCGGCAAACTGCGCGTCCCCTCCGGCCTCGGGCATGCCGGCGAGGAGCTTCTGGTACTCCTCCAGCCGGTTGATCTCCCCCTGGCGCCGGTTTAACTGCTCCCGGTCGTTCTGCCCCGCGGAGGCGGAGCGCTTGACGGCGGCCCGGCGTGCCTCCAGAATCTCCCGCAGCACGGCGGCTGGCTCCTCACGCTCCTGTCGCTCCTTGACGGCAGTCAGATCGTCGAACAGATCCTGGCACAGGGCGTCCTGCCGCCGGGTGTCCCGGGCAAATTCCGAGAGCTTGGCCAGCAGCAGGCCCATCACCGCCAGCTTTTCGTCAAAGGGGGCGGAGGCAAACTCCGTTTTCGTGACGGCGGGGGCCCGACCCTGCAGGATATCGTCCACGTGATAGACCTGGCGATACTTGTTGTACAGACGCAGGTAGTTCATGAAGTCCCGGGCCAGGGCGGGCATCTGCACGTACTGCACCACCAGGCTCTCGTCGGCCTCGATCCCCAGATCCTCGTAGACGTACAGCAGCTCGCTGAGATCCTCCCAGCCGCGGGCGGTGGCAAACTGCAGCCCCTCGGGGGTGTTCTCGATGCGGTAGAAGTTCTCCTTCCGGATGTCCAGATACGACACCACCGCCCCGTGCAGCCCCTTGCGCAGGGCGTACTCCTTCCAGACCGCGAAGTCCTCGGTCACGTCGATGCGCTTGACCCGGTCCAGGGTGACCACGTCGAAGTCCCGCACGGACTTGTTGTACTCCGGCGGGTTGCCCGCGGCCACGATGAGCCAGCCCTCGGGCAGGCGCTGGTTGCCGAAGGTCTTGTTCTGCAGAAACTGCAGCATCATGGGGGCCAGGGTCTCGGAGACGCAGTTGATCTCATCCAGAAAGAGGATGCCCTCCCGGATGCCGGTGTCCTCCATCAGAGCGTGGACCGCGCCGATGATTTCGGACATGGTGTACTCGGTGACGGTATAGTCCACCCCGCCGTACGTGCGCTTTTCGATAAAGGGCAGGCCCATGGCGCTCTGCCGGGTGTGGTGGGTGATGGTGTAGGAGACCAGGCCCACCTGCTCTTCGCTGGCGATCTGCTCCATGATCTGGGTCTTGCCGATGCCCGGGGGCCCCATCAGCAGCACGGGGCGCTGACGCATGGGCGGGATGCGGTACTGGCCGAAGGCGTCCCGGGCCAGATACGCCCGCAGGGTGTTTCGGATCTGGTTTTTGGCTTCCTTGATGTTCATGTCGTATTCCTCGCAAGGTCAGAATTCGGGGAGATCCGCCAGGATATCCTCCAGCCAGACGCTCTCGTCCAGCTCCCGGGGCTTGTCCAGCTCCGGCGTATCCAGCACCAGCTTGATGGCCCAGGGGGGGATCTTCAGCGTCATGGGGGGCTCCTGCAGCAGGATGAAGGCCGTCTCCCAGCCGGGGCGCTTTGTGGGGTAGACGCCCATGCCGTCGGTAAAGTACAGCAGGCCCCGGAGATTGGTAAAGCTGCCGGCATCCACCAGCTGCTGCACGTGCTCAAAGACCGGGCGGAAGTCCGTGGCGCTGCCGCCGGTGAGGGCAAACTCCGCCATGTAGCGGTGCAGCTCCTCGGCCGAGCGGATGGTCGTGTCGGAGCGGAGCCGGTCGTCACATTGGAGAATGTGGATGTTCAGCCGCCGGGTGAAGGTGTCCGTGGAGCGGAGGATCGCATAGGTGCTGGCGAGAAACGCCCGCACCAGCGTGCCGGAGGTGGACATGGAGGTGTCAATGGCGATGACAAAGTCCTCGATGCGCTCCTCTTCCCGGGTCTCCGGCGGCTCAATGAGCGGCATGTTGCCGTAGGTCTGCAGCCCGTAGCTGTAATAGATGTAGTCAAAGGCGTCGTCGTCCGGGCGCAGCACCTCCCGGGGCGCGGCGAAACGCCGCAGGAAGCGGCGGTAGTCCACGTCGTCCCTCGCCGCCACGGCCAAAAGCTCGGTCATGGCCTCGCCTCCCGGCCCATGGGGGGAGGGGATGGTCTGCATGGAGGTCTGGGTCTTGGAGGCGATGGACTGCCAGAGCTGGTCCTGCTTCTCCGCCTGCCCCTTCTGCCGCTTCTCCTCCAGATCCCAGAGTCCGTGGTCGTCCATCAGGAAGGCCCGCTGCAGCTGGGCGATCTCATAGTCCGGCCGGGGAGAGCGCAGCAGCATGCGGTAGATGCCCTCGGCGGTCAGCACCTTCAGCTCCCTCCGGCACTCGCCGTAGAACTTCTGGCGGCTGGGGGTGTTCGCCCCCTGCAGACAGGGGTGGGGGAGGGAGTCGATCACGCTCTCCACCGCGGCGTCGCAGGCCAGATCCCACAAGGCCGCGTCCCGCCCCCGCCGCTTGTTGAGGTGCCGGAACATGCAGTGGAATACTCCGTGCAGCACCAGGCGGTTGACGATCTTCCCGCTGCGCAGGTAGAGGTCCGCCAGATACGCGCCGTTATAGTACAAGGTCTGGCCGTCGGTGGCGGCGGAGACGGTCACCTCGTCCCCCGGCGCGGGGGTGAGGGCGCAGAGCGCCTCGGCCAGATACGGCATGCTCATGCCGAGCTCCGCCCGGGCGGCCATCAGGATGTCCAGCCCCACGGCGGAAAGTCTGTCTTCGTTCATGGGTGTGTCCTCAGAGTTCAAAGCTCCGGCGTCTTCCGGCGCCGTAGCGCCGCTGCCGCTCCTCCAGCAGCAGAGCGGTGTCCTCGGTGCGCCCTTTTTCCCGGGCCCGGGAGAGTGTCCGTTCCAGATCGTCGGCGCTGCCCAGCCCTTCGGCCAGCAGCAGGCGCAGCCCCGCCGTGTCCTCCAGCCGGAGGGCCAGGGCCAGGGCCGCCTCCGCGTGGCCGCGGAGGTAATCCCAATACGCCTCCCGGGCGCTGTCGGCCAGCTCCGCCGGGTAGCGCAGGCGGAAGTAGGCCAGGCGCAGGGCGCAGTCGGGCTCGTGCTCCGTGGCCAGGTACTGCTTCCACAGCCCGTCGTAATCCCGCAGGGCCAGCTTCTTGTCCTTAAAGACGCTGTGGTAGGGGTAGCCCGCGCCGATGATATTGAGATTGAAGATCCGGGCGGGGCTGTTCTCCTCATAGAGCTCCATGTACTCCGGGAAGATCAGCCGCATCACGCGGCCCTCCGGCAGCAAGAGCGTCACGTCCAGCTCCTGGGGCAGGGCGGCGGCGATGTTGGCCAGAGCCGGGCCCTGCTCGCTCCCGGTCCGCGTCAGGTGCAGCCGGGAGAAGACCCGGCAGTTCATAAAGGTGCAGCTGCCGGTGGAGCGCAGCGTGTCAAAGAGCCGCAGCTCCTCCATGGCGCGCAGATTCATCATGGCGTAGCTGTCGATGTGCAGCAGGCTCTTCGGCAGGGAGAGCCTCTGGATGCGGCGGTTGTTCCACTCGCCCGCCTCCGGCCCGCCCAGGATGCGCAGCTCCTCAAAATCTCCCTCCAACGCCCGTGCGTCCGGGGCCAGGCAGCGGTCCCCCAGGCGGGTGACCGGCAGGCCGAGGAGCGTCTCCGGCAGGGAGACGTCCGTGTCGCAGGTGACGGCCCGGAGAAGGACGATCCCGTTCTCCTCGCGGCGGAGCTTCAGTTTCCAGTTGTTCGGTCCGCTGACGGTCTCGATTCCCGCCGCCTCCTTTTATGGGTGTTATGAGGGGAAAGAGGGGAGAATTATCTCCAAGAGAACTGCGTTTTCGCCGTGACGGACCTGCGCAGATCAAGACCCATCTCTTTCCTTTCGCGGAAAGAAACGGTTCTTCCGCCTTGCCGCAATGCCTCCGGCGGGTCTGCTTCGCGACAACCCGCCGGAGGCGCGGCTGCGGATCAGGCGCTGCG
>JBGUNL010000237.1:0-8877 GCA_045117295.1 Candidatus Limivicinus sp.
TGATGATCTGCTCTTCGGCCTCGGCCTCGGTGAGGCCCAGGGTCATGAGCTTGATGATCTGGTCGCCGGCGATCTTGCCGATGGCGGCCTCGTGGATCAGGGCCGCATCGATGTTGTTGGCCTCCAGCTCCGGCACCGCCAGCACCTTGGCCTTGTCCATGATGATGGCGTCGCATTCGGTGTGGCCCGAGCAGAGGGCGTTGCCCACGATGCGGGAGCGGTAGAGCTGCCAGCTCTCCTCCTTGGCCACCGAGCGGGAGACCACGTCGGCGCTGGAATCGTCGCCGTTGAGCTCGATGGTGTAGCCGCTCTCGGCCCGCTGGGAGCCGTGGGTCAGCAGGCGCTCGTGCACCACCAGGCGCGCGCCCCTGTCGAGTCTGGCGATGGTGTCGCGGACGGTGTCGTCCACGCCCTTGATCTGCACCATCTCCATCTCCACGCTGCTGCCCTCGCCGATGTTGACCTCGGTCTTGGGGTTCATGATGCGCTTGCCCCGGCCGGTGCCCTCGCCGTAGTGCTTCTCCACATATTTGAGCTTGCAGTTTTTGCCGATGAAGAAGCGGTGGACGCCGTCGTGGGCGGAGTCCTGATCGCCGCAGTTGGAGATGCCGCAGCCGGCCACGATGACCACGTCGCAGTCGTCCCCCACGAAGAAGTCGTTGTACACGACCTCCTTCAGGCCGCTCTCGGAGAGCACCACGGGGATGTGCACGCTCTCGTTGACAGTGCCGGGGCGGATACGGATGTCGATGCCGGGCTTGTCGGTCTTGCTGGTGATCTCGATGTTGGCGGTGGAGTTGCGGCCCGCCGCCTCGCCGTTGGCGCGGATGTTGTAGGCGCCCTCGGGCACCTTGTGCAGGTCGGCGATTTCGGCCAGAAGCTGCTTCTGAATCTCGCTGAGCATCAGTTGACCCCTCCTTCCAGAATGCGGTTGCAGGTGACGGGGATGGTGCTCTTCATCAGCTCCGGCAGGATCTGGTCCTTGCTGCCCTGGTCGCGCACCTGCCCGTCGGCAATGAGGATGATGGAGTCGGCGATGTTCAAAATCCGCTCCTGGTGGGAGATGATGAGGATGGAGGCGTGGGTGCGCTTCTGCATGTTCTCGAACACCTGGATCAGGCTCTGGAAGCTCCACAGGTCAATGCCCGCCTCCGGCTCGTCAAAGACGGAGAGGGTGGTGCCCCGGGCCAGGACCGTGGCGATCTCGATGCGCTTCATCTCGCCGCCGGAGAGGCTGGCGTTGACCTCCCGGTGGATGTAGTCCCGGGCGCAGAGGCCCACCGCGGAGAGGTACTCGCAGGCCTCGCCCACGCTCAGCTCCTTCCGGGCGGCCAGGCGCAGCAGGTCGATGACCGCGATGCCCTTGAAGCGGACGGGCTGCTGCAGGGCAAAGCTGATGCCGAGATTGGCCCGCTCGGTGATGCCCAGGTCGGTGATGTCCTCCCCGTCCAGGAAGATCCTGCCGGAGGAGGGCTTTTCGATGCCCATGATGAGGCGGGCCAGGGTGGACTTGCCGCCGCCGTTGGGCCCGGTGATGACGACAAACTTCTCGTCGGGGACGACGAAGCTCACGTCCTTGATGATTTCCTTGGTGTTGTTCTCGTCCTCCACACCGAAGCAGAGGTTTTTCAGTTCAAGCATATTCCAATGGCCTTTCTGTGGAGTCTCTTTGGCTTTTGATTCAGACTATAGAATTATACCATGTTTTCCAAAAAGTACAACTATCCTTTTGCGGTGGTAAGATACAGGGTATAGTCCACGTTGTCCCCGGGGTAAAAATAACTCTGGGTGTAGCCCGCGTTCATGTAGATGGTGTAGTCGCCGTAGCGGCCCTCGGCAGGGATGTACTCCCAGTCCCCGGGCAGCTCCACGGTCTCCTCCCGGACGTGGGGGCCGCCGTCGTAGAAGTCCTCCCACACCAGGTGCACCCGCCGCAGGGATCGGTTCCAACCGTCCAGGAAGCTCAGATCCGGCAGCTTGTCGGGCAGGGTCAGGGTCATGACGCTGCCGGGCTCCGCGTCCGGGTCGTAGTAGTAGGCCTCCCGCCGCAGGACCAGGGTCCCCTTGTCCACGTCGAAGTCCTGCCGGGCCTCCTGATCCGTCACGGCCCGGATGTGGATCACATCCCCCTCCGTGCCCGCGTGGTTCATCACCGCAACGTTGGCAAAGTAGTCCTGGACATAGGATTCCCAGCGCTCCCAGGCGCCGGCGCTCTCGTCAAAGCCGCTGACCCGCGCCCGCATGGTCCCCTCCGCCGTCCGCTCGTACTCAAAGTAGCAGCCCCGGTACTGGCCGGAGATGTAGCCGGGCTGGATGTTCATCACGCAGAGCTTGCCGTCGAGATTGACCAGCCAGTTCTCCATGTCCTCAAAGTAGTTGTTGCGGATGCAGATGGCCTGGTTCTGCGTCAAAAGAAAGCGCAGGCTGTTCTGCGCCATGAGCAGGTCCCAGTCAAAGCCCAGGGCCGGGTCCATCCTGGGGCCCGGGGCCGGCAGGGTCACGTCTGTGAGCCGGTAGGGGAAGTCCGCCTCCCCCGAGGGGCGGAACAGCAGGCGGTAGCGCTTCTCCGCCGTGTCGCCGCTGTCGAAGTGTCGTATCACCGTGAAGCTCAGGGCGGAGCCGCCGTCGGCCTCCAGCCGGGTCTCCAGGGTCACGCCCAGCATCTCGTCCAGGCGCCGGGAGTGGGTGGGAAAGGAGATGTTCACCGTGCCGTCGGCGCTCTTCATGCGTCTGGCGTAGCCATAGTCTTCATACTCGGGATAGAAGACAAAGTCCCCCAGGTTGCCGATGGCGCGCTGGAAGGCCTCCGCCTCCGCCAGGGGGATCATGTCGCAGTCGGCCGTGCGGCAGCGCCAGGCCGTATACCAGCCCGTGGCGTCCAGGAGGAAGGCCGGGTCCTCCGGCATGGTCCCCTCGGGAAAGCCGCCGGTAAAATAGGCCATGGCCACGGCAAAGGCCTGGCCCGCCGCGGCCTCCGCCAGATCCGGCAGGGGCGCCGGGGCGGGTTCAGGCGTCTCCGCGGTCGCGGTGGGGTCGGGCGTCCCGGCCGCCGTGGGCACGGGCGTACCCTCCGGCGCCGTGGGCGTGGGCGTACCCTCCGGCGCGGCGGGAGCGGCGGTGCAGCCGGAAAAAAGCCCCAGCAACAGCGAGAAAAGCAGGAGCAGGGTCACGGTTTTTTTCATGGCGGTGTCCTCCCCTCTTCGTTTGATGGCTTCAGTATAAACGATGCCCCGTCTTTTTTCCACCGTCTGTGTGTATTTTGGTTGTAAAATCCCGCCGAAAATTGTATAGTAGGGGCAGAAAACAAACAGGAGGCGGCGGCATGTCGGTCATTCAGGTCATCCTTCACAATCTCTTGGGCTTCGATCTGCTCATCGTGCTGGTGGCGCTGGGCAACGCCCTGTGCTTTGCCGCCACGCGCCGGGCCGCAAACGCCCTCTACCGCAAGCTCCACCGGCTGATCTTCGTCCCCTCCCGCAGGGAAAACCCGGACGCGCTGGCCCGGGAAATCTCCGCCGTGGACGAGGAGGAGATCATCGCCCTGCGCCACCGGTCGGAGAGCCTGTACGCCGTGTTCGTCAACGTCACGGCCATCTTCCCCCTGCTGGGCATATTGGGGACGGTGCTGTCCCTGCTGCCCATGGTGGCGGATCTGAGCAACATGCAGATGAACTTCTTTGCCGCCCTCACCTCCACCCTGTGGGGCCTCATCTTCGCCATCGTCTTTAAGCTGCTGGACGGCTTCCTCTCGGCCAAGATGGAGGACAATGACAAGTCCGTCGCCCTGCTGCTGGAGCGGCGGCAGCGGGAACCGGAGGGTGCGCTGCGGTGAGACGGCGGGAGATTTTTATTGAGCTGACGAGCCTGCTGGACGTGATCCTGATCATGCTCTTCGTGCTGCTGACCCAGGCGCGGACCCAGGCGGACGCCGCCGTCAGCTCCGCCGCCGAGGCCGAGGCCGCCGCGGCGAGCGTGCAGGAGGAGCTGACCCGGGCCGAGACCGAGCGGGACGCCCTGCGCGAAAAGGTGGGTCAGCTGGAGCGGGAGGGCATCACCCTGGGCGTGGTGGAGGAAAACAGCCTGGTGGTCACCCTGAGCGTGCAGGCGGGAGAGCCCCGCGCGGCGCTCATCGAGCCCCGGGACGGGGCTTCCCTCCGCATATCCCTGGACCCGGAGGATGAGAACTACACCGTCAACCGTCTGCGCACGGCCCTGACAGGGCTGCTGCGGGACAGCGGGAAGGAGACGGTTTTCGTGGTGTTTCAGTTTGACCGGAACGCCATCTATCAGACGGAATACCTGCTGCTGACCGGCGTGGTGCGCCAGCTCAAGCAGGAGGCGGAGAGCGCCGGGATGGCGCTGCAGTACATTGAAACAGACCTGACACAATAAGGAGGGACCTGGAAATGGCAGAGCAAGAAAAGAAACGCAGCAAAACCGGGCGCCGGGTGACCACCGCGGCCGCGGCGGCCGCCCTGCTGCTGCTGGCGGGCAACGGGGTGCGCTCCGGCGGCTGGGGTCTGCTGCCGGGGGACGGCAGCAGCCTGCTGCCCGAGAAGGAGCAGACCCAGGCGGTGGAAACCGTGGAGGCCGAAGAGCCCGCGGCGGCAGAGGACGACGGGGTGCTCACCGTGTCCGTGCACGAGAGCCAGATCACCTTTGAGGGGGAGAACGTGACCCCCGAAGAGCTGGAGGAGGCACTGCTGCGCGCCTACAGCGAGGGCATGGATGTGGTTTTGGTGGACGACGGGGCCATCAAGGCCGACTACGACGCGGCGGCCGCCATCCTGGACAAGCTGGAAATCCCCTACGCCGTCCGGTAACGGACGCGTATTCCCCCACGAAAAACCGCCCCGCCCCGCGGGGCCGGTTTTTTGCGCGGGGGAAAGCAACAGAGCATTTGCGTGTTCGCAAATGGGTGCCTGCGTGATGCGCCCCCCATCTTCTTTTCGTTCTTGCGCGAAAAGAAGATGGTCCGCGCCCGGGCCAGAAGAAAAGCGCGCCAACGCGATCAACCTCTGTACAGCTCTATGGCTCGGCATCGCGATCGTCGGAACATCGTACAGCTCCGGTGTAAAGTCTATGGCTAGTCAAAGCCAACTGAGCCGCGTGCAGGAGCGGGGTTGTATCCCTGTCAGAAGTACGATTGAGCGTCAGCGGGTTGCGTGGTTCCAGGCCACGCCTCACTGCGCAAGCGGCGACCCTGCTTCTTCCCTTGGGTTCCCCTCTTTTGCGTGGAGTCCAGAGGACACTTCCTCTGGTCGCCTTTCTTTGAAGATCAGGCGCAAGCCGCTGCCGGTGGCAGATGCAGGCGCAGCGCCTGATCCGCAGCCGCGCCGCCGGCGGGTTGTCGCGAAGCAGACCCGCCGGAGGCATTGCGGCAAGGCGGAAGAAACGTTTCTTTCCGCGAAGAGGAAAGAAATGTGTCTTGACCTGCGCAGGTCGGTCACGGCCAACACGCAGCCACCTAGAGAAAAACCTATGAATTACTCCCGCTCCTTTTTGCCCAGGGCCAGCAGGTCCCGGGGACGCATCTCGCGGATGACGTACTGGGGGGAGTTGTTGATGCAGATGTAAATGCGGCCGATATACTCGCCGATCAGGCCCAGCATGACCATCAGCAGGCCGCCCATCAGCAGCAGCACCGCCATCAGGGTGGTCCAGCCTTCCACCACCGTGGAATCCGTCAGCCGGACGATCACGATGACCAGCGTCCAGATGAAGCCGATGGCGGCGAAGAGTCCGCCGCAGAGGGAGGCCGCGCGCAGGGGCTTGACCGAGAAGGCCGTAAAGCCGTTGAGCCAGAGCTTGATCAGCTTGCCCAGCGTGTAGCCGGAGGAGCCGGAGGCCCGCTCCCGCTGGTGCACCAGCACGGAGCCGATGTTCCGGGTGGTCCGGATGATGAGCCCGTCCAGATAGGGATAGGGCTTGTCGTACTTGAGCACCTCGTCCACAATGAGCTTGCGGCAGATGAAGAAGCTCGTGGCCTGCACGTCCTCCGGCCAGTCCAGCAGGGACACGGCCATGCGCTTGTTCATCCAGCTGCCGAAGCGCCGAAAGCCGTTCTGCTTGATTTCGGGATACGCGCCGTAGACCACGTCGTAGCCCTCCTCCAGCTTGTCCACCAGCTTGAACAGCTCGTCCAGGGGGGCCTGGCCGTCGTCGTCCAGGAAGAAGGCCGCGTCCCCGTCCATGGCGGAAAGCCCCGCCAGCAGGGCCGCGTGCTGCCCGAAGTTCCGGGTGAAGCGCAGGGCCTTGATGCGGGCATCTTTGGCGGCCAGCTTGTCGATCACGTCCCACACCCGGTCGGGGGAGCCGTCCTCCGTCAGGACGATCTCATAGTCCAGCTCCGGCCGCTGCGCCATGGTGGCTTCCAGCTCCCCGATCACCGCGCCGAGGGTGTGCTGCGAGCGGTAACAGGGGATGATGAAGGAGATTTTCATCGATCACACCCCGTAAAAGTCCCGGACGGCGGCGATGACCTTCGCCTGATCCTCCGCCGTGAGCTTGTAGTACATGGGCAGACGCACCAGCTTGTCGGACTCGGCCGTGGTGTACACGTCCTCCCCGGCAAAGCGGCCGTACTTGAGCCCCGCGGGGGCCGAGTGCAGCGGTACATAGTGGAACACCGCCAGGATGTCCCGGCTCTTGAGGAAGGAGATCAGCGCCGTGCGCTCTTCCAGATCCCTGCACTTGAGATAGTACATGTGGGCGTTGTGGACGCAGCCGGCGGGGACGGTGGGCAGGGTCACCAGACCCTTTTCCGCCAGGTCCCGGAAGGCCTCGTGATAGACCTGCCAGCTGTGGAGCCGGTCGCTGTTGATCTCGTCGGCCATCTCCAGCTGGGCCCAGAGGTAGGCGGCGTTGAGCTCCGAGGGCAGGAAGCTGTCGCCGATGTCCACCCAGGTGTACTTGTCCACCTGGCCCCGGAAGAACTTGGAGCGGTTGGTGCCCTTCTCCCGCAGGATCTCGGCCCGCTCCACATAGGCGGGGTTGTTGATGACCACCGCGCCGCCCTCGCCCATGGAGTAGTTCTTGGTCTCATGGAAGGAGTAGCAGCCCAGATCGCCGATGGTGCCGAGAGCCCGGCCCTTGTAGGTGGACATGACCGCCTGGGCCGCGTCCTCCACCACCAGCAGTCCGTGTCGGCGGGCGATGTCCATGATGGCGTCCATCTCGCAGGCCACGCCCGCGTAGTGCATGGCCACGATGACCCGGGTCTTGTCGGTGACGGCGGCCTCGATCTTCGTCTCGTCGATGTTCATGGTGTCGGGCCGGATGTCCACGAAGACCAGCTTCGCCCCGTAGATGGCAAAGGAGTTGGCCGTGGAGGAGAAGGTGAAGCTGGGGAGGATGACCTCGTCCCCGGGCTGCAGGTCGCACAGGAGGCTGGCCATGTCCAGGGCGGTGCTGCCGCTGGTGGTCAGCATGGCCTTGTGGGCGTGGAAGCGCTCTTCCATCCAGGCGTTGCACTTCCTGGTAAAGGGCCCGTCGCCGCAGATCTTGTGGGCGGCGATGGCCTCGGCAATATAGTCCATCTCCCGGCCGGTGCAGGGGGGAACGTTGAAGTTGATCATAAAAAGGTACCTCCATCTCTATATCCTGCCGCAAAGCGGCGAAAAAAAGCAGACTCGATCTATTTATTATACCATAGAAGCCGGGATTTACAAGGGATTTTTCCCTCCGCCCCGAAGGCGCCGATCCTTTGACGGCGGCGGCGGAAAAAAGTGCCCCGCGGTTTCAACAGATTTCACAGCGAATTTTGGGAATCCTCCGCCCGGATTTACAGTTTTCACAAAAAATGACGATTTTGTAAACATTCCCTTGACAATGCGCAGTTCAGCGCTATAATGAGCTAAAGACCGCGAAGGCGGTTTTCAAATGAACAAAGCATGATAGAGGCGCGGCCGACATCAGTAGCTCCGGCAAGTCACGGCGGGGACCGTGGGAGCGAAAGGGGACGCCGCCGAAGAGTATCGGCTTTCCCGGGCCGGTATATCTGGGCCGACGGAGAACATCCGGCGGACTGTCGCGAAAGCGGAGCGCTGTCAGACTTATGGGTTTGGTTTCCCGGAAACCATACGTCATGAACAGGATCTGCTCTGTTCATGATTTTTTATTTTTCAGGAGGAAAACAAAAATGGTCGGAACTTTCTGGGCTCTCGTGCCCCCCATCGTCGCCATCGTCCTGGCCCTGATCACCAAGGAGACCTACTCGTCCCTGTTCCTGGGCATCCTGGTGGGCGCGCTGTTCGCCGCGGGCTTCAACGTCGTCGGCGCCCTGGACACCATGATCAACGACGGCTTCATCGGCGCCATCGCCGACGGCTGGAACGCCGGCATCTTCATGTTCCTGGTGCTGCTGGGCATCATGGTGGCCCTCATCAACGCAGCGGGCGGCTCCGCCGCCTTCGGCCGCTGGGCCGTCAAGCACGTGCACACCCGGGTGGGCGCCCTGCTTGCCACCTTCCTGCTGGGCGTGCTGATCTTCATCGACGATTACTTCAACTGCCTGACCGTGGGCTCCGTCATGCGCCCCGTCACCGACAGCCACAAGATCTCGAGGGCGAAGCTTGCCTACATCATCGACGCCACCGCCGCCCCCATCTGCATGATCGCCCCCGTGTCCTCCTGGGCGGCCGCCGTCTCGGCCACCGCGCAGGATCTGAACTCCGGCATCTCCGGCATCCAGCTCTTCATCCGCGCCATCCCCTATAACTTCTACTCCCTGCTGACCATTGTCTTCGTCATCGCCATCTCCGTCATGGGCTTTGATTACGGCCCCATGGCCAAGGCCGAGCTCCGCGCCCTCCAGGGCGAGCTGGGCGCTCTGAGCAAGGAGGAGGAGAACGAGGTGCCCGGCGCCTCCATCTGGGA
>JBGUNL010000238.1:0-2112 GCA_045117295.1 Candidatus Limivicinus sp.
AGATTGAATTGGAGCGGGTGATCAGAAGTAGTTTATGCCACTAAATTGAATCTTCTTTGTGGCATCTTTAGTGTATGGATTAGACACGAGAACCACACTGAAAAGTGTGGTTCTTTTTTGCTTTCGTGGTGAATCTTTTAGTTTTCCCTTGGAAAAGTGACGAGAAATGGGACTGATTTTGGCTTGACCCTTATTCTGACCCTTAATGTTGGGAGAGGGCATTTGGGGACGGAATGATGCGGCTGCTGATGAAATTCTGCATGCGGTTGGAACTCGCGATCCTCATCTCGTCCGTGCAGTGCCCGTAGAAATCCAGCGTAAAGGCCGCCGTTGCGTGACCCAGATTCTCCTGCACCGTTTTGATGTCGTCCCCGGCGCGTAGGGAGTTGACCGCGTAGGTGTGCCGCAGGTCGTGAATGCGGACGCCGGGCATGTCCAGCGCGCGGACAATCTTTTTGAAGCAGTCGTACAGCGCGCGGAATGACGTGTAGCGCCCCAACTCGTTGGTGAAGACCAGGTTGTACTCGTTATTCCAGGCGCTTCCTGCTTCCTCCGCCCACTTGCACTGCAGTGCCTTCTGCTCCCGGAGCAGATCCATCACATAGGGCGCAGGCACGATCAGACGGCTTTTGCCGTTTTTCGTGGGGTTGAAGCTGTACTGTCCGTTTTTGCGCTGGCTCTTGTTGAGCTGCTTGTCGATGAGGATGCTGCCCCGGTCAAAGTCCACACAGTCCCACATGAGCCCCAGCAGTTCGCTCTCCCGCAGGCCGGTGAACATGAAGACGATGATCATGATCCGGTAGCGGCTGTCCTGAATGGCCGCCAGCAGCTTGTTCATCTGCTCGTCCGTCAGAGGCTTGACCTCCTTCTTGAAAACCCGGGGCGGCACACAGTTGTCGCTGGGGTTTGTGCGGATATAGCTGAGGCGGACGGCCTGCTGAAGAATACAGTGGAGCTTCCCGTGCACGTCCTTGATGGTCTTGGCCGACAGCGGCTTTTTCCCGTCGCGCTCTTTGCGGAGCGAGTTGTACAGGTGCTGGATCATCCGCCCGTCCAGATGGTCCAGCCGGACATTGCCCAGCGCCGGCCGGACGTACAGATCCATGGAGCGCTCATAGTTGAAGGCGGTGGAATCCTTGAGGCCGATGGTGTAATCCTCCAGCCAGATGTCCAGCCATTCGTTGAGCGTCATGGCGCAGGGGGCGATATAGGTTTTCTCGTCAATTTCGTTGGTGATCCTGCTGATCTGCTGGCGGACGGCCTTTTGGGTTTTGCCGTAGACAGACCGCTGAATCTGCTTCCCGGTAGCCGGATCGAAGCCGACCGAGTAGCGGCCCTCCCAGCGGCCGTCGGCGCGCTTCCGGATCGATCCGCTGCCGTTGGCGGTGCGTGTTGCTTTGTTATTCGGCAATGAGACCTCTCTTTCTTTGGAAGGATCGGAAAAGAATTCCTCTGTCCAAACACATCATATACCTATTAACACTTTAAATCAAGAAAGAACTGCTTGCCTCCCGCCGGATTTCTCCGGACGGGAGGCTTTTATGACGATTATGACGGTTATGACGATATTTTTGGGAGCGGGGCGGTGTCCAGAATACCGTCATTTGCATCATCATCGTCATGGCGCGTCTTGGAGAGGTAGATGATGCGGGCGTCCGGGCTGCGCTCACAGCGGTAGCGGACGCCGTAGTCCTGGTACAGCCGGGAGGCCGAGGCCTTCAATTGCCGGGACAGGACGTTGGGCTTGGTCTGACCGTCGAGGCTGTCTTTGAGACAGTCCAGCAGCTGGGTTGCGGTGCCCTGCCACTCGTGACAGTCGGAGACCAGTTTCTGCACGGCCAGGAGGAACTTGCTCGGGCGCTCCTCCGGTTCCTCCCTGCCGTACTCGATGAACTGCCAGTGCTTGTTGTCGTCAAACTCCAGCCGCAATTGGAGATCCGCCAGCTCCCGGCCGGTGACGTCCAGAGTGGCGGACTTGCCGATGCGGGAAGGCTTCTGGAGAACCATAGCCCCGTCCGCGCAGCCCATAAGCCCGTTGGTGCCGGAAATCATGTTGAAGGTGTCCTCTGACTCCTCCTTGCGGGTGTGGTGCACCACCAGGATCGTGATGTT
>JBGUNL010000239.1:0-2259 GCA_045117295.1 Candidatus Limivicinus sp.
GGGGATGCCTTTCCTTGGTACGGCTGACGGGATTCGAACCCACGACCTCCAGAGTCGGAGTCTGGCACTCTATCCAGCTGAGCTACAGCCGCGTGTCGGTCCAACTTTACAAGGGGCGGAAAACCTGATATAATATACGTTAGCGTCTTATGCGGAACGCCCCTCCCTTGGAGCCAAGGCGTATTATAACAAACTTTTCCTGCAAAGTAAAGGCCCATTTTCTTTTTTGCCGCCGATTCTTTCCGGCGGACTGATCTCATCTGGAAGGGATTTCACACCCATGAAACATACACTGCCCGGTAAAAGAATCCTCGCTGCGCTGCTCTGTCTCGCCATGCTGCTGCCTCTGTCCGCCTGCGGAGAGACCCGTATGGAGCAGCGGCAGGTCTTCGCCATGGATACGGTGATGACCCTCACGGCCTACGGCAAGCGGGCCGAGTACGGCCTCAATGCCGCCCAGAGCGTCATCCAGTCCATGAACGATGGCCTGGACCCCGACATTGAGACCAGCACCACATACGCCATCAACCACGCGGCGGGCGCCAACGTTTCCATCTCCGGCCAGGTCTACAAGATGCTCAGCACCGCCTATACCGTCTATAAGCAGTCGGGCGGCGCCCTGGATTTGTCCATCTATCCCGTCATTCAGCGCTGGGGCTTTGACAGCGGGCGCTATTACGTACCCACGGAGGAGGAGCTCTGGGTGGATCTGTCCCGCAAGGGCTATGACCAGATGGTGCTGACCACCTTCCCCAGCTCCGGCTCCTACGCGGTCTCCTTCCCGCCCTATACGGAGATCACCTTCGGCGCGGTGGCCAAGGGCTGCGCGGCGGACAACGCCATCAACGCCATGCGCAACGCCGGCGTCACCAGCGGCATTGTCTCCCTGGGCGGCAATGTGCAGACCCTGGGTCTCAAGCCCGACGGCTCCAACTGGACCATCGCCGTGCAGGACCCCAACAACACCTCCAGCTATGTGGGCGTCATCACGGTGGGCCAGACCGCCGTGGTCACCTCCGGCACGTATCAGCGTTTCTTTGTCCAGAATGGGAAGACCTATCACCACCTCATCAATCCCGACACCGGCCGCCCCATGAACAACACCCTCAAGTCCGTCACCATCGTCTGTGAGGACGGGACCCTGGCCGACTGTCTGTCCACCGCCATGTTCATTCTCGGCCAGAGCAAGGCTATCAACTACTGGCGGGTCTACGGCGGTTTTGACATGATCCTCGTCAACAACGAGGACGAGGTCATCTGCACCAAGGGTCTGATCGAGAAGTTCACGCTTTCCAACAACAACTACACCCTTCGCTACGTGGAGTAAACCATGGCGGATCTCAACACCGAAGTACGATATCTCAAAGGCATAGGGGAGAAAAAGGCGCAGGCTTTGGCAAAGCTGGGCGTCTTTTCTCTGCGTGACCTTGTCTCCTTTTTTCCCCGGAAATACGAGGACCGCAGCAGTGTCAAGCCCATCGCCCTGACCTGCGACGGGGAGAGCGTGTGCGTGGAGGCCATGGTGGCGGACACGCCGCGCCTGACCCGCATCCGCAGGGGGCTGGACCTTGTGAAGCTCCGGGCGGTGGATGACAGCGCCACCATCGACATCACCTTTTTCAACCAGCCCTACGCCAAGGACAATCTGCACCGGGGCGAGAGCTACGTCTTCTTCGGGAAGATCGAGGCCAACGGCCTGCGGCGCAGCATGGTCAATCCCGCCTACGAGAAGGCCGACGGCCCCCGGAAGGTGACCGGGAAGATCCTCCCCATCTATCGGATCTGCGCGGGGCTCAACCAGCGCAGCATGCTGCAGGCCGTACGCCAGGGGTTGGACGAGTGCCTGAATCAGCTGCCGGACGTGCTGCCCCACGAGGTGCGGGAGCGCTGTGAGCTTGCTCAGACGGGCTACGCCTTTGAGAACATCCACTTCCCCGCCGACTTTGAGGCGCTGGAGCTGGCCCGGCGGCGGCTCATTTTTGAGGAGTTGTTCGTTCTGGCCTGCGCTCTGGGCCGGATGCGCGGCGAGCGCACCCGGGAAAAGGGCGTGCGCATGGCGAGGAGGGATATGGATCGCTTCTGGTCCGCTCTCCCCTTCTCCCCCACCGGCGCCCAGAAAAGGGCTGTGGACCAGGCCCTGGCGGATATGGACTCCGGCAGCGTGATGAACCGCCTGGTGCAGGGCGACGTAGGCAGCGGCAAAACGCTGGTGGCCGCGGCGCTGATCTGGCACTGCGCGGAAAACGGGTACATGTCCGC
>JBGUNL010000240.1:0-3479 GCA_045117295.1 Candidatus Limivicinus sp.
CATGATCTTCGCGCTGGCAGCCTGCGGCTCCTCTGCCGCACCCGCAGCTACCCAAGCCCCCGCGCCGGCCGCCGAGCCCGCCCCCGCCGAAGAACCCGCCCCCGCTGAAGCGCCCCAGATTCTCCTGGCCATGGGCAACAGCGACGTCCCCGTCGGCCAGTACACCCAGAAAATTCTTGCCTTCTACGGCCTTGACGAGGAGGCCCTTGCCAACGCCGGCAAGATTACCTACGGCACCAACGTCAAGGAAGTCACCACCCAGGTGGCCCAGGGCAGCGTGAGCTGCGGCGTCGTCTACTGCACGGACGCTTTCTCCGCCGGTCTTACTGTGGTGGACAGCGCCACCGCCGAGATGTGCGGTCAGGTCATCTACCCCGCCGCCGTCATGAAAAACAGCGCCCACCCCGAAGAGGCCCAGGCCTTCCTGGACTATCTGAGCACCGCGGAGGCCATGGAGGTCTTTGAGTCCGTAGGCTTCTCCCCTGTCGGTGAGCTGAAGGAGGCCACCGAGGCCGCGGAGGGCGCCGAGACTGAGATCATCGTCTTTGCCGCCGCCTCCATGACCGAGACCCTCACCGCCATCAAGGACACCTATGAGGCCAACCACCCCGGCATCACCATCGTCTACAACTTCGACTCCTCCGGTACGCTGAAGACCCAGATCCAGGAGGGTGCCGACTGCGACGTGTTCATCTCCGCCGGTCAGAAGCAGATGAACCAGTTGGACATCAACGCCAGCGCCGAAGTGAACACCGAGGGGCTGGACTTTGTGCTGGAAGGCAGCCGCCTGAATCTGCTGGAGAACAAGGTCGTGCTGGTCGTCCCCGAGGGCAACCCCGCCGGGATTGAGTCCTTCGACGCGCTGGCCGAGGGCCTCAAGGCTTAATCTTCCCGAAAAAGCAGGAGAGCGGATGCGATCCACTCTCCTGCTGTCTTCTTCCATGGAAACGGAGCAAAGGCTATGAACTTTGACTGGTATCCCCTCTATAACTCCCTGCGCATCGCGGCCATCAGCTGCGTGATCGTTTTCTTCGCGGGGATCTTTTTCGCGTACTACGCGGCAAAGCTGCCCCGCTGGCTCAAGGGCATCCTGGACGTGTTTCTCACCCTGCCCATGGTGCTGCCCCCCACGGTCTGCGGTTATTTTCTGCTGCTGCTGGTGGGCGTCAAGCGCCCCCTGGGCACCTTCCTTCTGCGGTTCGGGATCAAGTTCGTCATGACCTGGTACGGAGGCATTCTCGCCGCCGCGGTGGTGGCCTTCCCCCTGATGTACCGCACCGCCCGGGGCGCGTTTGAGAGCTTTGATGAGAACCTGGCCTACGCCGGGAAGACCCTGGGGCTTTCCAACACCTATATTTTCTGGCGCGTCCGCATGCCCGCCTGCCGCCAGGGGATCCTGGCCGGCACGGTGCTGGCCTTTGCCCGGGCTCTGGGCGAGTACGGCGCCACCAGCATGCTCATCGGCTACACCCCGGGGCGCACCGCCACCATCTCCACCACCGTCTATCAGCTCTGGCGCACCAACGATGAAAAGGGCGCCTTTTTCTGGGTGATGGTGAATCTCGCCATCAGCACGGTGGTGCTGCTGACGGTGAACTTGCTGGAGAGCAGGCAGAAAAAGGCGGTGAAAAAATGAGTCTGCTTGTCGACATTCATCGGGATTTCGGCGGTTTTACGCTGGACGCGTCTTTCCAGGCGGAAAACGGCGTCACCTGCCTTCTCGGCCCCTCCGGCTGCGGCAAAAGCATGACCCTCAAGTGCATTGCCGGCATCGAGCGGCCGGACAGAGGGCATATTGAGCTGGACGGCCGGGTGCTGTTCGACTCCGAAAAGCATATCAATCTCCCCACCCAGGAGCGGCGGGTGGGCTATCTCTTCCAGAACTACGCGCTTTTTCCCAATATGACCGTACGGCAGAACATTCTCTGCGGTCTGCGACGGGAAAAAGACAAGTTCGCCCGCGAACGGAAACTGCAGGAGATGATCCGCCTGATGCGTCTGGAGGGGCTGGAGAGGCATCGGCCCTCCCAGCTTTCCGGCGGGCAGCAGCAGCGGGTTGCTCTGGCAAGGATCCTGGTCAGCGAGCCGCAGCTTCTGCTGCTGGACGAACCCTTCTCCGCTCTGGACGGGCATCTGCGGGATGCTCTGAAGATTGAGCTTCGCGACGTGCTGCAGCAGTTCGGGCGCGAGGTGCTGATGGTGACCCATGACCGCAACGAGGCCTACAACATGAGCCGGGAGATCGCCGTCATGGACGCGGGAAAGCTCCTGACTGTCCAGCCCACCAAGCAGCTTTTCGCCGATCCCGGCAGCGCGGCGGCCGCCTCTCTCACCGGCTGCAAGAATATCGCCGAGGCCGTCAAGTGCGGCGAGTATGAGGTGGAGGTCCCCGCCTGGGGCGTCCGGCTGAAAACCGCCGTGCCCGTGCGGGATGAGCTCAAGGCCGTTGGCATTCGGGCCCACTACTTCAGCGTCACCGGTCAGCAGAACCGCTTCACCATCACCTACGTGGAGGAGATGGAGGAGCCCTTTGAGATCATCCTCCAGTTCCGCTATGAGGGGCAGGCGCCCGACAGCCCGCCCATCTGGTGGCGCATCCCCAAGGATCGGCGGCCCGCCGCCTTTCCCCGGGAGCTGAGCGTCGCGCCGGTAAACATTTTGCTGCTATACTGAAAAAGGACTGCTTTCAGCAGTCCTTTTTCTTGTCCTCTTTCTGCGGGGCAAAGTAGTGGGCGGCGGCAAAGGCGTAGTGCGCCTCAAAGCGGGCGACAGCCTCCCGCACCGCCTTTTTTGCGGGAAAGAACAGATCATAGGCGTGGAACCAGCCGGGATAGACGTCCGCGGCGGCATCGATCCCCGCTTCCTGAAGATGCCGGACATAGTCCAGCGTCTCGCAGTAAAAGGGCTCGATCTCCCCCACAAAGGTATAGCAGGGCGGGAGCCCGCTGTAATCGGTCCGGCGCGCCGGGGCGGCGTAGCAGGAGACCAGCTCCGTGCCGTATGCCTCCCGCAGATAGCGCTTCCAGGCCCTGCGGTTGCGTTTCGTGTTCCAGTTGGGTGCGTGGTTGTCCGCCGAGGAGGGGGTGTCCCGATCGTCCAGCATGGGGTAGAGGGGCATCTGAAAGGCGATGTTCACCTCATCCCGGTCGTGGGCCAGCATGCAGAGGGCCGCGGCCATGCCGCCGCCCGCGCTCTCCCCGCCCACCATGATCTGGTCGGAGCGTACGCCCAGCTCCTCCGCGTGCTCCTTGAGATAGAGCAGCGCCGCGTAGCAGTCGTGCAAAGCCGCGGGATAGGGGTGTTTTTTGGACAGGCGGTAATCCGGGGCCACCAGCACCGCGCCGAATTTCACCACGAGGGACAAGGCCCGGGTAGCAAAGACGTCCTTGGCGGAGCCGGACTGGTAGCCGCCGCCGTGCACCCACAACACCCCGGGCACCCCCTCCCCGCTTTTCTCCGGCGGACGCAGGATCAGCAGC
>JBGUNL010000241.1:0-4709 GCA_045117295.1 Candidatus Limivicinus sp.
AGCAGCAGCTCGTCGGTGCCGGCGGCCTTCAGGGCGTCCTTCATGTAGCGGTCGTTGAAGCCGATGAGCAGCTCCTCGCCGTTGCCCTCGCAGGTGCAGACGTCCTCGGCCCGGCCGATGGGGGTGACGCACAGGCAGTCGATGACGCCGTCGCCCAGGGTCATGCGCACGGGGGAGGAGTTCTTCTCGCTGACGATCAGGGAGACGCGGTCGATGGAGCTCATCAGCTCGCCCTTGTCCACCTTCAGCTGGTACTTGAAGGAATCGGGGATGGAGCGGCGGTAGTTGAGGAATTCGCCCTCCAGCCGCCGGGAGATGACCGTGGACTCCCCGATGGCAAAGGAGATATGCTTGGCGCCCACGGAGATGGAGACGGGCTCGTCCGAATCGGTGCAGATCTTCTCCACATCGCTCAAAGCGCTGCCGGGCACCACGAAGCTGCAGTGCTCCAGTCTCGCGTCCTCCAGATGCTCGCTGCGCCTGGCCAGGCGGTAGCCGTCCACGGACACCAGATTCAGCTCCTTCTCGCTGACCTCGAAGAGGGTTCCGGTGTAGATGGGGCGCACCTCGTCGGTGGAGACGGCGAAGATGGTCTTGTTGATCATATCCTTGAGCACGTTCTGAGGCAGGGAGATGGAGTTGACCGCGTCGAAGCGGGGCAGCTCGGGATAATCCTCGCTGCTCAGACCCATGATGTTGAAGGCGCTCTTGCCGCATTTGACGCTGACGTTGTCCTTCTCGTCGGCGGAGATGGTGACGATGCCGTCGGGCATGCGGCGCATCATCTCGCCGAAGAGCCTGGCGTTCAGGACGATGGTGCCCCGCTGGCTGATATCGGCCTCCACGGCGGTGACAATGGCTTTTTTCAGATCGTAGCCCTTGATGGTGAGCCTGTCGTCGGCGCAGATCTGCAGGCCCTCCAGCGCGGGGATGGGGCTCTTGGAGGCGGCGGCGCGGGCGGCGACATTGCAGGCGTTCTGCAGCAGGTATTTTTCACAGCTGAATTTCATAACGGCTCCTCCATAAATTTTATCTGATACAGGAAAGAAAGAATCATTTTTTAGTAGCGATAGTAGTAGGCGATTTTTTTGTGGAAAACTCCGGAGAAGACTGCGGGGCGCGGTTTTTTAAAAGGGCCCGTCTGTGGAAAACTTTTTGCTTTCCCACAGCGAAAGCAGTCTCTTTTTTCTCCACAATCGGTTGTTTACATTTCCACAGGTTTTTGTGGAAACTCAGAACTCCGCGCGGTCGTTGGAGTTGATGTTGGAGGTGATGTCCCGCACCACGGTGGAGACCTTGGAATCGCTCTGGATCAGGCCCTCCACCTTGCGGATGGAGGAGAGCACCGTGGCGTGGTTGCGGCCTTCGTACTGCTCGCCGATGGCCTGCAGGCTCAGATCGGTGAGGGTGCGCATCAGATACATGGAGATCTGGCGGGCCATGGCGGTGTTCTTGGAGCGGCTCTGGCCCCGCAGATCCTCCTCGGACAGCTGGTAATAGCGGGCGGTCTCCCGGATGATGATCTCCGGCGTAGGGATGAAGATGCCGTCGATGATCACGTCCCGGATGGCCCGGTCGATGGACTCGGGGGTGATGACCTCGTTCAGGATCTCCTTGTAGGCGGTGAGCTTTTTGATGACGCCCTCCAGTCTGCGGATGTTGGAGGTGATCTTCTGGGAGATATGCTCCACCGCGTCGTCGGAGAGGATCAGACCCAGCTGGGCGGCCTTGTTGCGGGTGATGGCCATGCGCGTCTCCAGATCCGGCGGCTGGATATCCGCCATCAGGCCCCACTCAAAGCGGGTGCGCAGCCGGTCGTCCAGGGTGGCCATCTCGATGGGCGGCCGGTCGGAGGTGATGACGATCTGCCCGCCGGCCTCGTAGATGCTGTTGAAGGTGTGGAAGAACTCATCCTGGGTGGACTGCTTGCCGGCGATGAACTGGATATCGTCCACCAGCAGCAGGTCCACATTGCGGTACTTGTTGCGGAAATCCTCGGTAGTGCCGTTCTTGATGGCGCGGACCAGCTGGTTGGTGAACTCGTCGCCCTTGATGTAGACGATGGCCTTCTTGGGATCCTTGTCCTGGATGGCGTTGCCGATGGCCATCAGCAGGTGGGTTTTGCCCAGACCGGAATTTCCGTAGATGAACAGGGGGTTGTAGGTCTTGCCGGGGTTCTCGGCCACGGCGGCGGCCGCCGCGTGGGCGAAGCGGTTGGAGTTGCCCACGATGAAATGGTCGAAGGTATAGGCGGCCATCTCCGGGGGCAGGCTGTTGTTCTGCTTCTGCCCGTTGATCTCCGGTAGCTCGTCCTCGGTGATCACCAGCACGTCGAAGTCCGCGGCGAACAGGTCGGTGAGCACGGCGCGGATGCGGTCGCCGAAGCGGGTCTGCAGGATGTTCTGCTTGAACTCGTTGGTGGTGCAGAGGATCAGTCTGCAGTCGTCCAGCTCCACCGGCCGACAGTCGAGAAACCAGGTCTCCATGGCCGTCTGGGTCAGCTGCTGGGAGAGAATATCCAGAACTTTCTGCCAAATATCCTGAACCGAATTCATCATATCCGCACCCCTGAAAGCATAGTTTTCGAATCTAAAATATTATACCATAACGGCCGTTTGTTTTCAAGGAAAATGCAGAACTAAATATAAATAAAGAAGAGATTTTCCACAGCCCTTTTCCCGCTCTTTTTTGTGGAAAGCCACAAAGGCAAAAAAACACTCCCCCAAAGCTATCAGGGAAGTGTTGAAAATGAACTTGCAATACGAGAGGACTTGTGCGTGTTTGCAAGAGTCGGCCTGCGCAACGCGCCCCCCTGTCTTTCTTTCGTCTTGCCGAAAGAAAGACAGCGCCGCGACGCGAAGCTAGTCCTTTAGGGCGCCCGGTGGAAGAAAGAAAGGGCGCCAACGCGATCAACTGCTGTACAGCTCTATGGCTCGGCATCGCGATCGTCGAACATGGTTCAACTCCGGTTCAAAAGCTATGGCAAGGCAAATATAACCGAGCCGCGCGCAGAGGCGGGGAGAAATCCCGGTCAGAAGTACGCTTGAGCGTCAGCGGTATGCGGGTACACCGCCCACGCCTCACTGCTCTAGCGGCGACCCTGGTTTCTCCCTTGTGTTCCCCGCCTTTGCGAGGAGTCCAGAGGACACTTCCTCTGGTCGCCTTTCTTTGGAGTGCAAGAACCGTTTCTTTCCGCGAGGGGAAAGAAATGGTTCTTGATTTACGCAGGTCGGATGCGGCGAACACGTTAAATGCTTAAAAAAACTTACGCCTTCCTCTCAAACTTCACCGAGGCCAGCAGGGCCTGGAAAACCGGCAGGGCCGGGATCTCGGTGACGTCCCCGTCGAAGGCGGCGTTCTTGATCACCGTCACCAGCACATAGCTGTAGGCGTCGCCGGGGATGGGCAGGTGGATGCACACGTTGTCCCCCGCCAGATAGCCGAGTCCGGCGTTCTGACCGAAGCTCAGCTCCTGCAGATCGGGGTGCTTTTCCTCCAGGGCGGCCCGGTGGGCGGCAAAGTCCTCCCCGCCGAAGAAGGGGGCGTACTCCAGCTGCAGATTGAAGTCCTCTCCGAAGAGCAGGGCCACGTGGGAGTCGCTGGATTCCGCCAGAAACTCCTCCTCCGCCACGGCGTAGGAGAAGGCCTCGCCGTCATAGGAGATCGTCATCTCCACGGTGGCGGCGTCCTGAAAGCCGGAGATGAAGCTGTAGCTGCCGGTCTTGAGCCGGGCGGGATCGATGGGCTTCGGCGCATCCGCTGCCTTCCCGGCGGCAGCGGGCTTGGTTTCCTCGGTCCTGCTCAGCAGCACGGCGATGCCGGTGGCGATGGCGCCGGCGGCGGTCATGGCGAGGGGGGCGATGACTTTCCATTTTTTCATGGGGCGAGCTCCTTTCAAATCAAAGCTGGTCGGAAGAGGTCTGATGGTTCTGCAGATTGGGCGTGGACAGCGCCTCCAGATGGGGGGCGCCGGGCTCCATGCGCTTGTTGATTTCCTTGATATAGCCCGCGGTGATGATGCCGGAGGGCAGGGCGACGATGGCGATGCCCACCACGGAGGACAGCATGGTGACCAGCCGCCCCAGCATGGTGGTGGGGATGATGTCGCCGTAGCCCATGGTGGTCAGGGAGACGGTGGCAAAATACACGGCCTCGTAGAAGCTCTGGAAGCTGTCCCCCTCCACGGAGAAGATGGCCAGGGCGGACAGCAGAATATAGCCCACGGCCAGGGAGAACACGGCCAGCAGGGCCTTGCGGGTCTCCCGGAAGACGGCCATGACGCTGCGCATGGTGGTGGAGTAGCGGAAGACCTTGATGATGCGGAAGGCGCGCAGCAGGCGCAGCACGCGGATGGTCTCGAAGGAGGCGCTGAAGAAGGGAATGGAGGGCAGAATGCACAGCAGATCCACGATGGCGAGGAAGGAGAAGGGGTAGCGCAGGAAGGAGGACAGGCTGTGCCTGCCGAACTTGTAGTCGGCGGTGGCCAGGCGCAGGATGTAGTCGACGAGGAAGACCCCGGCGCAGATCTTGTCGAAGGTCTCGAAGAAGGCCGGCGGGTCCTTCATGGCCAGGGGGATGATGCTCAGCAGCACGAAGGTGATGATCACCGCGTCGTAGATGCCGCTGGCAAGATCGAAGCCGGACATGGAGTTTGCCGCTTCGATGATTTCATACAGGCGTTTTCTCATAACAGCACCCTTTTTCGGATG
>JBGUNL010000242.1:0-2807 GCA_045117295.1 Candidatus Limivicinus sp.
GGATCTGCTCCCTGCAGACCATGGACGAGGTGCTGGACTACATCCACGCCACGAACTGAGAGACAGCGGAGTTCTCCGCAAAAACGAAGAAAAGGAGAAGAAACATGAGCTATCAAAGACCCCTGATCTGCTACACCGTATGCGGCAACGGCACCGGCACCAGCCTGATCCTCAAGATGAGTCTGGACGACGTATTTGAGGAGGCCGGGATCCGCGCCGACGTCACGCCCATGGATCTGACCAGCGCCACGGGCCTGAACTGTGATCTGGTCTTCACCTCGGACGGGCTGTACGGCGAGGTGGCCGCCGCAAACCCCGGTACCCGTGTGCTGGAGGTATTTGATTTTCTGGACAGAAATGCGCTGAAGGAGATCGCCCTTCCCGCCGCTCAGGAGATTCTGGGCGCAGAGAGCTGATTCCCAACGCTTTCCGATAATCTGCAGGAAAGGAGGATACAATATGGCGAATGACAAAACGCTGACGGTCTATTGCGTCTGCGGCTATGGCTGCGGCACCAGTCTTGTGCTGAAGATGAGTCTGGATGACGTGTTCGGCGACGCGGGCATCCGCGCCGAGACCATCACCTCTGACCTGACCAGCGCCGCCGGACTCAACTGCGACATGATCTGCACCTCGGACGGGCTGTTCAACGAAGTGCAGTCGGCCAATCCCGGCGTTCGTGTTGTACAGGTCGATGATTTTCTGGACCATGAGCTCATCGCAAAGGCGGTCATCCCCGCTGCACAGGAAATCCTGAACGGTTAAGAGGCAAGAGAGAGAACGTAGAAAGAGGAGGATTTTATGGCAGTCATTCAATACATCGCACAGATTTTCCAGACTCCCGCAATTTTCCTATCCTTGATCGCCATGGTCGGTCTGCTCCTGCAGAAGAAATCCGCCAGCGACGTAATCAAGGGTACCTTCAAGTGCATGCTCGGCGTGCTGGTCCTCAATGCCGGCGTCGCCATGCTGCAGGCGGCCATCGCCCCGCTTTCCGAGGCTTTTGGTTCCGTTACCAAATCCGCCGGCGCGCCTCTGGCCGACTTCGGCGCTTTCCTCGGCCAGTACGGCATGCAGGTGGGCATCGTCATGGTGCTGGGCTTTATCATTCAGCTGATCCTGGCCCGCTTCACCCCGCTGAAAACCATCTATCTGACCGGCCACATGATGATGTTCTTCTCCATGCTCTGGCTGGGGCTCGGCGTGCAGTTCGGCCTGTCCGGCGGCGCCCTCATCGCCTTCGCCACCTTCGGCTATCTCTGCGCCATCTCCATCACGCCCGTGATGCTGCTGCCTGACATGGAGCACCTCACCGGCAAGCGCAACTTCTCCATCGCCCACTCGGGCACCTTCTGGTGCTGGTGCGCCTCCCGGGTCGGCCAGCTCATGGCCAAGACCTACGGCGACAAGCCCATCGACAATATGGAGAAAATCAAGCTCTCTCCCAAGGTGGACTTCCTGCGTGACACCACCCTGGTGGGCGGCCTGATGATGAGCATCCTGTACTTCCTCATCGCCATCTTCCTCAAGAGTGATACCCGCTCCGCAATCTATGGCAGCGATGTGTTCACCTTCTCCATCACAAACGGCATGTCCTTCGGCGCCGGCATCATCATCCTGCTGCAGGGCTGCCGCATGATGATGGCCGAGATCATCCCCGCCTTCACCGGTATCTCCAAGAAGGTCGTCCCCGGCGCCATTCCCGCCCTGGACATCCCGATGATCTACCCCTATGGCCAGAACTCCCTGATGATCGGCTATCTGATCGCCCTGGCCGCCAGCATGGTGACCATGTTCGTCATCAACTTCTCCGGCCTGAGCGCCTACGTGCTGGTTCCCCTGGTCGCCGCCGTGTACTTCGACGTCGCCTCCGGCTGCGTGTTTGCCAACTCCTACGGCGGACGCCGCGGCGTCATCGCCTGGGGCATCCTGGGCGGCATCCTGATCATGGTGGTCACCACACTGGCCATGCCGCTGGTGGCCAACACTGTGGGCACCTTCGTGCAGCAGATGGGCTTCTCCGAGTGCAGTCTGTGGATCGTCATCATCGGCAACATCGCAAAGCTCTTCGGTCTCGGCTGATCTGACGGCGTTTTGCGCTGGATCGGACGGACACAGATCATTTTCCAAGCCAAGAAAAGACCGCCGTGTAACCGTCTGCGATTACACGGCGGTCCGCTTCCGATCGCAGAAAAAGGAGTGTGAGCCATGGAAACCAACTATATCATTGTCCGACTGCTGGATGAACTGCTCAAGGCCGGCGGCTCCATACCGACCGAGCGCCTGATGCAGCATCTGGAGCTGACGCGGCGCACGCTCCAATACAACCTCGGCAAGCTCAACGACGATCTGCGGGAGCTGGGTTTCCCGCAGGCCGCGCTGACAGACGACCGGCTTCTGCTGGACGTGAGCCGGGAAGGGGAGATCCGGGCCGCCCTGCTGGAATGCGACCGCCCGGACCCCAGCTATATCCTCTCCCAGGACGAGCGCAAGACCCTGATCCTGCTGGCTGTGGGCCTTGCCCGGGAGGACGTATCCCTGGCCTTTTTGACGGACGTTCTCCAGGTGAGCAAGAATACCGTCATGACCAGCCTCAACCAGCTGCGGGGCGATCTGAAGAAGCTGGGCGTGTCCGTGGTGGCCATGCAGAAATCAGGCTATGCTCTGCGGGCGGGGGAGTTTGTCATCCGCTGTCTGCTCTATGAACATCTGATCCAGCCCCAGACCCGGCAGATGCGCGCTTGTGTGGACCAGCTTCTGCTGACCTCCATCCGCGGGGAGAACGCCGCGCCGGAGGAGAAGGAACA
>JBGUNL010000243.1:0-3016 GCA_045117295.1 Candidatus Limivicinus sp.
CAGGTGGCCGCGGCCGCCCTGTACCGCATGGATCCGGGCTACTTTGACGCGGTGCGCGAGGAGTACCGCCTGCGGCGGGACACCATGGTGCGCAAGCTGCAGGAGATTCCCGGCTGCGTCTGCCGGGAACCCAAGGGCGCCTTCTACGTCATGTGCGCCCTGCCCGTGGACGACGCGGACAGGTTCCAGATGTTCCTGCTCAACGAGTTTGACGACAAGGGCGAGACCGTCCTCTTCGCCTGCGGCGAGCCCTTCTACGCCACCCCGGGCCGCGGCAGAAACGAGGTGCGCCTGGCCTACACCATCAACGCCCCGGACATCGCCCGCGCCATCGACATCCTCAAGGCCGGCATCGAGGCCTACAACGCCCGGTAAAAACGCAGACAATGATTGCCTGATTTTTGTTGTTCGCCGCAGCTTGCCCGCGCCAAGCAAAAACCGTTTCTTTCCTCTCGCGGAAAGAAACGGTTTTTTGCTCCCAGGAGAAAAGGGCGCCCACGCGCTCAACTGCTGAACCGCCCGCCATCGCGATGGCCGGAAGACGGCACAGCTCCGGCGCAGGGCATACGGCGCGTCGAATCCTGCGAACACGCATCCCCTGCGGAGGGCGGTGCGTTCGTTTTATGCCAGGCCTGTGAGCCCGGTCACGATGTACTGGCACATGAGCATGCCCGCGCTGGCGGGGACCCAGACCAGGGAGCCGGGGACGCTGCGCCTCCCCGGAGGCGGGGCCTCGAACTGTGCGGCCTCCATGGGCTCCTCCGGCGAGTAGACCACCGGGTGGTGCTCCACGCCCCGGGCCCGCAGCTCTTTTCGGATCACCCGGGCAAAGGTGCAGCCGCAGGTTTTGGAGATATCGTCCAGCCGCAGCTGCTGCGCGTCCCGCTTGTTGCCGGTGCCCAGAGCCGAGATCACGGGGATGCCCCTCTCCCGACAGGTCATAATCAGATCCAGCTTGCAGGAGACCAGGTCGATGCAGTCGGCCACGAAGTCGTAATCGGCGAAAAAGCGCTCCCGGTCGGCGGCCTCATAGTGCCCCTCGATCAGGCGCAGCTTGATGCCGGGATTGACGTCCCGCAGCCGCGCGGCCATGGCCTCGGTCTTCGGCATGCCCACGGTGGAGGAGAGGGCGATGAGCTGGCGGTTCAGGTTGCTCTCGCCCACGGTGTCCCGGTCCACCAGCGTGAGCTTTCCCACGCCCGTGCGGGCCAGGGCCTCGGCGCACCAGGAGCCCACGCCCCCCAGGCCGAACACCGCCACATGGCTGTTCTTCAGTTTTTCCATGGCCTCACGCCCCAGCAGCATTTCGGTCCGGATGGTTCTCTCTTCCATGCTTTGTGCTCCTTCCAAAAACGCCGCCGGGGTTCCCGGCGGCGTTTGGTCTCTTTCGGCGATCAGCCGACGAACTTCATGCCGAAGCCCTCCTTGGCAGGAAAGGCCGCGGTCATCTCCTCCATCTTCTCGGTCAGGGCCGCGGAGCGGAGGTCGTCCTTGGCGATGGAGCTGGAGTAGAGCTCCTCGCCCTCGCCCACGTAGTACATCACGTGATAGCCGGCGTAGGTGGCGCTCTCCCCGTAGACGATGCCGGTGTCGCCCGGTTTGTGCCCTGCGAAGCAGAAGGCGTCAAACTCCTCCACCATCGTGCCCTTGACGATGTTCTCGTACAGGCCGCCGTTGGTGTTGGAGCCGGTGTCCTCGGAGTAGAGGTTTGCCAGATCCGCAAAGCTCTCCTCGGTCTTGTTCCCGGCCTCGAACTCGGCCAGGATCTCCTCGGCCCGGGCCTTGGCGGCCGCCTTGGCCGCCTCGGTGTAGACGCCGTTTTCATCGGCCTCAGCCTTGATGAGGATGTGGCGCACGGAGGGGCGATAGTAGTGGTTGTCGTTGCGGCTGATGAACAGCACCACGTAGACGTGGTCGCCGTCGGCGTCGGCCTCCACGGTCACGTCGCCGGCCTTGCGGGCCGCGTCCATCATCCACTCGCCGGCAGCCACCAGGCCGCTGCCGATGGTGCTGCGGCCGCGGTTGGCGCTCAGGCCCTGGGCCTGCGCCGCGTCGCTGAGACGCTGGGCATAGTCGTCGCCCTTGGCGGCGGCGTAGGCGGCCCTGACGGTCTCGGCGGTCTTCATGGCCTCCGCCTTGCTCTCCTCGGTGGGCTCGCTGTCCTCATCGCCGTGGGCCTCCACAGTCACATAGCTGTAGTCGAAATAGTCGCGCATGCCCGCATAGCTCTGGTAGCGCTCCTCCAGATCCTGCTCGGTGTAGGAGAAGCTCTCCTGCAGCGCCTCCATGGCCTTGTTGGCCAGGGCGGACTCCTGCATGGCGCTGCGGACCAGGGCCACGTTCACGCCCGCGCCGTAGTTGGCGGCCATCATCTTGTCGGCATTGGCGTAGCCGTAGGACTTGGCACGCTCGTCGATGCCGTCGAAGGCGGCCTCCACGTCGGCAAGCTCCTCCTCGTCCAGGGCGATGCCGTTTGCCGCGGCGTAGTCCAGCAGCGCGGTGGTCTGCTGCATCTCATTCTTGGCGGCCTCCAGGAAGTAGTCCTTCCAGCTGCCGTCCGAGAAGGGGCAGTCCTGCTTGGCAAGCCCCGCGATGCCGCCGTTGGTGTCCAGGCCGAACATGGAGGCATAGCTGCCGTACTGGTTGGCGAAGGTCAGGTACTGGTTGGCGTAGCGATAGCTGACCTCGGCGGTGGAGAACTTCCGGTCGCCCACGGTGTACGCGGCGCTCTGATAGACCAGCGGGGAATTGAGCAGCAGCACCAGGGCGACCAGGATCGCCACGGCGGCGGTGCCGATGGTCCAGCGGCGCTTGCTCCTGGCCTGCTCCGCGGCCGCCTTTTCCTGGGCCAGGGTCTTCTTGTCAGTGCCGGCCTCGCGGGCGGCCTGACGCATTTTTCTTTCGGTTGATGCACTCATGACTGTATTTCATCCTTTGCGTAAGATTATCCATTGTCCTCATGTTTGCAGACTTTAGTATTATACTCTAATCCGTTCCGCGATTCAAGAGAGTTTGT
>JBGUNL010000244.1:0-2102 GCA_045117295.1 Candidatus Limivicinus sp.
CTGCGGGCGCTTTTCAAGGACGAGGTGCGCACTGTCGGTCTGGAACTCGGCATCCCCGAGGCACTTGTCATGCGCCAGCCCTTCCCGGGGCCGGGCCTCGCCATCCGCGTGATGGGGGAGATCACAGAGGAAAAGCTCCAGGTGCTCCGCGAGGCCGACGCCATCTTCCGCGAGGAGGTGGCAAAGGCCGGGCTCTTACATGTGCCCAGTCAGTATTTTGCCGTTCTGACCAATAACCGCAGCGTCGGCGTCATGGGCGACGAGCGCACCTACGGCTGGACGGTGGCCCTGCGCGCCGTCTCCACCGACGACTTCATGACCGCCGACTGGGCGCGCCTGCCCTATGAGCTGCTGGAGAAGGTCTCCTCCCGCATCACCAATGAGGTGCGCGATGTCTCCCGTGTCGTTTATGACATCACGAGTAAACCGCCCGCTACCGTAGAATGGGAATAGAGAGAACAGGAGGATCCGTATGTGTTCCATTATGGGCTTTACGTCCGGCAGCCTGACGCCGGAGGAATTCAAACCCTTCTTTGACCGCACCGTCTCCCGCGGCCCGGACATGAGCCGCGTGGAGAGGGCCGGGGATGGCTGGCTCTGTTTTCACCGCCTGGCCATCATGGGCCTGCACCCGGAGGGCATGCAGCCCTTCCACCTGGACGGCGACATGTGTGTCTGCAACGGAGAGCTGTACCTCTTCCGCCCGCTGAAAAAGGAGCTGGAGGACGAGGGCTATGTTTTTCAGAGCGAGTCCGACTGTGAGATCATCCTGCCGCTCTACCGCAAGTACGGCGTGGAGATGTTCGCGAAACTGGACGCGGAGTTTGCCATGATCCTCTATGACGGCGAGAGCGGCAGCTTCCTCGCGGCCCGCGACCCCATCGGCATCCGCCCGCTGTTTTACGGCACGCTCCCGGACGGCAGCATGGTCTTTGCCAGCGAGGCCAAGAACCTCGTCGGCCTCTGCGAAGAGATCAAGCCCTTCCCGCCGGGACACTACTGGAAGGACGGCGTGTTCGTCCGCTATGCCGATCTGACCACGGTCGATGCCTATATCGGCGGCGATCTGGATTCGATCTGCGCCGGCATCCGTGAGCGGCTGATCCTCGCGGTGGACAAGCGCCTGGACGCGGACGCGCCCCTGGGCTTTCTGCTCTCGGGCGGGCTGGACTCCAGCCTGGTCTGCGCCATCTCCGCCAAGATCCTGGGCAAGCATGTGCGCACCTTTGCCATCGGCATGGACGTGGACGCCATCGACCTCAAGTACGCCCGCACGGCGGCGGACTTTATCGGCGCCGAGCACACAGAGGTCTTTATGACCCGGCAGCAGGTGCTGGATTCCCTGGAGGAGGTCGTCGCCGCCCTCGGCACCTGGGACATCACCACCATCCGGGCCAGCATGGGCATGTATCTCTGCTGCAAGGCCATCCATGAGCAGACGGATGTGCGCGTCCTGCTGACCGGGGAGATCAGCGATGAGCTCTTCGGCTACAAGTACACGGACTTTGCCCCCTCGCCGGAGGAATTCCAGCGGGAGGCGAAAAAGCGCATCGACGAGATCTATCTGTATGACGTGCTGCGCGCCGACCGCTGCATCTCGGTAAACTCTCTGGAGGCCCGCGTGCCCTTCGGGGATCTGGAGTTTGTGAAATACGTGATGGCGATCGACCCGGCACTCAAAATGAACACCTATAACATGGGAAAGTACCTCCTGCGACATGCCTTTGAAAAGGATCGTCTGCTGCCCGACGAGATCCTCTGGCGGCAGAAGGCGGCCTTCTCCGACGCGGTGGGCCACTCCATGGTGGACGATCTCAAAGCCTACGCCGAGAGCCTGTACACCGACGAGGCGTTTGCGCGAAAACGGATGGCCTTCGCCTACGGCCGCCCCTTTACCAAGGAGAGCCTGCTGTACCGGGAACTCTTTGAAAAGTACTATCCCGGACAGGCGGAGATGATCGCGGACTTCTGGATGCCAAACAGAAGCTGGCCCGGCTGCGACGTAAACGACCCCTCCGCCCGCGTGCTCAAAAACTACGGCGCCAGCGGCGAATAAGCGGTTTTGGGTTGATGGAAACATATAAAGCAAGCCGGGCGCAAAG
>JBGUNL010000245.1:0-2967 GCA_045117295.1 Candidatus Limivicinus sp.
CCTGGTCGACGAGAGCTACCGCGCCACTCTGAAGGCCGCAGGTCTGCTGACCCGCGATCCTCGTATGAAAGAGCGTAAGAAGTACGGTCTCAAGGCCGCGAGACGTGCTCCTCAGTTCAGCAAGCGTTAATTCGTCAGAAGAAAAGCAGTCTGGTCATGTGCCGCCGCAGGCGGCAGCACATCGACCGGCTGCTTTTTTCTTCCTCTCCCCATCGCAGCGCTTGGCTTCGATGGGGCCCCGTTTGGCAGCCCTGCTTCGGAGCTGTCTGCTTTTATCGGGCGGCTATTGTATAAGCGGCGCGCCTGCGGGGTGCCGGGCAGAAGCAAAAATTTTTCGCAGCGTTTCAGGAGGACGAATATGTACAGAGTGGTTGCGACAGATCTGGACGGGACCCTGCTGCGGTCGGACAAGACGATTTCGGCGGCGACAGTTGCCGAGCTGCAGAGGATCTGCGAAAAGGGCGTGTGGTTTCTCCCGTCCACCGGAAGGACCCACCGGGAGCTGCCGGACGCGCTGAAGGGCCTGCCCTTTTTGCGCTATGCCATCTGCTGCAACGGCGGGGCGGTCTACGACTATGCGGAGGGGCGCTATATCTACGAGGAGAACATCCCCCGCGTGCTGGCCCTGGAGGTCCTGACGTATGCCCGGGAGCTCCCGGTCTACGAGTCGGTGGTGTTCAACGGCGAGAGATTCTGCCGGGGCGACGAGGACGGAACCATCTGCGCCTACATCCGAAACAGTGCGGTCCGGGATATTCTTGTGAACTTCACCGGCGTCCCCGACGTGCGGGCGGCCTTCGCGGCCACGGGGATGGGGGCGCAGAAGTTCCTGTTTTATCTGGACGAGGGGGCCGACCGGGAGGCGGTCATGGGGGATCTGCGGGAGCGCTTTCCGCAGCTGGAGATCTCCTCCTCCGGGCCGATCTTTCTCGAGGTCAACGCCAAAGGCGTCGACAAAGGGAAGGCCCTGTCCAATTTCTGCCGGATGCAGGGCATCCCGACGGCCGAGGCCATCGCCTTCGGCGACGCCGAAAACGACCTGAGCATGCTGGACGCGGCGGGGCTGGCCGTCGTCATGGAAAACGGAACGGAGGAGGCCAAACGGCACGCCGACCGGCTCTGCCCCTCCAACGACGAAGACGGGGTCAGGCTCGCGCTGCGGGAGTTGATCTGACCGCAGGTTGCCGTATCCCATGCTCCATCTCCGCAGGCGTCCTCCCGGACGCCTGCGTTTTTTCGTGAGCGCGCGGTTTTGGCCGCAGGCGCTTCTTGATTCTTCCGGTGAATGCGTGTAAAATAGAAGTGTTTAGGATACGACGGACAAAACTCTGTACGTGCGGGCAACCGCGGAGGCGTCTATGTTGAAAAACGGATTTGGAATCCATCTGGGAAAAATGCAGAAAAAAACCATCGCCTTTGTGCTGATTCTGCTGGCGTCGGTGGTGCTGTTCTTCGCCGTGGTTTTTCTCTATCACAGCAAAATGCTCACCGGCATCGTGGAGGATACCCGCGTTCAGCAGCAGGAGGCCATCTCACAGGTCTCCTCCGAGACCATGGGCCAGGTGATGGAGGGGACGCTGGTCAGCTCCACCTCCATGCAGGCCCAGATCGCGGACAGCGATTTTGCCGAGGTCATCAGCGACACCCGCATGCTGCAGACCATGGCCCAGGGTATCCTGGAGAGCAAAGACTTCCTCTCGCCTGTGGAGGTTTCTCCCCCCGATCCCGCCAAGGACGGCACGCCCAGCGCGCAGGTGCTGTGCGAGGAGGGGGTCGACTACACCCAGTCGGAGTATATCGGGCTTGTCGGCCATTTGACCAGCCCTATGATCGCCATGTACAGCAACTCCGAGAAGGTCAAGGGCTGCTTTATCGGCCTCTGCGACGGCACCCATCTGGGCGTGGACATCAACTCCCGCAACCGCTTTGACGAAAGCGGCAATCTCAAGCCCTTCCCCGTGCGCCAGCGGCCCTGGTACGTGGGCGCGGTGGAGACCGGCAGGCTGTTCTTCACCGGCGTGGAGAAGGACGCCTTCAGCGGGGAACTCTGCGTCACCTGCTCGGCCCCCGTGGTGGTGGACGGCGAGACCGTGGGCGTCGTGGGCGTGGACATCGTGATGGAGAGCATGGACAACTTCGTCAACGCCTCCACGGACAACGGATACAGCTTCACCTACATCGTCAACGACCAGGGGCAGATGATCCTGGCCCCCAGCGGCAGCAGCTTCTCCGTGGCGACCTCCGCCCGCATCCAGGCGCTCCAGGACGCGGGGGATGAAGAGCTCAACACCTTTACCCGCTCCGCGCTGCACGAAACGACCCCCCTCTCCGTCATGACCATCGACGGCAAGGAGTACTATGTGGCCGGCGCGCCCATGCCCTCGGTGGGCTGGGCTGTGATCTCCGTGGTGGACAAGGAGCGGACCGAGCTGCCCGAAAAGCAGATGCTGGCCGTCTATGACAGCATCAACGACACGGCAAGCGCGGGCTTCCGCGCCGGTATCGGCAAGATCCGCCAGAACGTCACCGCCATGCTGATCCTGCTGTTTGCCGCCGGCGGCGTCATCGGCGCCTACGGGGCCAACCGCACCGTCAAGCCCATCGAGAAGATGACCGAGACCATCATCGACAGCGGCAAGACCGGGAAGCTCTTTGAGATGCAGGACGTTTACCGCACCGGCGACGAGATCCAGGTGCTGGCCGAGGCCTTCGCTGATCTGTCCCAAAAGACTAAGAAGTACATCGAGGATATCACCCAGATCACCCGGGAGAAGGAGCGCGTCAGCACGGAGCTGCAGATGGCAAACCAGATTCAGAACAGCATGCTGCCGCACATCTTCCCGGCCTTCCCCACCAGACCCGAGTTTGATATCTACGCCGCCATGGATCCCGCCAAGGAGGTGGGCGGCGACTTCTACGACTTCTTCCTGATCGACGACGACCACCTGTGCATGGTGATGGCGGACG
>JBGUNL010000246.1:0-12469 GCA_045117295.1 Candidatus Limivicinus sp.
ATGGGACGACGTGCGGGTGTAGTTCAATGGTAGAACACCAGCCTTCCAAGCTGGATACGTGGGTTCGATTCCCATCACCCGCTCCAACGTCGGAAGAAGCGCGCTTCCCTCCGCTTCCGCCGGGGCGGCGAAAGCTCCGTATCCGCGGGCTCCTTCCTCCTTCTTCAAATCAAACCCGCTGCGCCGGGCTTTGATTTGAGTTCGCAGGCGTTGGTGCGGGTAATATATGCGCCAATAGCTCAGCAGGATAGAGCAACTGCCTTCTAAGCAGTAGGTCGGGGGTTCGAATCCCTCTTGGCGTGCCAGGACGTCAGAAGAAGCTCACTCCGCTCCGCTTCTGCGGTTTGCGTAAGAGCCGCGAAAGCTGCGCATCCGTGATCTCCTTCTTCCTTTCAAACACAAACCCACTTCGTTGGGCTTTGTGTTTGGTTCAGTCGACCGCCATTGGCGCGAAAGTGCCGATGTGTTTTATATAGATTCCCCAGCAATTGGAGAATCCCCTCAAGGTCTCGGCTTTGAGTTTAGATAGTACGAACGGAAACCCGTTCGGACAGATTTGGTGGGATTAGCTCAGTTGGTAGAGCACCGGATTGTGGTTCCGGGTGTCGTGGGTTCGAGCCCCATATCCCACCCCACTTACAAATGAGCCGAGGCTGGCTGCACCGGCCTCGGTTTTTCAACACGATGGGATGTAGTGTAATGGTAACACACCGGACTTTGACTCCGATATAGTGGGTTCGAGTCCCGCCATCCCAGCCATTCGCCCCAGTAGCTCAGGAGGTAGAGCACCTGCCTTTTAAGCAGGGTGTCCGGGGTTCGAGTCCCCGCTGGAGCACCAAAAAAAGCAGCCGAAAGGCTGCTTTTTTTGGTGCGCCAGCGGGGCTCGAATGATAATTGAAAGCCCCTATGGGGCTTTCATCGACCAGTGCAAACACTGGTCGATTCTTCTATTTCTTTTCCCGTCCCCCGCAAGGGAAAAGAAATGCAAACGAGTCCCTCGCCGGCCCTCCGTCTTTTGCACTGTTGCGGGGCGGCGATTTTTGGTGCTCCGCGCCGTACTCGTATGCTGTTCGCAAAACCGGGCCCGGGAATGAAAGCGCAGTCATGGAATGAAAAAACTTTTAGTGGCATTGTGCGCTGTTTGGGAGTACAATAATCCTATCCTATAAACCCAGGAGAGGCGACAAAATGAGAAAGAAACTGATTATGTCAACCTGCCTTGCGCTGGCGCTGATGCTGCTTTTGACCGGCTGCGGCAGAAAAAAGAAGGCCGCTGAGGCGGCCCCGGCGGAGCCGGCGAGCTCCGCTATCCCGGAGTATTCCCTGGAAAGCGCCGCCCCCGCGCCCGCGGAAACCCCGTCGGGCGGCTTCGTGATTCCCGCGAACACGGCGCCCGGATCGGATGCGGCGCAAACCCCGGCCGCAACGCCTGCGCCCACGCCTGTGCCCGAGCCGGCGCACACGCTGGCCCCCGTCCCCACGCAGGCGCCCACCCCGGCGCCGACGGCGAAGCCCGCGTCTTCCAATCTGCCGGTGATCAAAAAGCACCCCACCGGCGAGACCGTGAACGTGGGCGGCAAGTGCCAGTTCGTCACCCGCTATGAAAACGCCAAGTGGGCTGTGTGGCACTTTGTCAGCCCGGACGGCAGCCGGGATATCGACTATCTCCAGGCGGCCAAGGAGTTCCCGACGCTGAAGATCATCGACGGCTACGGCAAGGACATGACCCTGGACAAGATCCCGGCGGAGCTCAACGGCTGGAAAGTGTACTGCCGCTTCTCCAACGACTCCGGCTCGGCGGACACCTCCGCGGCGCTCATCACCGTGAAGGGGGCCGGGACCGGGACCGGAAGCGGAAGCTCTGCGGCGCCGACCAATCCCAACGCGCCCGTGGTCACGAAAGACCCGACGGGGGAGACCGTGGCGGTGGGCGGCAAGTGCCAGTTCGTCACCCGCTATGAAAACGCAAAGCTGGCGGAGTGGCATTTTGTCAGCCCGGACGGAAGCCGGGACATCGACTACCTGAAGGCGGCCGAGGAGTTCCCGGATATGAAGATCATCAAGGGCTATTCCAAGGACATGACCCTGGACAACATTCCGGCCTCCATCAACGGCTGGAAGGTGTACTGCCGCTTCACCAATGACCACGGCTCCACAAACACCGCTTCGGCCCTCATCACCGTCAAGGGCCAGCCCACCCCCACGGCTGCCCCGAAGAGGCAGGGCTTTGAGGGCCGCTGGGCGGAGGAGAACGCCGGCCGCTGCCAGATCGAGTTCAAGTATCTGGCGGAGGGGAGCATGAGCGTCTCCATCAGCTGGTCCGGTTCGAACGCGGAGCGCGCCCGCTGGACCATGACGGCGACTGTGTCCAGAAACGATATCATGGAATACCGGGACGGACACTACTGGGAGGAGAAGTACACCAGCGACACCGAATACACGGTGCAGAACGAGAGCACCGGCGGCTCCGGGCGCTTCTTCATCCTGGACGGCAAGCTCCACTGGGTGGATGACCAGAGACGCGAAGAGGTCGTCTGCATCCCGGCCTGACGCAGAAATACCACGCGAGGAAAAAACCGCGCCCTCCCGGATCGGGAGGGCGCCTGCGATCATACGATAAGAACGAGAGGAAAGAGACATGGCTGAAAAAGCAAATGAAATGAAAAAGAACATGGGCGTGATGTCCGCCATCTCCATCGTGGTGGGCTGCGTCATCGGCGCCGGCGTGTTCTTCAAGCCCTACGCCATCTACCAGGCCACCGGCGGCGCGCCGGGGCTGGGGCTGCTGTCCTGGGTGATCGGCGGCCTGATCAGCATTTTCGGCGCCCTGACCTTTGCCGAGATCGCGGTGCTGATCCCCCGCACCGGCGGCATGGTGACGTACCTGGGTGAGGTCTATGACCGGCGCATCGGCTTTCTGGCCGGGTGGATGCAGGTGGTCATCTTCTACCCCGCGTATCTGGCCGGCTACGGTGTGAAGGTGGGGACGGAGCTGTCCGGCCTGCTGGGCGTGAACATTGCTATGCCCGTGGCCCTGCTGATCATCGCGGGGGTGGTGGCGCTCAACACCCTGGGCTCCGGCTCGGCCAGCAAGTTCCAGATCGTCTCCACGGTCTGCAAGCTGATCCCGCTGTTTCTCATCACCGTCGTGGGCTTCGTCCTGGGCAGGAGCGGCGCCCCGATCCTGACCCCCGTGGTGGGCGAGGGGATCAACGCGGGCTCCGCCCTTGGCACCACGCTGCTGGCGGTGCTGTTTGCCTTTGAGGGCTGGACCAACGTGGGCGCCATCGCCGGGGAGATGAAGGACCCCGCGAAGGATCTGCCCCGGGCCATCGTCGGCGGCGTCAGCATCATCATGGCGGTCTATCTGCTCATCAACATCGCCTACATCCGGGTGATCCCGGCAAGCGAGCTGATGCGCATCGAATCCCCGGCCGCCGCGGTGGCCACCAAGCTCTTTGGCAGCGCCGGCGGCACCATCATCGCCGTGGGCATCATCATCTCCGTCATCGGCGCGGGCAACGGCTTTTTGCTCTCCGGCTCCCGGGTGGCCTACTACCTGGCCCGGGAGGGCATGCTCCCCTGCAGCGGGGCGCTGGCCAGGCTCAACCGGAAGCTGGTCCCCGCCAACGCCATTATCCTGGTGGGCACTCTGGCGGCGCTCTACTCCCTGATCGGCCAGTTTGACCTGCTGACGGACATGGGCACCTTCTCCTGCTGGATCTTCTACACCCTGACCTTCTTCTGCGTCATCCGCATGCGGCACACCCATCCGGAGCTGGAGCGCAAGTACAAGGTCCCGGGCTATCCCGTGATCCCCGCCCTGGCCATCGCCAGCGGCGCGTTCGTGGTCTTCAGCCAGCTCTTCCTGTCCGGCAGCCGCGGGCGGCTCATGGCTCTGGCCAGCGTCGCCATCACGCTGGTCGGCCTGCCGGTCTATCTGCTGGTGCAGAAGAAAAAGAACTGAGCGCATCCCCTGAAACCAGGCGCCCGACCGCGGCTTGTGCGGCCGGGCGTTTCCGCGTCCGCCCCGGGGAGGATTGACAAAGCGCCGCCCGTGTGACAGAATAGCCCGAGACATTCGACAGAAAAGAAGCGATTGCATGACCCTCACACCGAACATGTTTCTCATCGTCTGCCCGCTGCTGTTTCTGGCGGGCTTTGTGGATTCCATCGCGGGCGGCGGCGGGCTGATCTCTCTGCCCGCCTACCTGTTTGCGGGACTGCCGGTGCATGTGGCCATCGGCACCAACAAGCTCTCCTCCGCCTGCGGCACCTCGCTGACCACCCTTCGCTTCATCCGAAACGGCCTGGTGCGCTGGAAGCTGGCGCTGCCCGGGGTGGCGGCGGCCATGCTGGGTTCTTTCTTCGGCTCGCGCCTATCGCTGCTGGCAGACGAGCAGCTGATCCGCACGCTGCTGCTGCCGGTGCTGCCTGCGGCGGCCTTCCTGGTGCTCAACCCCCGCCTCTTCCCCGACCGGGAACAGGACGAGGAGATCCCCGCCGCCAGAATGCTGGCCATCTGCCTGGCTGCGGCCCTGGTGATCGGCTTCTATGACGGCTTTTACGGCCCCGGGACCGGCACTTTCCTCATCATCGCCTTCACGGTTTTTGCCAAACTCTCCGTGCCCTCGGCCAACGCCCAGGCCAAAGTGATCAATCTCACCACCAACCTGACGGCCCTGGCGGTCTTCCTGCGGGGCGGCACGGTGCTGGCGCCGCTGGGGCTGGCCGCGGCGGCCTGCAACATGCTGGGGAACTTCGTGGGGTCGGGCCTTGCCATGCGCCGGGGCGCAAAGATCACCCGGCCCATCATCCTGGCGGTGCTCTGCCTGCTGCTGGTCAAGCTTCTGACGGACTGAGGAAAACAGAACACCGCGCCGCCGTCTTTCGCTTGTCGCCGGCGGCGCTTTCTGGTATGATACAAATACCAAGAACGGATGGAGGAATCTTCTGTGAAGAAGATGCTGATTCTGCTGCTGGCGGCAGTGCTTCTCATAGGTCTGTACATCTTCGCGGCAAGGCCCGCGGCTGCAGGGAAGCCCACGACGGATGACGCCGCAGAGAGCGGGAGCGATGCGGAGGAGACGGCCGCTCCGCTTTCCTTCCGGACCACGGACCGGGAGGGGAACCCCTGGGACGAGGGGGTCTTTGCGGACAGCAGTCTGACCATGCTCAATTTCTGGGAGCCCTGGTGCGGCCCCTGCGTGCGGGAGATGCCGGATCTGCAGAAGCTGGCGGAGACTTACGCAGACCGTGGCTTCCGGATCCTGGGCGTCTACTCCACCCCCGGCATGGAGGAGGATGTGGACAAGGTGCTGGAGAGCACCGGCGTCACCTACCCCATTCTGCACAGAACCGCGGACTTTGACCTCTTCCAGTCGGGCTATGTTCCCACCACGGTCTTCGTGGATGCCGGCGGCTATGTGGTAGGCGGGCAGCTCTACGTGGGCTCCCGGAGCTATGAGGCCTGGGAGGCCCTGGTGCTGGAGCTGCTGGGATAAAGAGTGCGAAAAAAAGAAGAGGGCACAGGCAAATTGCCTGTGCCTTTGTGCGTTTCGCGTCTCACTGCGTCTCCGCCGCTTTGTCCAGGGCGCGGTTGCGGAAGTAGAGCACGATGTCACAGACCACCATGGCGATGTCCGCCAGATAGAACCAGGTGGAGTAGGGCAGGACGCCGGTACGGCGGAAGGTGATGAACTTGCCCAGCACGCCGACGCAGTAGCCGAAGACGATGATAAGCTCAAAGCCCAGGCTCTTGCCCTTGGCGGTGCGGGAGCGCCAGGACTTGGAGATGTTGAAGGGCCAGGAGACGCCGAAGGCCAGCAGCATGCCGATCTCACAGAGCTGAACGATATCCATAAAAAACCCCTTTCTTTTTATCGGAAAGGCCGGCGGGCGCAGCCGTCGGGCCTTTTCCGTTTATTCGTCCTTTTCCTCGGAGGCGGGCTCCTCGGCGGGGGCGCTCTCGACAGGCGCCTGCTCCGGAGCGGGCGCGGCTTCGGAAGCGGGGGCTGTCTCGCCGCCGGTCATGGAGATCTTGCGGGCGGGGCGCTCGATGGTCTTGTCCTCCTTGACCTTGCGCAGGTCCTGGGGGGCCATGGGCATGAACTCGCCGTGCTCGAAGAAGTAATTGAATTCCTCGGCCTCCATGGTCTCGTGCTCCAGCAGGTACTCGGCGATGGCGCGCAGCTGGTCGGCGTGCTCGGTGAGGATCTGTTCGCACTTGGCACTGGCCTCGTCGAAGATCTTCTTGACCTCTTCGTCGATGATGCCGGCGGTCTCCTCGGAGTAGCTCTTGGTCTGGCCAAAGTCGCGGCCGATGAAGATGGAGTGGGCGGAGCTGTCGTAGGAGATGGGGCCAAGGCGATCGCTCATGCCGTAGCGCGTGACCATGTCCCGGGCGATGGAGCTGGCCTGCTGGATATCGCCGGAGGCGCCGGTGGAGATATCGTCCAGAAACAGCTTTTCGGCGGTACGGCCGCCCAGGGCCATGACGATGTTCTCGAACATCTCGGCCTTGGACTTGAAGTTCTCCAGATCCTCCTGGGGCCTGAAGAGGGTAAAGCCGCCCGCGGCGCCGCGGGGGATGATGGTGATATAGTGCACCGGGTCCACATGCTCCAGGTACCGGCCCGCCACCGCGTGGCCGGACTCGTGATAGGCGGTGAGGCGCCGGGCCTTGTCGCTCATCTTGCGGGACTTCTTCTCGGGGCCCATCTGGACCTTGAGGATGGCCTCGTCGATATCCTCCATGTTGATGAAGCGGTGCTTGCGCCGCACGGCCAGCAGCGCCGCCTCGTTCATGAGGTTCTCCAGATCCGCGCCGGCAAAGCCGGGAGTGCCCTTGGCGATGGAGTTGAGGTCCACATCCTCCGCCAGCTGCTTGTCCCTGGCGTGGATCTTCAAAATGGCCTCGCGCCCGCGGATATCGGGCAGACCCACGTAGACCTGGCGGTCGAAGCGGCCGGGGCGCAGCAGGGCGTTGTCCAGAATATCCGCCCGGTTGGTGGCCGCCATGACGATAACGCCCTCGTTGGAGCCGAAGCCGTCCATCTCCACCAGCAGCTGGTTGAGCGTCTGCTCACGTTCGTCGTGGCCGCCGCCGAGGCCGCTGCCTCTCTGCCGGCCCACGGCGTCAATCTCGTCGATGAAGATGATGGCGGGGGCGGCCTTTTTGGCCTGCTCAAACAGGTCGCGGACACGGCCCGCGCCCACGCCCACGTACAGCTCCACAAAGTCGGAGCCGGAGATGGACAAAAACTGCACGCCCGCCTCGCCGGCCACCGCCTTGGCAAGCAAAGTCTTGCCGGTGCCCGGAGGGCCCACCAGCAGCACGCCCTTGGGGATGCGCGCGCCCATGGCGGTGTAGGCCTTGGGGTCCTTGAGGAAGTCGACGATCTCGCTGAGCTCCTCCTTCTCCTCGTCGCAGCCGGCCACGTCGTTGAAGGTCTTCTTGTTCTTCTCGTCGCTGCCGAGACGGGTGCGGGCCTTGGAGAACTTGGCCACGCCCCCCGCGCCGCCGGAGCGGCTCATCATGAAGTACCACAGGACCATGGCCCCGCCCATGACCAGGATGTAGGGCAGCATGCTGGCCCACCAGGGGACCACAAAGCCCTCGTCATAGTCGTACTTTTCAATCACGCCGCGGGCATACTGGTCCTTGATGGTCTCGTTGAAGTCGTTGTAGAAGACGTTGAAGCTCATCAGGTCGTAGGTCATTTCCTCGGTGGGGGGCTCCCCGCTGTCGGTCCTGACCTGCAGAATGATGGTGTTGCCCTCGGTGGTGAAGGACTGCACCTTCTCTTTTTCAAAGAGATCCACCAGGTCGGAGTACTCCTTGAGCTCCTTGGCCTCGGTGCTCTGGGTCATGGTGAAGATCACGGCGATCATGATGGCGATCAGCAGCACATAAAAGCCGAGGTCTCTGGCACGTTTTGGATTCAAATCTCGTCACATCCTTCTTGGGACTGCTTGCTGATGCCCGGGGATCAGGAATAGATCTCGGGCTTCAAAACCCCGATATAGGGGAGATTGCGGTATTGCTCGTTATAATCCAGGCCGTAGCCCACCACGAAGGCGTCGGGCACTTCGAAGCAGGAGTAGTCGGCCACGATGTCGGACTTGCGCCGGGCGGGCTTGTCCAACAGCGTCGCGATGGTGATGGAGGCCGGGTTGCGGCCCAGCAGATAGTGCTTGAGATAGCTCAGCGTCACGCCGGAGTCCAGAATGTCCTCCACGATGATGACGTGGCGGCCCTCAATATCCTGGCCCAGGTCCTTGTTGATCTTGACGGCGCCCGTGGAGCTGGTGCCGGAGTAGGAGGAGACGGCCATGAAGTCCATGGTGCACTTGATGTCCACGTGCCGCATCAGGTCTGCCATGAAGATGAAGCAGCCCTTCAGCACGCCCACGAAGATGGGGTTTTTGTCCCGGAAATCCTCGGAGATCTGGCGGCCGACCCGCGCGACCTCCGCCTCAATTTCCGCCTCGCTGATCAGTACGCGTTCGATGTCGTTCTTCATAAAGAGCAATTCTCCTGTAGGTTTTTATCCTTCCGTGAAGGTGAGCTTCCAGACCTTGTCGCCGGGAAGCGGGCGTGCCCGCTCGTCCAGGGCGAGACCGTAGAGCAGCAGGGGACCGCCGCTGTCCCGGATCACGGGGATGCTGTCCCGCCGCCCGATTTCGATTCCCGCCTCCTGAAACAGTGCCTTGAAGCTCTTGGCGCAGCCCCGGCCCAGCGGCCGGATCCGGTCCCCGGGCCTGCGCCCGGTACACAGGAGATCGGGATGTATCATCTCATATTTGAGAAAAGAAGTCTTGAACAAGTCGTGAATTTCTCCGCGGTATACGGTCAATTCGACACGCAGGGAGAGTCCCGCCTCCGGCAGGGGGAGCTCCGCCCCGTCGGCCAGAGACCGGACGGGCAGGGGAGAGAAGACGCGCGCTCCGAAAAAGAGCCTGCCCTGCTCCCTCTGCAGGCGAACGCCCGGCAGATCCAGCGTGGCGGGGCCGTCCTCCCTGAGAAAGGCGAGGGCCGCCTCGGTGTGCCCGGCGGAGAGGCCGGAGACGCGGGCGCGGATCACCCGGGAGGCGAGGGCCGGATGCAGGGCGCGCAGCGCGGAGAGCGGAAGCGAGTCGCCCTGCCCCTCCCCACGGAGAAAGTCCCCGGCCAGAGACTGCAGGAACTCCTCGTCCCGGGCGGTGAGGGCGGCGGCTCGGGCCGCGGCCTCAGAGAAGCGGGGGTTGATCTCCCGCAGCGCGGGCATGACCTGATGCCGGATCAGGTTGCGGGCAAACCGGTCCTCCCGGTTGCTGCTGTCCTCCACGTGGGGGATGCCGCGCTCCAGAAGATATGCCTCGATCTGCGCCCGGGAGACGCCCAGCAGGGGGCGCAGGATCCTCTCCCGCCTTGCGGGGATGCCCCGGAGCCCGGCGGCGCCCGCCCCGCGGGCGAGATTGAACAGCAGCGTCTCGGCGCTGTCGTCCAGATTGTGGGCGGTGAGGATGAGCTCGGCGCCGATCATGTCGGCGCAGCGCTCCAGAAAGGCATAGCGCAGCTGACGCGCCGCCTGCTCCAGACTCATGCCCTGTTCGCCGGCAAAGGCCGGCACATCGCCGTGCCCGGTGAGGCAGGGGATGCCCCGCTCCCGGCACCAGGTCTCCACAAAGCGCAGATCCCGCAGGGATTCCTCCCCGCGGATGCCGTGCTCGAAGTGGGCGGCGGTCACGTCCAGGCCGGCCTCCGTCAAAAGCGTCAGCAGGCACATGGAGTCGGCCCCGCCGGAGACGGCGGCCAGCAGCTTTTTGCCCCGCAGAGGGGCCAGATCCAGATCAATCGTCATCGTCACGCCGCTTTTCCAGCATGCTGAAGCTGGTGTACTCGGGCAGCCACAGCAGCTCCACCGTGCCGGTCTGGCCTTTGCGGTTTTTCAGAATGATCGCCTCGGCGAGATTGGGGTTTTCGCTCTCCTTGTTGTAGTAGCCGTCGCGGTAGAGGCCGATGACCACGTCCGCGTCCTGCTCGATGGCGCCGGATTCCCGCAGGTCGGACAGCATGGGGCGCTTGTCCTGACGCGATTCGTTGGCGCGGGAGAGCTGGGACAGACAGATGACGGGGACGTTGAGCTCCTTGGCCATGATCTTCAGCATGCGGCTGATATCGCTGACGGCCTGGGTGCGGCTCTCGTTGGACCAGGTGTGGCCCGAGCCCGCCGACTGCATCAGCTGCAGGTAGTCGATGACCACAAGGCCCAGGTTTGCCACCCGGCGGCACTGGGCGTTCATGTCCGAGACGGTGAGGGTGGGGTTGTCGTCGATGCGGATGTCGGTGGCGCTGATGGCCGTGGCGGCGTCGGTGATGTCCCGCCACTGCTGGTCGGACAGCTGCCCCGTCAGCAGATTCTGGGAGGGCACCAGGGCCGCGCGGGAGAGCAGGCGCATGACCAGCTGCTCCCGGGACATTTCCAGGGAGAAAATGGCCACGGTCTTGTGCTCGTTGAGCGCCGCGTGCAGGGCCATGTTCAGGGCGATGCTGGTCTTGCCCATGCCGGGACGGGCGGCAATCAGGATCAATTCCGACTTGTTCAGACCCAGGGTCACCCGGTCCAGATCGGCCAGACCCGTGGAGATGCCGGGAATGCGATTGCCGGAGGCGGAGGCCTCGTCCAGCTGGTCAAAGACGGTCTGCACCACCGAGGACACGTGGATCAGCCCGCCCACATTGCGGCCCTGCCGCAGGGCGTAGATCCGCCGCTCGGCGTTTTCCAGCATGCTCTCGGCCTCGCCGGAGCCCTCGTAGACCAGCTTGCCGATCTCGTCGGCGGCCTCGCCCAGCCGGCGCAGCAGCGCCCGGTCCCGCACGATGGCGGCGTACTCCAGGACGTTTGCCGCCGTGGGCGTGACGCGCATGATCTCCGCCAGGTACTCCTCCAGATTGTCCTGGTACACGCCCCGGACCTTCATCTGCCCCAGCACGGTCACCGGGTCGATGGCCTGGCTGTAGGAGAACATGGCGTAGATGGTCTCGTAAATGTCGCGGTTGAGCTGCAGATAGAACTCATCCGGTTTCAGTTTTTCCAGAACCTCCGGCACACACCGGGGGTCAATGAGCATGGAGCCGATGACCGCCTGCTCCGCCGGGGCGGAGTAGGGGACCTTCCTGCCCAGCAGTTCATCCATGGCAATATCCTCTCGGCGTCAAGACGCCGCTCTCTGTCTTACGCCTCTACGACCAGAACGTTGATGTTCCCGCTGGTCTCAAAGCCCAGCTTGGCCTTGACGGTGTAGCTGCCGAAGCTCTTGATGGGCTCGGCCTGCACGATCTTGTTCTTTTCGATATCGATGTCAAACTGCTCCTTCAGAGCGTCGCTGATCTCCTGGGAGGTGACGGCGCCGAAGAGCTTGCCGGCCCCGCCGGCCCTGGCGCGGATGATGACCTGCACGCCGTCCAGCTTCCTGGCGTTTTCCAGGGCGACGGCCTTTTCCCGGGCCAGCTGCGCGGCCTTGGCCTTCTCCTTGAGACGCATGGCGTTGATATTATCTGCGGTGGCCTCGGCGGCAAGTCCCCGGGGGATCAGGTAGTTTCTGGCGTAGCCGTCGGAAACCTCCTTCATCTCGCCCTTCTTGCCCTGGCCTCTCACATCTACACTGAAAATAACTTTCATCTATAATTTGCTCCTTTCACGAAAGAAAAATAACCGGCTTTGGAAGATGAAAACACGCCCGCCTAACTCCCCGAAGGAAATCACATTTGTTTTTGAGGGGGCTTTGCCGCCTCAAAAACACGTTAAGGGGAGCAAGGCGAACCCTCGCGCCGACCAAATGCGGCGGATTTCGCATCGCCGCATGCGATAAGCGCGAGTCCTCCCTTGCGAAACACGGTTTCGCAAGGGATTAAGAAAGATAATCGTCGATCGCCTGATATACTTTTTTGACGGCCTCGTCGATGCCCGTGTCGGCAAACTGCGCGGCCGCCGCGCTGCGGTTGCCGCCGCCGCCCAGGGCCTCCATGATCAGCTGGACGTTCACGTCCCCGATGGAGCGGGCGGAGGCGAAGGAGCCGCCCTTCCCGTCCGGCGCCGCCACGATGGAGGCGTCCACGCCCGTGATGTTCAGCAGCTCGTCCGCCGCCTGGGCGGCCACCACGCGGTCCTGGGGCTCCGCCGGCGCGGCCACCGCGATGCCGCGGTAGACCTTTGCCAGCTGGAGGATCTTGTATTTGGCCACGGCGTTGTCCAGATCCAGCTGCAGCAGGCGCTTGACCGCCGTGGTGTCGGCGCCCATGCGGCGCAGCCAGGCGGCCGCGTCAAAGGTGCGCTCGCCGGTGCGCATGGTAAAGCTCTTGGTGTCCAGCACGATGCCGGCCAGCATGGCGTCCGCCTCGCAGCGGAGCACCGCGTCCGTCTCCGGCAGCTCCTGCAGGATCTCCGCGACCAGCTCGCAGGCGGAGGAGGCGTAGGGCTCGATA
>JBGUNL010000247.1:0-5302 GCA_045117295.1 Candidatus Limivicinus sp.
GACTCCGGGTGGTGCTGTTCACGTACAGGACCATGCGCGGAAAAGGCAAGATGAAAATCACGAACGCCAATGAGCCGGTGAAGGAAGTCTTTGACGTCACCGGCTTCTCCGATCTCCTGCCCATCGAATTAGGAAAGCAGCCTGATTCGGCCTTCTTTCCTGCCCTTTGCGCAGTGATGAGCCGGGACCGGCATGGCGTTTGGGAGTTTGCCCCAAAGAATGAAGGCGCTATCATAATTGGCTCTGCCATACGTGGCGGGGGCGGCGCGGCCTTTCGGCTTCGCTGCCCCCGCATCATTCTTATCGGCACTATTCGTTTTCTCCTGCGGCATCCATGCCAAAAAGAGGCGAAAAGGGGGCATCATTGCGCTTTTCGGCCGGATTTTCTTTTCCTTATCATTGAAAAAGCCCCGGGGATGATCTATAATTTTCTCATCTTTTGTAAGGAGGCGATCGAATGAGTGTTTTATCCCAGCTCAACAGTCCCTTTATCTATCTCGTCTGCGCCGTCATCGTTTGCTTCGTCGCGCTGGTGTGCGTCGTCTTCGCCGTACGGGCATACCGGGCCGGCAAGGCCATCGGCATGGACGTGACGAAGATGAAGCGGACCATCGTGGCCAGCGCCACCTTTGCCGTGCTGCCCAGCGTGGGCATCCTGCTGGGGGTCATCGCCCTCTCCGGCAGCCTGGGGACTCCATGGCCCTGGCTGAGGCTGTCGGTCATCGGCGCGCTCCACTATGAAACCCAGGTGGCAGAGGCCGCCGCCGAGGCCATCGGGCTGGGGGGCCTGTCCGCCTCCCAGATGACGGCGCAGGCCTTCACCACCATCGCGCTGCTGATGAGCGTGTGCATCATGTGGGGCATGGTCTTTTCTCTCTTCACCTGCAAGCGCTACACCAACCGCCTGAACAGCCCCTCCCCGGAGAAGAAAAAAGGGGGCAAGGGCTCCTCTCTGGCAGGCTTTGGCGACAGGGCCATGACCGCCATGTTCATCGGGCTGGTGTCGGCGTATCTGGGCAGCTACATCGGCACGCTGGTGTCCGGCGAGGGGCTGTTCCGCTTCGGCGGCAGCTTCCTGCCTCTGGCCGTGGCGCTGGTGGGCGCTGCCGCCATGGGAATCTTCCTCTGGGCCCGCCGCCGGTGGAACGCCCCATGGGTGGACAGCTTCTCCATCGCGGGGAGCATGCTCATCGCCATGACCGCCGCCATTTTCCTGGGCAGACTGGCGTAAGGAGGTGTGGAACATGAACGAGGAAATCAAACGGGAACAGTACGAAAAATATCTCCGCGCCACCCATCGGCTGGGGCGGATTGCCATCACCCTGACGCTGATCATGCTCATCGGGGCGCCCTTCGTGTTCGGCGCCTACCTGAAGGCCATGCCGGATCTGGGGGCCTTCGCCAAGGGCTTCATGAGCATCGGTATCGTGTATCTGGTGAGCTGCGTGGCCGAGTATCTGATCTACGTGCCCATGCTGGGGGCCGGCGGCAGCTATCTGGCCTTCATCACCGGCAACCTCATCAACATGAAGATCCCCTGCGCCGTCAACGCGCGGGACATCGTGGGGGCCAAGTCCGGCACCGCCGAGAACGAGATCATCTCCACCCTGTCCATCGCCACGTCCTCTCTGGTGACCATTCTGGTGCTGGCGGTGGGCGTGATGCTCCTCATCCCCCTGCAGCCGCTGCTCCAGTCCCCTGCCCTGCAGCCCGCTTTTGACAACGTGGTGCCGGCCCTGTTCGGCGCCATGGCCTGCAAGTACTACAAGGGGAACTTGAAAATCGCCGCCGCACCCCTCATCATCATGTCGCTGCTGTTTATTCTGGTGCCCTCTCTCACAGGCTCCACCAGCTTTATGATCATCCCCAGCGGCGCCATCGCCATCGGTCTTGCCTATCTCTTCTACCGCAAGAGCGGCCGCGCCTCCGAGGCGGAGGTGCAGCCATGAGGGCGGCGCTCTGGATCCTGCTCGCCCTGTTGGGGCTGCTGGCGCTGCTGGTGCTGATCGCCGTGATCCGCACCCTTTTGTGCGGGGCCAAGCGCTCCCGGTGGCAGCCCGATCGCCAGCCGGAGCGGGAGGACGCCTACGCCGAAAAGCTCTCCCGCATGGTGCAGTGCGAGACCGTGTCCCGTCTGGGCGAAGACCAGCGGGAGAAATTCCTGGCTTTCCATCAGGTGCTGGCATCCCTGTTCCCGCTGGTCCATCAGCAGTTGGAAAAGACGGAGATCGACGGCAATCTGCTCTACTACTGGAAGGGCAGGCGCAGCGACAGGCCCGTGGTGCTCATGAGCCATCAGGACGTGGTACCCGCCGAGGGGGAGTGGCTCCATCCCCCCTTCTCCGGCCAGATCGCGGACGGCAAAGTCTGGGGCAGGGGCAGCGCCGACACCAAGTGCTCGGTGATGGCCTTCTTTCAGGCGGTGGAGGAGCTGCTCGACCAGGGCTTCGTCCCCGAAAACGACGTGTACCTCAGCGCCTCCTGCACCGAGGAGGTGGGCGGCGACGGCTGCCCCAAGCTGGTGGCGGAGCTGCAGCGGCGGGGCGTGAAGCCCTATCTGGTCTGCGATGAGGGCGGCGCTATTGTGCAGGAGCCCATCGGCGGCGTCAAGGGCCATTTCGCCATGATCGGCGTGTTGGAAAAGGGACAGGGCAACCTGCTGATCTCCGCCCGCTCCGGCGGCGGACACTCCAGCTATCCCCCCAAGAACTCCCCCATCCCCCGGCTGGCGGCCTTTGTCCGCCGTGTGGAGACCCGCAGCCCCATGAAGGCAGGCTTCGAAAAAGAGGTGGAGGCCATGTTCCGCACGCTGGCGCCCTATGGCCCCTTTGCCTATCGGCTGCTGTTCGGCAATCTGTGGCTGTTCAGGCCGCTGCTGAAGGTGCTGCTGCCCGCCATCTCCCCCCAGGCCGCCGCCCTGCTGCAAACCACCACGGCCTTCACCATGCAGACCGGCTCCGACGCCGCCAACGTCATGCCCCAGCGGGCCACGGTGACGGTGAACCTGCGGTACATCCCCCATCAGGGCATGGCGGAGAGCAACGCGGCCCTCACCGCCCTGGCCGAAAAATACGGCCTGGAGGCGGAGGTGCTGAACGCCTACGACGCCCTGCCCCCGGTGGCCATCGACAGCGACGCCTACGCGCTGGTGTCGTCGGTGGTGGAGGAGGTGTTCCCCGGCCTGCCCGCCTGCCCCTACGTGATGACCGGCGGCACCGACGCACGCTTCTATCAGCAGATCTGCGACGCCTGCATCCGCTTCTCCCCCGTGGTATACGGCCCTGCCCAGATGAAAGGCATGCACGGCCTCAACGAGAACATCGACGTGTTCAGCCTGCCCGGCGCCGTGGATTTCTACAAGACTGTCATCCGCCGGAATCGGTAAGTATCCCATTTTCATCCCTGCTGCAACAGACGCCGGAAGCGCTTTTTGCTTTCGGCGTCTGCTTTGTGATATGGCCCGTTTGGGCCCCTCTTGCTCTTTACACGGCCGCGGGGGGTATGGTATAATGTAATTTGTAAAACTATGGATACACCGATTACACGAGAAACGAGGTTCCGCTATGAAATACAAGGGCATCATCTTCGATCTGGACGGCGTGATCTGCTCCACGGATCACTATCACTATCTGGCGTGGAAGGCGCTGGCCGACAAGCTGGGCGCCTACTTTGACGAGACCATCAACAACCGCCTCCGGGGCGTCAGCCGCATGGCCAGTCTGGACATCGTGCTGGAGCGGTACGACGGCACCCTCACCGAGGAGGAGAAGCTGGCCGCCGCCGAGGAGAAGAACGCGACCTACCGGGAGCTGCTCAAGCAGATGACCCCCGCCGACCTGTCCGACGAGGTGAAGACCACGCTGGACGCCCTCCGGGCAAAGGGTCTGCTGCTGGGCATCGGCTCGTCCAGCAAGAACACCAGGTTCATTTTAGGCCGCATCGGGCTGGGGGATTACTTCGACAAGATCTCCGACGGCACCAACATCACCCGCTCCAAGCCGGACCCGGAGGTCTTTGTCAAGGCCGCCCAATTTTTGGAGCTGGCGCCGGAGGACTGTCTGGTGGTGGAGGACGCCAAGGCCGGCGTGGAGGCCGCCCTCGCCGCCGGGATGGACGCCGCCGCCATCGGCGACGCCGTGTCCTGCGGACTGGCAACGTACAACCTCGGCAGATTTTCCGACCTGCTGCGGGTAGTGGAGTGAAAGGAGGACGACGGCATGAAGGCGAAATTTCCCTATGAGCCCTGGGCCGTCACCGAGGAGGTCTTCGCAGCGAAAAATCTGCGGGAGAACGAGTCGGTATTTGCTCTGGCCAACGGCTTCATCGGCATGCGGGGCAACCTGGAAGAGGGCTGCGCCGCCGGGGCCGAGACCATACAAGGCACCTTTTTGAACGGCGTATTCGACAGCGAACCCATCGTCTACGGCGAAAAGGCCTACGGCTACGCCAAAAACCACCAGACCATCTGCAACGTGATGGACGCCAAGAGCCTGCTTTTGACGGCGGACGGCGAGGCCCTGTGCCTGGGCCGCAGCGACGTGGCGGACCATCGCCGCACGCTGGATATGCGCTCCGGCACCCTCCGCCGCAGCTTCACCTGGCGCACCGCCTCCGGCGCTGTGCTGGCGGTGGAGAGCCAGCGGCTGGTGAGCCTCCGGCGCAAGGAGCTGGCGGCGGTGCGCCTCCGGGTGCGCTGCCTGTCCGGCGGCTGCGATTTGCAGATAGAGAGCCCCCTGTCCCCTGCCGTCATCGCCGAGGGCGACCCCAACGACCCCCGGAACGCCGCCGGCAAGGATCGGAGCCTGACCACCGCCTGCGTCCGCGCCGAAGGGGACGTGCTGGGGATGACCCAGCAGACCAAGCGCAGCGGCTACACCATCTGCTGCGCCGTGGCCCATCGTGGCGTGTCCGGCGAGAGCCGGGCGGAGGACACCGGCGCGCGCTGGTGCGCTGATGTGCCCCTGTCCGCCTGGTCGGAGGTATGCCTTGACAAGAGCATCTGCTATCTGGCCGCGCAGCACGCGGACGATGCCCTGCCGGATCGGGCGGCGGCGCTGTGCCGCGAGGCCCCGAACTTTGACGCCCTGCTGCAGGAGCAGCGCGCGGAGCTGGACGATTTCTGGGCGGGGGTAGGTCTCTCCATCGAGGGGGACGACGCCCTGCTGCAGGGCCTGCGGTTCAATCTCTTCCACATCTATCAATCCGCCGGGCGGGACGGCAAGACCAACATCGCCGCCAAGGGTCTCACCGGCGAGGGCTATGAGGGCCACACCTTCTGGGACACGGAGGCCTACATCCTGCC
>JBGUNL010000248.1:0-11538 GCA_045117295.1 Candidatus Limivicinus sp.
GAGGAGGGCATGGTCTGCGGCGGACGGATGCGGGTGCTGGCGGAGGACGTCAGCGCCGTCGATGAGAAAGGAGCGAAACAGGCATGAGCAATCCCGCTGCTGTCATTCGGGCGGTCTGTATCAGTGAGAAGAAGGGCGAGCAGAAGCACCCGGTGGAGGAAATCCAACTGCGGCCACATCACGGCATCGTGGGGGACGCCCACGCGGGCGCCTGGCACCGGCAGGTGAGTCTGCTGGCCCGGGAGAGCGTGGACTGTCTGCAGGAGAAGGTCTCCGTCCGGCTGCTGCCAGGGGCTTTTGCGGAGAACATCCTCTGCGAGGGGCTGGCTCTCAACCGCCTCCCGGTGGGCACCCGCCTGAAAATCGGAACGGCCCTCTGTCAGGTGACCCAGATCGGGAAGGAGTGCCACGCCGACTGCGCCATCCGCCGCCAGGCGGGGGACTGCGTGATGCCCCGGGAGGGCATTTTCGCCGTGGTGCTGGAGGCGGGCACCGCCAAGGCCGGCGACCTGGTGGAGGTCCTGCCGGACTGACGCCGCAAAAAACCACAGGGAGTTTTCCCTGTGGTTTTTATTCTTCCGTCTCCTGCCGCGCCGCGTCCGGACGGTTGGCCATGCCCCAGTCGCAGAGCTTGTCCAGCACCGCCACCAGGGAGTGTCCCCGCTCCGTCAGCCGGTACTCCACTCGGGGCGGCACCTCCGGGTACATCCGCCGGTGGATCAGCCCGTCCTTTTCCAGCTCCTTGAGATTCTGGCTCAGGGTCTTGTCCGCCACCCGGCCCAGGTAGCGCTGCATCTCGTTGAAGCGCACCGGTTCATACTCCATCAGGCAGTAGAGGATGATGGGCTTATACTTGCCGGCGATCAGGGAGAGGGTGTAGCTGTAGCCGGTCTCACAGAACCGGGCGTCTTCGATTTTCTTTTCGCTCATATCTTACCTCTGGGAAAGTACCTAACTTTTTTGTTGGTACTTGTTCTTTTTTCGGCAACATGGTAACATGGTTTTGGTCAAAAAGCAAGCGGAGAAAAACTCCGCCGCCAAATACAGGAGGATAACCACATGAAAGACTTCGGTGTACAGCCCTTTTTGTTCCCCATGCCCACCTACATGATCTGCACCTACAACGAGGATGACAGCGTCGACTCCATGGCCATGGCCTGGGGCGGTATCTGCGCGGAGAATATGGTGGCCCTGAACCTGGAGGAAGACCACAAGACCGTGGCAAACCTCAAGGCCAGAGGCGCTTTCACCATCTCCGTCCCCGGCATCGACACGCTGGTCCCCTGCGACTTCATGGGCACCGCCAGCGGCAACAGGCTCCCCGAGAAGTTTGCCCGCACCGGTCTGCACGCGGTCAAGAGCACCCGGGTGGACGCCCCCGTGGTCACGGAGTTTCCCCTGACCCTGGAGTGCAGGGTCGTGGAGATGCAGCAGCAGCCCTACGGCCTGCGCGTCCTGGGTGAGATCGTCAACGTCATGGCCGACGAGAAGATCCTGGACGAGAAGGGCAAGATCGACTGCGGCAAGATCAACACCTTCCTCTTCGACCAGATGCGCCACAACTACTACGCCGTGGGCGAAGTGGTGGGCAAGGCCTGGCACTCCGGCGCCCCGCTGATCCGCCAGAAGTAACCCTTATGACAGCAAAAGGCACCTGCTCAAATGTGAGCAGGTGCCTTTTTGTGTTGGGTTTACGCCGCCAGTTCGTCCAGGTCCGGCGCCTGTCTGGCCTCGTCGGGGATCTCGAAGGTCTCCACGGCGTCAAAGTCGTAGAGCTCCGCCTCCAGGTTGACCCGGTCAACATCCAGGGTCAGACCCAGCACGCTGAGATCCAGCCCCTCCAGTCCGGCCTCCTCCGCCACAGCCGCCATGGCCTGGTCCATCACCAGGGGCATCAGCTTCCGCATCAGCTCGGTCAGATCCATGGTGTAGCGGGTGATCATGCCGCTCTTGTTGTCGATGGCGATGCTGACGGGCATGCTGCCCAGATCATTCAGCTGCAGGGCCGCCTCCTCCAAATCCACCTCCAGCTGCTCCTGCAGGGAGTCCAGCACGCCGGTGCTGCTGACCAGCGCCTTGATATCCTCGCCCTGCACCGTGCCGGAATAGACCGTGGCCTCGGAGCCGCGGACGGTCACGGTTTCGCCCTTCTCGAAGGTGCTGGCCAGCTTAAAAAGAATGCCGAAATTGTCCAGTGCGGAAAACTCCTGCATCTCGCCGGCGTCCACGCTTTTCTGGGCCCAGGTATCCCCGCCGTCGGGGGAGACGTAGGTGACGAAGCGGTCGCCGTCCTTTTCCAGATAGCTGAGCATCTGGGCCTCCTCACCCATGACGGAGAGGTTCATGTCCATTTTCATCCGCACGGGATCGGTCAGCACGTCGGCCTTGCCCTGCACGTCCATGTCCAGATTCATGGACTGACCCAGCAGGCTCATGATAAAGCCCATGTCCAGCTTCATGTCCATCCGGTAGCTCTGCAGCTTCTCCATCTTTTTGGCGGCTCTGGCCATTTTGGTTTCAAAGCTGCCGCAGGCGGCCAGGGACAGGGCCATGGCGAGAACCAGCAGCACCGCGAGCATTTTTCTGATGTTCTTCATTTCGTCTCCTTTCTTTGGGAAGCAGATATGTCTGTTGTGTTGAACGCCTCATCTGGCGTCATTATACCAGACTGCCCCTCGAAAATTCGTACAATCTGTGAACAACGGGGATTCTTAACAAAAAATAAGAAATCCACGGGCCTTCCGGGGATAACGCCCGGAAAACCCGTGGATTTCTTCGATCAGTCCATGATCTCAACGGACACTTTCTTGCCCTTTCGCTGGGCGACGGCACGCATCAGGATCCGGATCTGCTTGACGATCCTGCCATTGCGGCCGATGACCTTGCCCATATCGCCGTCGGCGACGCGCACCTCAAAGATGATTTCGCCGTCGGCCTTGCGCTCGGTCACAGAGACCTGGTCGGGGTTGTCCACCAGGCTCTGTACGATGTAGGTCAAAAGCTCTTTCATGCGGATAGGACTCCTTAATTAAGCCTCGATCTTCTTGAGCAGACCGCGGACGGTATCGGTGGGCTGAGCGCCGTTCGAGATCCAGTACTTTGCACGCTCCAGATCGACCTTGATCTTCTCGCCGTCGGCCATGGGATCGTAAACGCCCAGCTCCTCGATGAAGCGGCCGTCACGGGGGCTGCGGGAGTCCGCGACCACGATGCGGTAGTAGGGGGCCTTCTTGGCGCCCATTCTGCGAAGTCTGATTTTAACCATGTCGTTTCACCTCCATGTAGAATTTGTGAAAGAATATATCTACAAAGCAGCACATGCTCTGTATCCTGGTTTAGAATCCGGGAAAACCGCCCCCGAGGCCCGGGAAGCCGCCGCCCATGCCGCCCATGCGGCCCATTTTTTTCTGCAGCTTCTTCATGTTCTTGCCGGAGAACTGCTTGGTCATCTGCTGCATGGCCTCAAACTGCTTGAGCAGGCGGTTGACGTCCACCACCGAGGTGCCGGAACCCGCGGCGATGCGCTTCTTGCGGCTGGAGTTGAGCATGGCGGGGTTTTCCCGCTCGGCCCTGGTCATGGAGAGGATAATGGCCTCCTGCCGGGCCATGGCTTTGTCGTCCAGCTTGACGCCCTTGAGGGCCTTGGCGTCCAGACCCGGGATCATCCCCAGGATGCTGTCCAGATCGCCCATGTTCTTCAGCTGGCCCATCTGGTCCAGATAATCGGAGAGGGTGAAGCGGTTGGCCCGCAGCTTCTCCGCCGCCTCCAGGGCCTTCTTCTCGTCAAAGCTCTGCTCCGCCTTTTCGATCAGCGTCAGCACGTCGCCCATGCCGAGGATGCGGGAGGCCATGCGGTCCGGATGGAAGGGCTCGATCATGTCCAGCTTCTCGCCGGTGCCGATGAACTTGATGGGTTTGCCGGTGGCGGCCGTGATGGAGAGTGCCGCGCCGCCTCTGGCGTCGCCGTCCAGCTTGGTGAGCATGACGCCCGTGATGCCCAGGGCCTCGTCAAAGGCGTTGGCGGCGTTGACCGCGTCCTGGCCGGTCATGGCATCGACGGTCAGCAGGATCTCCGCGGGCTCCACGGTGGCCTTGATGTTCTTCAGCTCGTCCATCAGGGCCTCGTCGATGTGCAGGCGGCCGGCGGTATCCAGGAAGACCAGGTCGTTGCCGTGCTTTTTCGCGTGCTCCACAGCGGCCCTGGCGATGTCCACGGGGTTTGTCTGCCCCATCTGGAACACCGGGATGTCCAGCTGCGCGCCCACGGTCTCCAGCTGCTTGATGGCGGCCGGGCGGTAGATGTCACAGGCGGCCAGCAGCGGGCGCTTGCCCTGCTTGCGCATGTAGGCGGCAAGCTTCGCGCCGTTGGTGGTCTTGCCCGCGCCCTGCAGGCCCACCAGCATCACCACGCTGGGGGACTTGGAGCCGATGTTGAGCTTCTGGTTCTGCCCGCCCATCAGGCTGCAGAGCTCCTGGTTGACGATCTTGATGACCATCTGCGCCGGGTTCAGGGCCTCCAGCACGTCGGTGCCCACGGCCTTCTCGGTGACGGTCTTGGTAAACTGCTTGACCACCTTGAAGCTGACGTCGGCCTCCAGCAGGGCCATGCGCACCTCGCGCATCGCCTCGCGCACGTCGCCCTCGGTCAGGCGGCCCTTGCCCCGCAGCTTCTTGAACGCCTCATTGAGTTTTTCGGATAAGCTCTCAAATGCCATGGTTTATCCCCTGTCAATCAGCATCCGCACGCGGGATGCGCACTCGTCCGCCAACTCTCCCGCCTCGCCCGCGCTTATGCCGCGCAGGCGCTCGACAATCCGGAGCAGCTCCTCCAGCGCCCTGCGGTTTTCCTCAAAGCGCCTCAACAGGCCGGTCTTGTTCTCCACATCCTCCAGCACGCTCTCCGCGCGGCGGATGTTGTCCCAGACGCCCTGCCGGGAAATGCCCAGCTGCTCTGCAATCTCCGACAGGGACAGATCCTCGTTGTAGTGCAGGTCAAAGCACTCCCGCTGTTTGTCTGTCAGCAGCTCGCCGTAGAAATCCAGCAGCATGCTTCTTGTCCATCTGCTTTCCGCCATGGCGACGCCCCCTGTCAAGTCTTCGAGCTTAACAGAGTATACACGCCGCATGCGGTTCTGTCAAGTGTTTTTTCTTGTCAGGCGAAAAAGAGACAGCTTCTCCCGTAGGGGCGGCTATCAGCCGCCCGCGCCCATAAAGCAAGCACTCCCAGCCTGTGCATTTTCAAATTCTTGCGCTTGTGCATACTCTCCCCCGTCCATGGGAAAAATTGTTTGGCAGACTTTGCGTCTGCCGCTTTTTTATACAAGGGAGGTTCCCATGGACAACATGAATCTCATTCCCTATATTGAGGACGACCGGCTCTATGATTACGCCGTGTCCTGCGCCCGCTCCCTGCGCCCCGACGGCCGGAGCGACGGAAAGGAGGAAGCCCGCCTGCTGCGCAGGCGCATGCGGGAGCTCACCCGCTTTCACACCCTGCTCACGCGCCGCAGCCGGCAGGAGGCCCGCATGCCCGCCGCCTGCGAATGGATGCTGGACAATTTCTATCTGCTGCAGAGCGTCTTCCCGGACGCGCTGCAGGCTCTCCGCGCCGCCGAGCGGCAGCGCAGCGCCCGGGGCAAACTGCTGGTACTGGAGCTCTGCCGGGCCCTGCTGACGGCGGGCAACGGGAAGATCAGCGAGAAGCGCTGCGCGCTCTTTCTCCGGGGCTTTCAGTCCGTCACGGCGCTGCAGCGGCGGGAACTGCTGCTCTTCCCTGCCGCCCTGCAGGCGGCGCTGATTGAGAACGCCGCGGGTCTCTGCCGCAGGCTCGCCGCCGAGGCCGAGCCCGAACGCCTGACGGATTCCTTGGCCGCCCTCTTCACATCCCTGCGGCAGCTTGCGGGCATGGACATGGCGCGGCTTCTGGCCGACTGCGACGTCACCGCCGCCGTCCTCGCCCGGGAAAAGGACGGGAGCTTTGCCCGCATGGACCGGGTGACCCGGAGCGAGTACCTCCGCCGGGTGGAGGAGCTGGCCCGGCGGGAGGGGGCGGAGGAGCAGGCGCTGGCCGCCCGGCTGGTTCAGCAGGCCGACGAAGAGGGGCGCCATGTAGGCTTTCTCCTCTTTCCGCCTCCCCCCGCCTTTCGGAGCGCTCTGTATCTCACGGCGCTCTTTCTGCTGACCGGCGTCCTCACCCTCTGTCTGGCCCTGGATCTGGACGCCATCCCCCTGGCCCTGCTGTTGCTGGTGCCCCTGTGGGGGATCGTCAAAGGGCTGCTGGATACCCTGCTGCTCCGGCACACGGCGCCCCGCCCCCTGCCCCGCATGGATGGCAGCGGCGGCGTCCCCGAAGAGGGCCGGAGCGTCTGCGTGCTGTCGGTGCTGCTGGGCTGCTGCCGCCCGGAGCGTCTGGAGGAGCTGTATCTGCTCTCCCGCCGGGAGGGAAAGCAGCTCCTCTTCGGCCTGCTTGCGGATCTCCCCGCCGCAAAGGCGCAGCATACACCGACGGACGAGGCCCTGCTGCGCGCCGCCCGGGAAGCGGTGGAGGCCCTCAACCGCAAATACGGCGGCGGCTTTTTCCTCTTCACCCGCGAGCGCAGCTTTGACGGCGTCAGCTGGTGCGGGCATGAGCGCAAGCGCGGGGCGCTGCTGGAGCTGGCAAAGCTCCTGTGCGGCGCGTCCTCCGCCCTCTCCGTCACCGGGGACATGGCGGCCCTGACGGGCGTCCGCTATATCCTCTCCCTGGACGCGGACACCCGGGTCTATCCCGGCGCCCTGGGGCAGCTCATCGCCGCGGCCCTCCACCCGCTGAACCGCCCGCAGGTCGGGGACGACGGGGTGGTGCGCGCCGGTCACGGCCTCATCCACCCCCGCATCGAAACCGAGCTTGCCAGCGCCTCGGCCACAGACTTTGCCCTGATCTTTGCCGGGCCCGGCGGCAGCGACCCCTACGGAGGCTTGAGCCATGAGCTCTACATGGACGTCTTTTCCTCCGGCGGCTTTGCGGGCAAAGGGCTGCTGGACGCGGAGCTGCTGCTGCGCTGCTCCGAAGGCCTGCCCGAGGGGCGCATCCTCTCCCACGACGCGCTGGAGGGGGCGCTGCTGCGGGGCGCCTATATGGGCGACGCCGCCTTTTCCGACGCCTTTCCCGCGGCGCCCCTGGCCTACTTCAAACGGCAGCACCGCTGGATTCGGGGAGACTGGCAGAACGCCCGCTGGATCTTCTGCCGGCGGCTGGCCCCCATGGACCGCTTCCGGCTCTTTGACAATCTCATGCGCTCGCTTTCGGCGCCGATGACCCTGCTGGCCCTGCTCTGCGGCTTTTTCTCCGCGGGGCTCTCCGCCGCGGCCTGGGCCGCGCTTTTGAGTCTGGCGCAGAGCCTGTTGCTGTCCCTGGCGGACGCCGCCCGGACCCGCCGGGGAAATCAGCCCCGGCTGCGGCGGCACAGCCGCCTGCTGACGGGACTGGGCGGGGCGCTGGTGCGCTGCTTCATGCGGCTGTGGCTGCTGCCCTATGAGGCCTGGATCTCCCTCTCGGCCATCTGCACCGCTCTGTGGCGGATGCTCGTCACCCGGAAAAAGCTCCTGGAGTGGCAGACCTTTGCCCAGACCGGCGGCGGCAGGGGCCTTGGTGAGCACGTAAAAGCCATGTGGGCCCCGGTGGCCCTGGGCGTGGTGCTGATGGCTTTCTCCCCGGCGGTGATGGGCAAGGCGGCGGGGCTGATGTGGCTCGTTTCCCCGGCGGCCGCCTCGGCCCTGGCCTTGCCCGCCCGGAAGGAGCAGCCTCTCTCTGCCCGGGACCGGGAACTCCTGGACACGGCCGTCCGGGAGAGCTTCGGCTATTTTCGGGATCTGGCGGGGGCGGAGGACCATTTTCTGCCGCCGGACAACTTCCAGCAGCAGCCCCCGGTGGGGGCGGCCCACCGCAGCTCCCCCACCAACATCGGGCTGTATCTGGCATCAGCCGCGGCGCTGGGCCACTGCGGCGTAATCGGGAAGGCTGAGGCCGCGGGGATGCTCTCCCGGGCGCTGGATTCATTGGAAAAAATGGAACGCCACCTGGGGCATTTTTACAACTGGTATGACACCCGTACCCTCCGACCCCTGCCGCCGAAAATCATCTCCGCCGTGGACAGCGGCAATCTCTGCGCCGGGCTCATCGCCGCCCGCTCCGCCATGGCGGCCTGGGGCGAAAGCGACCTCGCCGCCCGGCTGGACCGACTGATCCGGGAGATGGACTTTGCCCCGCTGTTTGACAAAAAGCGCATGCTGTTTTTTATCAGCTACGATCCGGAGAAAGAGTCCGGCACAGGCGGCTGGTATGACCTGATGGCAAGCGAGGCCATGCTCACCAGCTACCTGGCCCTGGCCCGGGGGCAGATCCCCCTGCGGCACTGGCAAAAGCTCAGCCGCGCCCAGCTGCAGAAGGACGGCTACCGGGGCCTGGCCAGCTGGTCGGGCACCATGTTCGAGTACCTGATGCCGGCGCTGTTTCTGCCCTACTGCCGGGCGAGTCTCCTCTACGAGAGCGCCCGCTTCTGCCTCTATGTGCAGAAGCGGCGGCGCCTGCCCGGCAGGCCCTGGGGCGTCTCCGAGAGCGCCTTCTATTCCCTGGACGCAGCCCTGCATTACCGCTACAAGGCCCACGGCTGCCCGGAGCTGGCCCTGAAGCGGGGGCTGGAGGGCGAGATGGTGATAGCCCCCTACGCCTCCTTCCTGGCTCTGGCGGCGGAGCCCGCCGCCGCGGTGCGCAATCTGCGGCGTCTCGCCGCCATGGGGGCACGGGGCCGATGGGGCTATCTGGAGGCGCTGGACTTCACCCCCGGCCGGGCCGACAGCCCCGATGGAGCCAAGGTTTCCTGCTGGATGGCCCACCACGTGGGCATGAGCATCCTCGCCGCCGTGAACGCCCTGGAGGACGGGGCGGTGCAGCGCCTCTTTCTGGCGGACCCCGAGATGGCGGCCTTCACCCTGCTGCTGCAGGAGCGGCTGCCGGAGGACGGCCGGGTGCTGCAGCGGGGCCGTAGTTCTGTCCCGGAGCGGGCGGACGGTCCCTCCCGGCCCCGGTGGAGTCTCGCCGGGGAGGGAGACGCGCAGCGCGCCTGCCTGCTCTCCAACGGCGTCTATCACCTGCGGCTGACGTCTTCCGGGGAGAGCGCCGCCTTTCTGGGGGAGCTCTGCGTCTACCGGGCCGACGCGCACGGCCCCGGTCTCACTGTCAGCGCGGCGGAGACAGCGGCGGAGGGCGCGGCCTGGGAGATGAACGAGGACCGTTTTTCCCTCAGCTTCACTGCCGACGGCGTCCGCTGCGCCCTCACCCGCCAGTGCGCCGAGGGAGAGCTGGGAGAGCTGGTCTCCCTCTCCCTTTTTGCGGAGGAGGAGCGCCATGTTCCGGTGTCGCTCTGCTTCCGCCCGATCCTGGCCTCCCTCCGGGACTGGGACAGCCACCCGGCCTACTGGCAGCTGGGCATGGAGGCACAGGAGAAAGACGGAAAGCTGCTGCTGCGCCGCCTCAACAAGCGCGGCGGAAAGGAGCTCTGGCTCTGCCTTGCCGCCACGCTTCCGCTGTGTTTTGACGCGGACGGGCGCGGCGGCCTCGGCCCCCTGCTGACGCCGGAGATCCGCGGTCGGGCTGCCCTGCGCCTGCGCCGGGGAAAGACGGAGACCGTCACCGCCGCTCTCTGCCTGGGGACGAGCGCGGAGGAGGCCCTGGGCGCCGCGGAGCGGCTGCTTGCCTCCCTGCCCGCCGCGCCGGGGAAGATGGTGCAGGCCGCGGCCGGGCGCCTGGACATGTCCGCCGCGGAGATCGGTCGTGCCATGGAGCTGGTGCTCCCCCTCTGGCGGGGCCGTCTCCGCGCGGCGGTCCCCCGCAGGGAGCTCTGGGCTCTGGGCCTCTCGGGGGAGGCCCCCCTCCTCTGCTGTGACGCCGCCGCCCGGGAGAGCGCCGCTCTGCTGCGGGCCTTCTGCCTGCTCAAATGCTGCGGGCTGGAGAGCGATCTGGTCTTTTTCATCTCCGGCCGCGGGGAATACTTTGACCCGGAGCGCAGCCGCCTGGAAAAGCAGTTGGCCGCTGTGGGGCTGGAGGCCCTCTCCGGCATCCCCGGCGGCGTGCATTTCCTGCCCGCTGCCGCGGCAGAGACCGTAAAGAGCCGGGCCGTCTGCGTGGTGGGCGAGCCTCTGCGGGCGCTCCTGCCCAGAAAACCGGAGCCGGCGCCCCGCCGCTCCCGTGTCGCGCCGCCCTTTTTCTGGGATGCGGCAGGCTTCTCCTACGCTCCCTCCCCCGCCCTGCCGCCCCGCATCTGGCAGCATGTGCTGACCAACGGAAGTCTCGGCGCCTTTGCGGCGGACTTCGGCCCCGCCGGCTTCTGGCTGCTGAACGCCCGGGAGATGCGCCTGCTGCCCCCGCCGGCGGAGATCACCGACGCCCGGGGTGCGGAGCGCCTCTGCGCCCTGACAGCGGACGGGCCGGTCAGCCTCTTCGCGGACGGCGCGGATAAATGTTATGTCAACTATTCCTTCGGCCTTGCCCGCTGGGAGAAGGAGATCGCGGGTCGGCGGGTGGAGACCCTGCTGTTTCTGCCGCCGGAGCGGGAGGTGCGCCTGCTGTTGGTCCGTGGGGCGGAGGGGCTGCCCCTGCGGTGGGAAGTACACCCCCTGGCGGGCGGACCGGATGAGGCCGCCCTTCGTCTCTCGACGGAGAATGACGAGGCCGTCGCCGTCCATGACGAGGCCTTTTTGCCCGGTGTCGTCCTGCGCTTTGCCGCCTCCGTTCCCTGCCGCTGGGAGGCAGGCGACGGGCTTTTTGCCCGCCTCACCGGAGAGGAGATCACGGTGCTGGTCTGCGGCACCGGCAGCCGGGAGGAACTGCGCCGGGCCCTGGACCCGGCGGCGGCCGAGGCCATGCTGCGGGAGACCCGGGCCTGGTGGCGCAGTCTGCTGGGCCGCTTTTCGGTCAGCGGCCTGCGCCCGGCGGAGGAGCACTATCTGGACGGCTGGGCGGCGTACCAGACCTATGCCTGCCGCCTGCTTGCCCGCAGCAGCCTCTACCAGAGCGGCGGAGCGGTGGGCTTCCGGGACCAGCTGCAGGACGCCGTGAACCTTCTGCTCCTTGACCCCTCCCTTGCCCGGCGGCAGATTCTGGAGTGCTGCCGCCACCAGTATCGGGAGGGGGACGTGATGCACTGGTGGCACCGGCACCCGGACGGGGACAAAGGCGTGCGCACCCGCTGCTCGGACGATCTGCTGTGGCTTGTCTGGGCGCTGTGCGAATACGTGCGGGCCACCGGGGACACGGGCTTCTGCGCCGTGAAGGAGAGCTTTCTGGTCTCCTCTCCCCTCAAGGGCGACGAGCGCGACCGCTACGAGGTCCCCGCCCGGAGTAAGGAGCGGGCCCCGGTGCTGGAGCATGCCGCCGCGGCCCTGCTCCGCTGCCGCGAGAGGGGCTTTGGGGAGCACGGCCTGCCCCGCATGGGCAGCGGGGACTGGAACGACGGGTTGGACCGGGTGGAGGGAGAGAGCCTCTGGCTGGGCTGGTTCCTC
>JBGUNL010000249.1:0-4948 GCA_045117295.1 Candidatus Limivicinus sp.
CCACCGCGCCGGAATACCCCCGGGCCCTCAAGGGCGTGCGGGCCGACTGTGCCCTGCGCCTGCTGGCGGGGGACGCGGTCCTCGCCCGGAGCGCCGGGGAGCTGCAGTTTACCGAGACCGGGGTCTCCGGCCCGGCGGCCTTCGACCTCTCCCGCGCCGCCGCCGCAGGCGGCAGGGGGCTGACCCTCTCGGCGGACTTTTTCAGGGATTACGATGAAGAGACCGTGCTGCATCTGCTGCGGACAAGGTGTGAAAGCCTGCCCGGGCTGCCCGCAGCGGAGATCCTCACGGGCATGCTCCACAACCGCCTGGGCAGGATGCTGGTAAAATACGCCGGGCTGAACGCCAGCACCCCGCTTGCCGCCCTGGCCGACGGGGAGCTGCGGAAGCTCGCCCGGGCCTGCAAGGATTTCACCCTGGCGCTCACGGGCACCGAGGGCTTTGACTCCGCCCAGGTCACCGCCGGGGGCGTGAAGACCTCCGGCTTCAACCCCGAGACTCTGGAGAGCTGGTTTGTGCCGGGGCTCTTTGCCTGCGGCGAGGTGCTGGACATCGACGGGGACTGCGGCGGCTTCAATCTTCAGTGGGCCTGGGCCAGCGGCCGTATGGCGGGGAGGCTGGGCGCATGATCCTGCTGCGCAATCTGCGTTTGGAAGAGGGAGAGGAGCTCTCCGCCCTCCGTCTAAAGGCGGCCAAAAAGCTGGGGGTGCCGGAGGGGGACATCCTGGAGCTCCGGCCCGTCAAGCGCTCTCTGGACGCGAGAAAGAAAAACGACATTCACTATCTCTGCTCCGCCGCTCTCACCCTGCGCCGGGGCGAGGAGCGCGCCCTGCGCCGCGGGGGAAAGGACGCCGCGCCGTACACGCCGCCGGTCTATGAGATCCCGGCGGTGCACAGCGCCGAGCGCCCCGTGGTGGCGGGCTTCGGCCCGGCGGGGATGTTCGCGGCCCTGGTGCTGGCAAAGGCCGGGGCGAAACCCATCGTGCTGGAGCGCGGCAAAGACGTCGCCGCCCGGACGAAGGACGTGGAGGCCTTCCGGCAGGGCGGGGCCCTGGACCCGGAATCCAACGTGCAGTTCGGCGAGGGCGGGGCCGGCACCTTCTCCGACGGGAAGCTGAACACCGGCACCCACGATCGGCGCATGTTCTGGGTGCTGCGGGAATTTGCCGCCCACGGCGCCCCCGAGAGCGTCACCTGGGAAGCCAAGCCCCACATCGGCACCGACGTGCTGGTGGACGTGGTGCGGAACATCCGGGAGGAGATTCTTTCCCTGGGGGGCGAGGTGCGCTTTGGGACCCGCCTGGACGGGCTGGTTCTGGAAGACGGCGCCCTCACCGCTCTGCGCGTCACCCGGCACGGAGAGACGGAGACGCTCCCCTGCCGCCATCTGATCCTGGCCATCGGCCACTCCGCCCGGGACAGCTTTGAGATGCTGCACGCCCTGGGCGTCCCCATGGAGCGCAAGCCCTTCTCCATGGGTCTGCGCATCGAGCACCGGCAGGAGGACATCGACCTTGCCCAGTACGGCAGGCCCCGGGGCAAGCTGCCCCCGGCGGATTACAGTCTCAATGTGCATCTGCCGGACGGGACCAGCGCCTACACCTTCTGCATGTGCCCCGGCGGCAAGGTCTTCGCCGCGGCCTCGGAGGCGGGCGGCGTCTGCACCAACGGCATGAGCTATTCACGCCGCGACGGGGAAAACGCCAATGCCGCCCTGCTCGTCACCCTGCGCCCGGAGGACTTCCCCGGGGAGGGGGTGCTGGCGGGCATGGCGTGGCAGCGGGAGTTGGAGCGCCGGGCCTATGCCCTCAGCGGCTCCTACCGGGCGCCCTGCCAGCTGGCGGGGGACTTCCTGGCCGGAAGACCCAGCGCGGGCCCGGGCCGGGTGGCCCCCAGTTATGCCCCCGGGGTCTTCTGGTGCGAGCTGCACGCGCTGCTGCCCCGGCGCATCACGTCGGTGCTGGAGCAGGCCATCCCGGCCCTGGGGAAGAAGCTCAAAGGCTTTGACGATCCCGAGGCGGTGCTCACCGCGCCGGAGACCCGCTCCTCTTCCCCGGTGCGCATCCTGCGGGACGAGAGCCTGCAGAGCGCGGTGCGGGGGCTCTACCCCTGCGGCGAGGGGGCGGGCTACGCCGGCGGCATCACCTCCGCCGCGGTGGACGGTCTGCGCTGCGCCGAGGCGGTTTTGAAGAGTTTGGAGTGTGGAGAGTGGAGTGTGGAGTGAGACCATGAAAGAAAAACAGAGTCGGGTTTACCGCTCCAAGAATCAGGCGGACTGGGAAAAGGCCCAGGCGCTGCTGCGGGAGGCGGGCATCACCTTCTCGCCCTTTGTGACCCGGGAGGTCTCCGGCACGGGCTGCGGGGCCAAGATCGACCCCCGGACCTTTCTCAACAGGACCGAGGTGCCGAAGGTGATCTTCCACATCGACGTCTCCGCCGCGGATGAGAAAAAGGCGCAGGACGTCCTCCGCGGCAAGGTCCAGCCGGTGCTGAGCTACGGGTACAGCATTTGATCGGGCTATCCCTGCCGGGAGGGCAGTCCCCGCGGGATTGTTCTCGATGTTCCCCGTAGGGGCGATTCACGAATCGCCCGCTGTCCGAGTATTTGTAAATCCCAAATACTTCCTGAAGCGCCCCTACACATGATAAAAGAAGAGGGAGATTTATTGTGAGCCTTTTTAGTTTTTTGAATAATCGCAGAGTACAAGGCCCGCGCGAAGCAACAATTGACTCAGTCGAGTTAGCATATCAATTGCTTTCAACTCTTTCAATTGGAAACGAGATCCCTGAGCAGTACAAAGCTGTCGTTTTGCAGGAGCTGAAAACATGCGATACAAAGAATACCGGTTATGCCGACAGGCAAACTCTTCTATCCCGAATCATTGAATTAACAGGAGCTCCTGATACGCCAAAGCAGCGCTATCTATTAGCAAAGGCATATAGTTGGTCTCATGCTGAATATCGGTCAAAAGCAATTGAGTATATAACCCTATATCTTGACAATGAGTTGTTTGATGGAGCATACAGCAAGCAACAGATTTCCGATAATCCTGAGAACCCCCTTAATTGGGTTACCCCCAAAAACCGTCATCTTTATGAAATGTATTCTGCACTCGGAGACGCTTATTTAGGTGAACACGAAGACAAGCTCGCTTTTTTTGCCTATCAAAAGGCATCAGAATACGCGCCTTCCTTTACTGGCCCATTTTTCGGGATGGCAACAGCATGTATTCATATGAATGATTTACAAGGGGCATTGACCGTATTTGAAAATGCAAAGAAAAGCCCATATTACACAAAGCGGGAATGGTATGATACTAACAGCGGAAAATATCGGGATATTGATTTTTGGAAAACAATAGACAAAGGTGAAAAAGAGATCAAAGACAAGATAGAAAAGAACTATGTTTATCGACCAAAAAAAGAGAGGATAAATATGGGACTACTCTAAAAGGAGAAAAAACATGAAAAAAACAATTTGTTTGCTTTTGGCTGTGTTTCTGGTTTTGTCGCTTTGCGCATGTGGTAATGAAAAGCCAACTGATAATTCCAGCGTGGTTTCTGGGCCCGAAGAGACGACAGAACAAGAAGAGACGCCCACTCCCGAACCGACGCCATCAGAGGAGGATCTTATTGATGATCCCGCTTGGGATGAACTGTTCAGCCTTGGAAAAGTAGAGACGGAAAATGGCCTGCTGTTTGTGCGGTTAACTGTTCCCGCTGATATCGTGGGTGACAGCATCACGCAGGAAAGTATTGATGCAAATGCAGGTGAAACATACATTTCTGGTAAGCTGAATGAAGACGGATCTGTCACGTACAAGATGACAAAGAAGCAGCACAAGGCGATGCTGGATCAATTCACGGCAACCATTGAAGAAGGACTTCAGGAATTGGTAGATAGCCCTGATTACGCTTTCACCGAGATAACCCACAATTCGGATTTTACCGTATTCGATGCACATCTCAGCACAGAAGAGGTTGGCTTTACAGAGAGCTTTATGGTAATGGCCTTCTACATGTATGGCGGGATCTATTCGATTTTTTCTGGACATGACGCCCAGAATATCGCAGTAAATTATTATTCTCCCAATGGTACTCTTATCAGTACTGCCAACTCTTCCAATATGGGCTAAGTATTGCGACGATAAGTTGGTAGAGAGCGTTAAAAATGCGGGAGGGGCAAGCCCCTCCCCTACGGGATCGGTTTTGGTACTCCCTGTAGGGGAGGCCCTTGGGCCTCCCGCAGAAACGGATTCCCACACCTCTGACAGCGGCCCCCAAATGGTTTCTCCTTTCAGAAGGCGGGGATGGAAAACCTTGGGAGATTGTGATAGGATGGGGCCAGTCACATCCGATGGCAGCAAACGTGAACAGGAGGAACATCGAATGAAAGAAGTAAACAAAGAGAAATTACAGCAGGTAGCGGGCGGCGTCTGCGAGGATGCGCCCCACTGCCCGAAGTGCCAGGGCCGTGATCTCGTTCTGGTCGGCCCGGCGGACATCGGCACGCCGCCGTGCTTCCGCTGCAAGGCGTGCGGGTACGAGTGGATGCTGGCACTGTAAGACGGCAAACTCTCTTTCTCGCAAATCTGCCGTTGAAAGAGCATGATGGGGAAAACCCAGGAGGTTGACACAATGGACATGGACACCCTCGGCTATTTCATCTACATGGATGAGATGGAGAAGCAGCAGAAACAGCAGCAGGAAGACGGCGACGACAGCGACGGCGGGGAATCCGACTGAGCTGCCGCACTTGAGCAAGCGGATTGCCACGCCAGTGTGCGCACTGGCTCGCAATGACGAGGATTTCTTTGCAAGAGAGGTCGGCCTGATCCGATGGCTCGCAATGCCGGAACGGAGACTTGCACTTCGTGTCCGCAGGGAAGAGACCCAACAGTCTGTCATTGCGAGCCAGTGACCGATGTCACTGCCGTGGCAATCCGTT
>JBGUNL010000250.1:0-5464 GCA_045117295.1 Candidatus Limivicinus sp.
TGTGACGTGGAGCAGCTCGGCGGCGCGGGTCATGTTCTCCTCCCGCGCCACGGCGAGGAAATAGCGCAGCGTACGGATCTCCACGGCGTTCCTCTCCCTTCTGAACGGTCTTGATATGTAAAATCAGAATAACACGATATTCATTATAACCATTAGCGGCGAAATGCGCAAGGGGATATAATGGACTCACAGAACAGGAGAAGGAGAGCGGCGGCATGAGTGAGCAGCTGGAAAATCTGACGAGGGCGCTCACGGACCTTGGCTGCGGCGAGACTGCCATCCGACAGGCGGAATACCTGCTGGAGGCGGGACAGACAGCCGCGCTGATCCGCCATCTCCGCCTCTGCCGATGCGCCCTGGTGGACGCGATGCATGAGAGCCAGAAACGGGTGGACTGCATGGATTATCTGATCCGGCAGACAGAAAAGACAAGAGCTGTGAAATAAGGAAAGGAAGGCAAAGACCATGATTACAAAGGAAGAACGGAAGCTGACGCAGGAGTGGGACAAGACGTTCCCCAAGAGCGACAAGGTCGATCACGATAAGGTGACGTTTGTCAACCGCTACGGCATCACCCTGGCGGGGGATGTGTATACCCCGAAGGGCAGGGAGGGAAAGCTCCCCGCCATCGCGGTCTGCGGCCCCTTCGGCGCGGTCAAGGAGCAGTGCTCCGGTCTCTACGCCCAGACCATGGCCGAGCGCGGCTTTCTGACCCTGGCCTTTGATCCCTCCTTCACCGGCGAGAGCGGCGGAAGCCCCCGTTATATGGCCTCCCCGGACATCAACACCGAGGACTTCATGGCGGCGGTGGACTTCCTGTCCCTGCATGAGAGCGTCGACCCCGCGCGCATCGGCATCATCGGTATCTGCGGCTGGGGCGGCATGGCCCTGAACACCGCGGCGCTGGACACCCGCATCAAGGCCACTGTCGCCTCCACCATGTACGACATGGCGCGGGTCAACGCCAAGGGCTATTTCGACTCCGAGGACAGCGAGGAGGCGCGATACCAGAAGCGCGCCGCCCTGTGCGCCCAGCGCCTGGCGGATCTGAAGGCCGGGGAGTACAAGCCGGGCGGCGGCGTGGTGGATCCCCTGCCGGAGGACGCGCCCTTTTTCGTCAAGGACTACTACGACTACTACAAGACCCCGCGGGGCTATCACCCCCGCTCCCTCAACTCCAACGCCGGCTGGAACGTGATCGGCTGCGAGAGCTTTCTCAACCAGCCCATCCTGTGCTACTCCAACGAGATCCGCAGCGCGGTGCTGGTGATGCACGGCGACGCGGCCCACTCCTTCTATTTCGGCAAGGACGCCTACGCCGACATGGTAAGGGACAGCAAGTACACCGACAACAAGGAACTGCTGGTCATCCCCGGCGCCAGGCACACGGATCTCTATGACGGCGGCGGAAAGAACGCCATCCCCTTTGACAGGCTGGAGCGCTTCTTTGCCGCATATCTGAAATAAAGGAGAACGAACATGAGCAAGAAGGTATTGATCCTCTCCACCAGCCCAAGAAAGAACAGCAACTCCGAGGCCCTGGCCGAGGCCTTTGCCGCCGGCGCCGCGGAGAGCGGAAACCAGGTGGAGCTCATCACGCTGCGCGGGAAGGAGCTGCGCTTCTGCCTGGGCTGCTTTGCCTGCCAGAAGAGCGGCAAGTGCGTGATCCGGGACGACATGCAGGAGATCGTCCCCAAAATGGAGCAGGCGGACGTGCTGGTCTTTGCCACGCCCATCTATTACTACGAGATGAGCGGGCAGATGAAGACGCTGCTGGACCGGGGCAATCCGCTGTTTGTGGCGGACTACCGCTTCCGTGACGTGTACCTGCTGACCTCCGCGGCGGAGGATGAGGACTTTGTTCCCCAGCGGGCCGTCAGCGGTCTGGAGGGCTGGATCGAGTGCTTCCCCAAGGCGCGGCTGGCCGGGACGGTATTCGGCGGCGGCGTGACGGAGACCGGGGAGATGAAGGATCACCCGGAGAAGCTGCGGGCGGCCCGCGCCCTGGGCAGAGACGTATAAGCCCATGAGACGGATAAGAAGCTGTGTGCTGGCGCTGCTGGCGGCGCTCTGCCTCTCCGCCTGCGCGAAGGGAGAGGGGAGTCCGGCTCCGGCGGCAGCGGAGACGCCCGCCGCGGAGACCGCGCCGGCGGTCATGACGGAACAGACCGAAGCGGAGATGTTGAACGAGGAGGACGAGACAGCCATGCTGCAGATGAGGATCGGGGACACCGCGGTGCAGGTGGACTGGGAGGACAACGAGAGCGTGGAGGCGCTCCGGGAGCTGTGCCGGGAGAGTGAGCTTCACATCTCCCTGTCCATGTACGGCGGCTTTGAGCAGGTGGGGTCACTCGGGACAAGTCTGCCGCGCCGAGACGTACACATCACCACCGGGGCCGGGGACGTCGTCCTGTATTCCGGCAGCCAGATCGTGGTGTTCTACGGTTCCAACACCTGGGCCTATACCCGCCTGGGGCATATTTCCGACCGGAGCGCTGAGGAACTGGCGCAACTGCTGGGACAGGGAGACGTGACGATCACCCTTGGCCTGGAGGGCAATCAATAACCACCTCAGCGCAAAACGGGCAGTTGCTCCATAGACGAAAGCGTCCCCTGGGATCCCGGCTTCCGGGAAAACAGGGGACGCTTTTTCCGCGTCTGCGCTCGGTTCGTTTCTGCCTCTTGCCGCGGGGGCGCGGGCGTGGTAAGATGACAAAAAAGACAACGGGGGAGAAGCCGGATGAACATCACACAGACCTTTTACGACAGCATGGCCGCCCAGTACGACAAGCTCTTCCAGGACTGGCAGGCGGCCACCCGGGAGCAGGCGGCGATCCTGGACCGGATCTTCGCCGCGTATGGTTTTGACCGGACGGCCCGGGTGCTGGACTGCGCCTGCGGGATCGGCACCCAGGCCATCGGCCTGGCCGCCCTGGGCTACTCCGTCACCGCCTCGGATATCAGCGACGGGGAGCTTGCGGAGGCGGCATCGCGGGCGGAGAAAAACGGCGTGGAGATCCGCTTTGCCCACGCGGACTTCTGCGCCCTGTCGGAGGTTTTTTCCGAGCCGTTTGATATCGTGATCAACATGGACAACGCCCTGCCCCACATGCTGACGGCCCAGGCGCTGAAGGCTGCGGTACGGAGCATCGCCGGGCAGCTGCGGGACGGCGGGCTCTTCGTGGCCAGCATCCGGGACTATGACAGCCTGCTTATGAGCAAGCCGCCCTACTCCCCGCCCTATATCCACAGGACCGCCGGTGGCCAGCGGGTCTCCTTCCAGACCTGGGAATGGGCAGGCGAAAACTACCGGCTGACCCAGTATATCATCGAGGACGAGGGGCAGCTCTGCGTCAGCAAGTTTGCTTGCGAATACCGGGCTGCCCGCCGGGAGGAGCTGACGGGGCTGCTGCGGGAGAGCGGCTGCCGGGAAGTAAAATGGCTGTTCCCGGAGGAGACGGGCTTCTATCAGCCCATCGCGGCGGCGAGAAAGTAAATGCCGCAGGGCAAAGAACGACGCGCAAAAAGGCGGCGCCGGATTCCCGGCGCCGCTTTGCCGCGTCCAAAAATAAAACTTCCCCCGGAAACCCGGGGGAAGACCCCGCTTATGCCGTGCTGGCCCAATTATAACCTGCACACATGGGCAGGTGGGTCGCCTAAGTTCTGTTTCGCTGCTTCCAACGTCCGGTGGTCCGGGAGGCCTGCAATCCGCAGATTCAAATCGGCATCCCTTATAAGAGATGTGGGTTTAATGGGCCAAAGGTCTGAAAAGACGACACGCACACAGCAGGGCGATTCTCTCTGCACCATCAGCTTATGCGAAAAGCGAAGGCTTATTCCTCATCCTCGTCATCGAAGAGGAGAACGGCGAAGTGATCGTAGACATCCTGCAGCTCGTCGTCATCGTCGATGGACTCAAACAGCTCGTCCCCGTTTTCGTCCAGCACCGAACGCAGAATGACGATGCCGTAGTCCGGATCGTTCTCGTCCATGTTGGCGGGGAGAAAGGCCACGAAGGTCTGGTCCTTGTAGTCCATGGTGTCCAGCACTTCCAGCTCAAACTCCTGTCCGTCGTCATCTACGATGGTGATGAAGTCGCTGCCAAATTCCTCACTCATTTCGGCACCTCCTGTCTGGTTGATTCCATTGTAACCCATCAGGCCGAAGAAATCAAGAGCGGGACTGGGGTTTTGCCGTTTTTCAAGAGCCCAGATCCTCCAGCAGAGCCAGCAGCTCCGCGGTGTCGGCGGCGGGGATGCCGTCCCGGAGAAGCTGTCGGTCCGCCGCGCGGAGAGAGACGATTTCGATGGGCGTCACCGCCGCGGGCTCTTTGGCCTTGCGGCCCTCGAAAACAGCCACATGGCCGCCGCTCTCCCGGAGGACCCAGGCCGCGTCCTCCCGCCCGGCAAAGCGCACCGTGAGCTCGGAGGGGAGCTGGGCCGGCAGCTGGCCGCGGCGGATGCTCTGCCAGGCTGCGTTGCCGGACAGGCCTGCCGCCGACATCAGACACAGCAGCAGCGCGGCCTTGATTTTTCTTGCCATCACATTTCCTCCCTTTTTTGTTCCTGCAGGAAGTATGCCGCCGGGGAAGAAAAATATACCTGCCGGGGCCGGAAACGGAGAACAAAGAAAAATTTACATTTCCGCTACCGAAAGCGTGTCTGCTGTGGTATAATATATCTTTGTATAGGTATAGAATAACCGGACTGTTACCCGGCAGCGCCCTCCGGCGCGCCACTGACTCTTCCCTGAAGGAGTACCCATGAAGGATAAAAACAAGCAAGAACCGCAGACAACGCAGGAATCCCGGGCCCCGCAGAAGCCGAAGACCGCGAAAAAGGGCCTGCGCATCGCGGCCAGGGCTATGGATTTCACGGTCGATATGACCGCCGGCGCGGTCAGCGGCGTGTTCAAGATCATCGGCACCGTGCTGCTGGTGATTCTGCTGACCGGCCTGATGTTCGCCTGCGTGTTTGCCTATTATGTCAAGACCTGTCTGACCCCCAATCTGGATCTGTCCCTGGAGGACTTCAAGCTCAATGAGTCCAGCACGATCTGGTACCAGGACGCCGCGGGGGAGTGGCGGGAGCTGGTCAAGCTCTCCGGCAAGGAAAACCGCGTGTGGGTGGACTATGAGGACATCCCCTGGTATATGGAAAAGGCCCTGGTGGCCATCGAGGACAAGCGCTTTTACAACCACAAGGGAGTGGACTGGTACCGCACCGCCGGCGCCTTTGTGGAGATGTTCGCCCGCATGGAGACCAGCTATGGCGGCTCCACCATCACCCAGCAGCTGATCAAGAATCTGACCGGCGAGGACGAGGTCACCATCCAGCGCAAGCTGACGGAGATTTTCGGCGCGCTGGAGCTGGAGAAGAAGTACGACAAGCAGGAGATCATGGAGTGGTATCTCAACGCGGTCTACTTCGGCGAGGGCTGCTGGGGCGTGCAGACTGCCGCCCAG
>JBGUNL010000251.1:0-6926 GCA_045117295.1 Candidatus Limivicinus sp.
AAATTTCAAATAAAGGAAGATACAAACATGCTGGACATCAAGTTTGTCAGAGAGAACCCCGAGATCGTCAAGGAGAACATCCGCAAGAAGTTTCAGGACCAGAAGCTGCCCATGGTGGACGAGGTCATCGAGCTGGACCAGAAGAACCGCGCCGCCATCACCGAGGCCAGCGACCTGCGCGCCCGCAAGAACCAGCTGTCCAAGGCCAACGGTCCCCTGTTCGGCAAGCTGAAGAAAGCCCCCGATCAGGAGAAGGCCGCCATCCAGGCCCAGATCGACGCCAACATGGCCGCCGTCAAGGCCGACGACGAGCGCCTCATGGAGCTGGAAAAGCTGGAAGAGCAGTATGCCGCCCGCATCCGCCAGCTGATGCTGAACATCCCCAACATCATCGACCCCTCCGTGCCCATCGGCCCGGACGACTCCGCCAACGTGGAGGTCCAGCGCTTCGGCGAGCCCAAGGTCCCCGACTACGAGGTCCCCTACCACACCGAGATCATGGAGAGCTTTGACGGCGTGGAGATGGACGCCGCCGGCCGCGTCTCCGGCAGCGGCTTCTACTACCTCAAGGGCGACATCGCCCGCCTGCACTCTGCGGTGCTGGCCTACGCCCGGGACTTCATGATCAACAAAGGCTTTACCTACTTCATCCCGCCCTTCATGATCCACGGCAACGTGGTGGAGGGCGTCATGAGCCAGACCGACATGGACGCCATGATGTACAAGATCGAGGGCGAGGATCTCTACCTCATCGGCACCAGCGAGCACTCCATGATCGGCAAGTTCATCGACCAGATCATCCCCGAGGAGACCCTGCCCCAGACCCTCACCAGCTACTCCCCCTGCTTCCGCAAGGAGAAGGGCTCCCACGGCATCGAGGAGCGCGGCGTCTACCGCATCCACCAGTTTGAAAAGCAGGAGATGATTGTGGTCTGCAAGCCCGAGGATTCCCCCGCCTGGTACGAGAAGATGTGGCAGTTCTCCGTGGAGCTGTTCCGCTCCATGGACATCCCCGTGCGCCAGCTGGAGTGCTGCTCCGGCGACCTGGCCGATCTGAAGGTCAAGTCCTGCGACATCGAGGCGTGGAGCCCCCGCCAGCAGAAGTACTTCGAGGTCTGCTCCTGCTCCAACCTGGGCGACGCCCAGGCCCGCCGCCTGAAGATGCGCGTCAAGGGCGCCGACGGCAGGATGTATCTGCCCCACACCCTGAACAACACCGTGGTGGCTCCGCCCCGCATGCTCATCGCCTTCCTGGAAAACCACCTGCAGGCCGACGGCACCGTCACCATTCCCGAGGTCCTGTGGCCCTACATGGGCGGCACCAAGGTCCTGGTACCCAAGAAGTAAGATCGTACAAATGGGGGTAACCCCTCAGTCAGCCGTACGGCTGACAGCTCCTCTTTCCAAGGGGAGCCAACATAGAAAGGAGTCATTGCAATGAAAAAGTTCTTTGAAGAGTTCAAGGCCTTCGTCATGCGCGGCAATGTCATGGACATGGCCGTCGGCGTGATCGTGGGCGGCGCTTTCGGCGCCATCACCACCTCCCTGGTCTCCAACGTGGTCACCCCGCTGCTGGCCGTGCTGTTCAATTCCCCCAATCCGGACGCCCTGAACATCACCCTGCGGGCCGCGGACGAGGCCGCCGGCACCGAGGCCATCGTGCTGGGCCTGGGCACCTTCATCGGCGCCATCCTCAACTTCCTGGTCATCGCCCTGGTTCTATTCTCGGTCATCAAGGCCATGAACAAGGCCAAGGAGCTGGCCGAGTCCATGAAGAAGAAGGAAGAGGAAGAGGCCGCCGCCGAGGAGCCCGCCAAGCCCACCGCCGAGGAACTGCTCACCGCCATTCTGGAGGAGCTCAAGAGCAAGAAAGAGTAAGGAATGATTTCCAGAAACTGGCAGAATCCGGGGCCGTCTTTCAGCGACCCCGGGTTCTTTTCATCGCGCCTCCCTTTGGATAAAGGGAGGTGCCGAGCAGCGCGAGGCGGAGGGATCGAAGGGCAGCTATACTGTCGATCCCCCACCGCCTGCGGCGGAGCCCCCTTTCCGAAAGGGGGCCTATGTGAGTGCGGACGGCCGCAAGGGCCGCCTCTACAAGTGACCCCCGTGCTTTTGCACGGGGGTCGTTCTCTGTTTACTTGAGGTATGGCACCAGGTCGAAGTTCTCCACGCCCTCGGCAAACTCCACGGGGTGGGCCTCCTGGAAGGCGTCCAGATCCTCCGTGATTCGCTTCTGGGCCAGCTCCTGCCGAGCGGTGGTGCTGGTCCCCTGGAGGGTCAGCAGCGAAGCGTCGCCCTTGAGCGGCAGGCGCATGATCACGTGGTAGCCGTAGGCGGTCTCCACCGGGTCGGACACGGCGTATTCCTCCAGACTCTGCACCGCGCTTTCAAACTCCTGCACCATGGTGCCGGGCTGGAAGGTGTAACCGTCGGGGTAGACGGTCTTGCCGGTATCCTCGCAGTGCTCCTCCTTGAGCTCTAAAAAGCGCTTGAGCAGCTCCTCCTGGTCCTGGATGGCCTGGAGCTCGGCGGCGATCTCGCCGGCCTTTTCCCGCTTGGCGCTGATCTCGCTCTCCTCCAGCGCGCTGCCGGTGTTGGGGTCGATGGTCATCAGCAGGATGTGGCCCGCGGCCAGATACCCCTGCTCCTGCAGCCAGGCCACGGCGTCTTCCTCGCTGAGCTTCTCCCCGGCGGTGCCGTAGAGCTCCTCATAGACGGCGGAGTAGAGCAGGCTCGCCTCCCGCATGGCGCGGTAGGTCTCAAAGGACATGTGGGCCTCGCTGTCCAGCTTGGCGTAGAACTCGTCCAGGCTCGCGCCTTCGCCCAGAACGGCGTCGGCCATGGCCTGGGGCTCCAGGGCGGCCAGGGCCTCGTCCCCCAGCCGGATGCCGTGGGAGGCGGCAAAGCCGCGGACGGTCAGGATGCTCTCCAGATAGTTCTTCGCCTCGCTCACCGCGTACTGGGCATAGGTCTGGCCGCTGCCGTCGCCCACGGAGCCCTCCCAGTCGGCGGCCACGCCGTAGTAGGCGGCCATCTGGCTGAAGTAGTTCTGGATATCCATGCCGGTGGACTGCAGCAGATCACAGAACTGCTTCCAGCTGACGCTCTCGTCCCCCAGGGTCATGACCTTCTCGTCCTCGCCTCTGAGGGCGCGGATGGCGGCGTAGTCCAGCTCGCGGATGGGCTCTGGCTCGGCGGGGGTCCCGCTCGGAGCGGGCTCCTCCGCTGCGGGCGTCTCGGCCTCGGCGGGGGCGGCGGTCCCCTGGATCTCCTCGGCGGGCAGGGTCACGGGCGCCTCCGCGGAGCGCGCGCCGTTGACCGTCACCAGGGCGCCGAAGCCCACCAGAACAATCAACAAAACGAACAGAAACTTTTTCATGGGAAGTACTCCTTTGCTATCATGGCTACCGTTATACCATTCTTTGACGGCGAAATCAACCGTTTTGTTTGTCTCCCCAGTCGGCCACAAATTTTCTGGCCTCGTCGATGACCCGGTTTTTGTTGAGGATTTTCACGGAAAGGCAGGGCTTGCTGCCCGCCTCCACCCGCAGGCGTTTGCCGTACTCGGGCCGGGCATAGAGGGCGGAGACCTTCTCCATGTTGAAGTCCGCGACCGTGAAGCGCAGGCAGCCGCCCTTCTGGGCGATGTCGGTGACGCCGGCCCGGCCCGCCTCGCCCCGCAGCAGGGCCACGTGGATCAGGGCGTTGACCCCCGGAGGCGGGTCTCCGAAGCGGTCGATGAGCTCGTCGGTGAGGTCGTCCGCCTCCTCCTCGGTGCGGATGGCGGCGATGCGGCGGTAGATGTCCATGCGCTGCTCCGAGGAGGGGATGTAGCGCTCCGGGATGTTGGCGGCCACCGCCAGATCCGCCGAGCAGTCGGCCTTTTTGGGCACCTCGATGCCCCGGGCCTCCAGCACCGCCTCGCTGAGGAGCTTCATGTACATGTCGTAGCCCACGTCGATCATGTGGCCGGACTGCTCCGCCCCCAGCAGATTGCCCGCGCCGCGGATCTCCAGATCCCGCATGGCGATCTTGATGCCGGAGCCGAAGGCGGCGAAGTCCCGGATGGCGTTGAGGCGCTTCTCCGCGTCCTCGGTGAGCACCTTGTCCCGCCGGAAGGTGAGGTAGGCGCTGGCGCGTCTTGTGGAGCGGCCCACGCGGCCGCGGATCTGGTGGAGCTGGGCGAGCCCTAAACGGTCCGCGTCCTCGATGATGAGGGTGTTGACATTGGGGATGTCGATGCCGGTCTCGATGATGGTGGTGCAGACCAGCACCTGGGTCTCGCCGGAGACCACGGAGTCCATCACCGAGGCGAGCATGTTCTTGTCCATCTGGCCGTGGGCCACCGCCACGCTCACGTCCTCCAGGAGATTGCGGATGCGCACGGCGGTGCGGTCGATGTCGTCGATGCGGTTGTGCAGGTAGTAGACCTGGCCGCCCCTCTGGATCTCCCGGCGGATGGCGTCTGAAACGACGCCCCAGTCGTGCTCCAGCACGAAGGTCTGCACCGGCAGGCGATCCTCCGGCGGCTCGTCGATGGTGGACATGTCGCGGATGCCGGACATGGCCATGTTCAGCGTCCGGGGGATGGGGGTGGCCGAGAGCGTCAGCACGTCCACGCCCCGGGAGAGCTCCTTGATGTGCTCCTTGTGGGTGACGCCGAAGCGCTGCTCCTCGTCCACCACCAGCAGCCCCAGGTTTTTAAACTTCACGTCCTTGCTCAATAGCCGGTGGGTGCCGATCACCAGGTCGCACTTGCCGCTGGCAAGGTCCGCCAGCAGCTGATTGGACTGGCCCCCCGTGCGGAAGCGGGACAGCACCCCGATGTTCACCGGGAAGCCGAAGAAGCGCTGCAGCGCGGTCTGGTAGTGCTGCTGGGCCAGCACCGTGGTGGGCACCAGGATGGCAGCCTGCTTGCCGTCCAGCACGCACTTCATGCACGCCCGCAGGGCCACCTCCGTCTTGCCGAAGCCCACGTCGCCGCAGAGCAGGCGATCCATGGGGACGGAGGACTCCATATCCGCCTTGATCTCCGCGATGCACTTGAGCTGGTCGTCGGTCTCGGTGTAGCCGAAGTTCTCCTCAAACTCCCGCTGCCACTCGCTGTCAGGGGCGAAGGCGTAGCCCGGCAGCCGCTGGCGCTGGGCGTAGATCTTGATGAGCCGGTCGGCCATGTCCCGGGCGCTGGCCTTGGCGCGGCTGCGGGTCTTGGCCCACTCGGCCCCGCCCATTTTGGACAGGCGCACGGGCTTCTCCTCACCCGCGCCGGTGTACTTGGTCACCATGTCCAGCTGGGTGGCGGGGACGTAGAGGGTGTCCGTCCCGGCGTAGTTGATTTTGATGTAGTCCTTGTCGAAGCCGTCCACCTGCATGCGCACGATCCCGGCAAACCTGCCAATGCCGTGGTTTTCGTGGACTACGAAATCCCCCACGGTGAGATCCGCGAAGGACTCGATCCGCGCGCGGTTGGGAGGCAGCTTTTTTCCGGCGGCGGCCCGCTTGCCCCGGGCCCGCAGCAGCTGACTGTCCGTCAGCACCGCGAGCTTCAGCCCCGGGTACTCGTAGCCCGCGGACACCGCCCCGACGGCGATGGCGCAGGCGCCCTCGGCGGGCAGCTTTTTGAGCTCCTTATAGACGAGGGCGGGGATGCCCCGATCCTTGAAAAACGCCTGCAGCACCCCGGCCCGGCGCTCGTCCGCCGCCAGCACCACCACCCGGTAGTTTTGCCGGAGATAGGCCGCCACGTCCTCCGCGGCGGTCTGGGCCGAACCCGCGTAGGAGGGCAGCTGCTTGGCCGCGATGCTGGTGAGGGTCCGCGAGGCCACGGGGTTGCGGCCCACGGTGAAGGCGTCCGCCATGTAGAGGGGGTAGTCGGCCAGGGTCTTGAACAGCTTTTCGGCGGCGACGCGGTAGCCGTCGGCGCTCATGGCGATCATGCCGCGCTTCTGCAGCTCATTTACGTCCTCGCCGGTCTGCTTTTCATAGTCCCGCGCCCGCTCGGCGCAGCGGCCGGGCTGGTCGAGGAAGACGAAGGCCCCCTCCGGGATATAGTCCAGGGCGCTGGCCTCGGGGTAGAGGATGGGCAAATAGCGGTCCAGATCCGGCAGGGTCACCCCGTTCGAGAGCTTTTCCGCGTCGGCGCGGAGATTGGCGGCCAGGGTGGCGGCCAGCTCTGTTTTCCGACGCTTCTGATAGGTTTCCGCAAAGCGCACGATCTCCCGGGCCAGGGCGGCCGGGCCCCCTGCGGAGAGGGCGGCCAGGGCCTCCACCGCCGGGAGGATGGTGCAGGTATGCAGCTGCTCCGTGCGGCGCTGGGTCTGGACGTCGAAGCGGGCCATGGAGTCCACCTCGTCCCCCCAGAACTCGATGCGCACGGGCTCATTTTCCCCGGGGGAGAAGAAGTCCAGGATGCCGCCGCGGCGGGCAAACTGGCCGGGGCCCTCCACCTGCTCGCAGCGGGCATAGCCGCAGCGCAGCAGGGCGTCCTCCACGTCCTCGGGGGGACAGGGGGCCGCGTCGGACACGGTGTAGGCGGCCCGCAGCAGGGTCTCCTTCGGCAGGGTGCGCTGCATCAGGGCGGAGACGGAGGCCACGGTGATCTCGCTCTCCCCCTTCGCCAGCTGATAGAGGGCGGCGATGCGCCGCTGCTCGGCCTGGCGGGAGACGGCCTCCGCGGGGTAGAAGACGAAATCCCGCATCAGCAGGGTCCGGGTCTCTTTGCCCAGCATGGCGGCCAGATCCCGGGCCATACTTTCCGCGGCGGTGTCGTCCGGGCAGACGACAAACAGGGGCAGGCCCAGCCTGTTCTGCAGCGCCGCGGCCAGATTTGCCCGGTGCACCGGGGAGAGCCCGGAAATGAGCGCGGGAAGTCCTCCGCTCTCCAGCAGGGAGGGGAGGGCGGCGGCTTCCTTGTGGGTCAGGATTTG
>JBGUNL010000252.1:0-2652 GCA_045117295.1 Candidatus Limivicinus sp.
GGGAGATTTTGTTGAACAGACCGTAGATCGCCCCCAGGGGGCAGAAGTAGCGGCAGAAGGGCCGGAAGACCGCGGCGGAGAGCAGGACGAGGAAGAGCAAAACGCCCAGCTTCCAGCGGAAGAGCCCGCCTGCGGCGGCGCGCAGATAGGGATTTCCTGCCACGTTGGGGATGCCGCCGAACAGGGTGCCGGAGGGGCAGATATACTTGCAGAACCAGGGAGCGCCCGCGCCGGTAAAGTCCCGCACCACGCCGGGCAGGAGGATCACAAACACGGCGAGGATACCGTATTTCATCAGCCGCAGGCCCTTCTCCCCCGGCAGGGCGCGCAGCTTCTTCGGAAACGGGATCTTGTGCAGCAGTTCCTGCGCCAGTCCGAAGGGGCAGAGGAAACCGCAGACTACCCTGCCGAGAAAGGCGCCGAAGAGCATCAGCAGACCCGTCACATAGAAGGCAAAGCGGGAATGCCGGCTGCCCAGGGCGGCCTGCAGGGAGCCGATGGGGCAGGCCCCCAGCGCCCCGGGACAGGAGTAGCAGTTGAGCCCGGGCACGCAGACGCGCTTGGTAGGACCGGTGTAGATCCGCCCCTCGGCAAAGCCCTTGAGATAGCCGTTGGTCACCGCCGTATAGCAGGCCAGGAAAATCAGGCGGAAGCGGTTTTGCTTTTTGACTTTTTCGTTTCGTTCAGCCAATCCCAACACACTCCAGACAGATGTTCACCGCCCTGGTGAGAACGTCCCCGCTCTCCCCGCGCATGACGCCTACGGCCACAAGCACTGCCCCCAGCGCGATCACCAGAACGGTGACGGTCCAGGGCTTGGAAAACAGTTTTTTCATGGGGCTCACCTCTGCAATTGTTTTTGCCTTTTGAGTATAGCATATCCCGGGCCGGAACGCAAAACCCATGCCGCCGCGTATAAAAGGACTCTGCGTTCGGAAAACGCAGAGTCCTTTTTTGTGCTTTCTCAGAGGTCCAGGGCAACGTGGTGGCCCTGGCGAGAGTTCAGGATGCTCTCGGCCATTCGGCAGGCGCAGCTGCCTTCGTTGGGGTGCGCCATCCGCTCGGAGACGGTGACCGCCGCGCAGCCGCCCTTCATGGGTGTTCCTCCCGTCCTGCAGCAGAATGGAAAATCCTTCTGCAGACAGTATAGCATGGCCCCCTCCCCCGCGCAACCGCGTTCTTTTCTTCCTGTGAACCGGGATTTCCCTTTTTTCAAAGCTGTGTTATACTTTAGCAAACGCCGCCTCTTCTCTCCCTTATGGGGAGAGAAGAAAAGCGGCGCAGACGGCTGATAAGAGAGATGAGAAACTTGCGCAATCGAAGACTGCAGAAAAAGCTCGGTCGGGCTTCGCTGCTGATTATGCTGGCCGCGGCGCTGCTGCCGCGCGCGGCCGCTCACGCGGAAGAGCCGGCGCGGCCCGCCGCGGACGATCTGGTGGCGTTCGGCGTCTATGAGGACACGCCGGTGCTTTGGCGCGTCCTGGACGCAGAGCAGACCAACATGGGGACGGAGGGCCTGTTCCTGCTTTCCGACGACCTCCTGGACAGAGGACAGGTCATGCACGACGAGAGCTCCACCCTCTGGGAGGGCAGCGCCGCGCAGCAATGGTGCACGGACTTCGCAGCCGCCGCCTTTACGCCGGAGGAGAGCGCGCTGATCCCCGCAACCAGCAAGGACGAGGAGGAGGCCTTCCTCTATGAGCTCAGCTGGCGGGCGGTCTCCCTGAAGGAGGAGCAGGTCTTTTTCCTGTCGGCCGTCGAGCTGGACCAGTATTTCGGCAGCCAGGCAGACTCCCCCAAATACACCGTGAAGGACAGCAGTCTGGACAGCTACTGGTGGCTGAGAAGTCCGCACCGCTATCACGAGGACTACCATGGCATCGTCCTGCAGGACAACATGGTCCACGATCATCTGCCTTATACCCTCTGGGCGGCGAGGCCCTGCATCAATCTTCTGCCCCGGAACGCGGTGGCGCTGATCGCCGCGGAGGATACGGGAGAACCGGGTCCGGCGCTGCCCCCTGCGGAAACGGAGGGGAAGCGCGTCTGGAAGCTGGTGGTGCCCGCAGCGGAGGGGGACTTCCGGGTGGAGGAGACCACGGAAACGGACGGCGTGCTCACCGTCCGCTACTGCGGCGCCGGGGACGGTGACCGTCAGATGCTGTCGCTGCTTGTCCGCGATGCGGAGGAAAAAACGATTCAATACATCCGTCTGCAGCGGCCGGAGAGCTCCGAGGGAACGCTGGAGATCTCCCGGCGGGAATGGGATCTGCCGGAGGATGCGCGGCTGTTTTTGACTTTGGAGACGGTAAACGAAGCATATCAGAGCAACACGGCAAGCCCGCCGGCTGCGCTGGTCCCCGCCGCAGCCGCGGCGGCGGAAGCGCCGGAAGCCGCGCAGAAAGCCGAAGTGCAGCCGGTGCTTTCCGCGGAGAAAACGCGCGCCGCCGCGGGAGAACCGGAGATCGCGGGCCGTACCCGGGAAGGTCTGCTGCTGGGGCTGGCCGCGTTTCTTGTCCTGTTGTTCCTGGCGGCGCTGCTGCTGTACCGAACGGGGCACCGGCGGCAGGGCGCGCTGCTGCTGAAGGTGTTTGCCGCGGCGGCCGTGCTGCTGCTCATGCTCTCTGCCCTCATGGTCGTCGACGGGATGAG
>JBGUNL010000253.1:0-3753 GCA_045117295.1 Candidatus Limivicinus sp.
GCGGGATTTTGAGAACCACCGGCATTTCTACGCCTGCAGCCGCAAGGGGGAGAAGCTCCCCCGCTACGCGGAGGGCTTCGTGCGGATTGTCTCCAAGGTGCTCAACAAGCGGTAAAAAAACACAGCCGTGAAGACCAAAGTCTTCACGGCTGTCAGCTTGTCAAAAAAGTCCGTCAAGGACTTTTTTGACAAGCTTCCCCGGGTTCACCGAAAGGTGAACCCGGGGAAGGTCGCAGACAAAGCCTGTTTCACGTCATTGCGAACCAGTGACCGACGTCACTGGTGTGGCAATCCGTATTCTCCAAAGCCTCAGGTGTTTTGACTATTACCGGAGAACGGATTCCCACGCCAGTGTGAGCACTGGCTCGGAATGACATACTATTTTTGCTTTATCACTATTTAACCGGGGCTCACCGTTGGGTGAGCCCCGGAGGCGTTTATGGGTTGTTTCGCTGTCAGAGGATCATGGCAACCAGCAGGTTGTACAGGGCCGCGCAGCCGACACTGATGGGGACGGCCACGAACAGCAGGCGGTTGAAGAGCTTGTTGCGCTCCTCGTCGTTGCCGTAGGAGCCGAGGATCAGGCTGCCGCCGGAGGAGAAGGGGCTGATGGCGCTGCTCTGGGCGCCCAGGATGGTGCAGCCGAAGAGGGTGATGGGGTTGAGGCCGGTGGCGGCGGCGATGCCGGGAATGAGCGGGAACAGAGCCGGGCAGACGACGCCGGTGGTGGAGCTGAAGAAGCTCATGAAGGCGCCGACCAGGCTCAGAGCGATGGGCACCAGGAAGGTGGGCACGTTGGAGCCGATCCAGTTGGAGACGGCCTCGATGGTGCCGGCCTTGACGGCCACGCCGATCAGCATGCCGGCGCCGGCGATCATCAGGATGGTGTTCCAGGGAACCTTGGCGATGATCTCCTTCTGGGGGGCCAGCTTCAGCAGCAGGCCGATGACCGTGAAGACGAAGGCAACCAGACCCACGTCGATCTTGCCGGCGACGGTGGAGATGAACTTGACACTGGGCAGCAGGAGCTTGAGCAGGGGGAAGACCAGAACCACGGCCATCATGATGAGCATCAGGTTCAGGGTGGTCTTCTGCTTGGCGTCGTAGGGCTCGGGCTTGGTGAAGGTGACGCCCTTGCCGATGTCGCGGTTGGCCTTCACGCCGAAGCGGAAGACGGTGATGAGGATCAGGGAGAAGACGATGGCCAGACCGAAGACCTTCATCTCGGGGCCGAAGGTGTCGGCCAGGGCCTGCTCGGGGGCGCCCTCATAGGCGGTGTCCATCAGGCCGCGGAAGATAACGCCCAGGGCCGCGGTGGGGAAGTCGCCGCCGGCCAGCGCGCCGCAGTTGATGGCGACGGCGCCGGTGAGCTTGTCCATCTTGGACTCGGTGCAGATGGCCATGGTGATGGGGGCGAGGAAGGCCAGGACGGTGAAGTAGGCGGCGCCCATCACGGAAAGGACGACGGCCACGAAGAACAGGGCGTAGGGCAGCATGCCGGGGAACTTGCGGCAGGAGTACAGCAGGTTGCCGGAGAGCTTTTCCAGGGTGCCGTTGATGGCCGCAAAGTTATAGAACAGGGAGACCGAGAGAATGACGAACATGGTGCTGGTGGGCCACATGGCGATCAGCTCTTTGGTCTTGAGGCCCAGCACGAAACAGCCGATGAGGTAGGCAAAGGCGATGCAGAAGAAACCGGTGTTGATCTTGGTCTTGTAGCCAAGATAGACGGCCACGACGATGGCCGCGATGATCAGGATACCGTTCATGTTTTTTCTCCTTTACGGATAGTTTCAGTCTTCAATGTTCAGAAGACCGCGCTGAATGGTGTGGGTCATGTAATAGAGCTCGTCCTCCGGCACGCCGTGGTCGGCCATGTACTGCATGTACTGCTCGTAGGCAATCTCCCAGTTGGGATTCTCCACCTGGCCGCCGTCGGTGCTGATCATGACGTTCTTGTAGCCCACGGTCCGAATGACCTCCAGGTTGTCGGGCAGGTTGCTCTTGTACTTGCCGCCGCCCATGTTCTGGGCAAAGCAGCGCTCCAGGTACACGTCGTAGTCCTTGACGATCTTCAGCTGATCCTCCAGGCTCATGTCCACGATCCACCACTCGGGATGGGTGACCACGATCTTCTTGACGCCGGCGGCCCGGGCGGCCTCCACCACGATGAAGCACTCCTCGGGGGAGACGTGGCCGGTGCCCAGCACCACGTCAAAGTCCTTGATGAGCTGGAAGACGTCCTTGAGCTCGGGGACGATCTTGCCGTCCCGGACGCAGGCCACGCCCGCGGAGGGATCCTTGCCCATCTTTTTGAGGTGGTTGCAGGCCGAGGCGGTGGGCAGCCATACCACCTTGCCGCCCAGCTTCAGACCGCTCTCCACGGCGGCGGGGTTGATGCCGCCCATCTGCCGGTTGAGAGTCACGCTGCCGAACATGGTGAAGTTGTTGTCCCCGTGGTGGGTCAGCTCGTTGTGGCGGTTGCAGAGATAGGCTCTGTCCACGGTGGTGCCCTGGTGGGTCTTGATGACGATGGCCCGCGCGCCTACGCGGATGCCTGCCTCCATCAGCTCAAAGTCGTCGTAGGCTCTGTGGCGGATGTCGGGGTTGGAATGGACGTGCATGTCGATGACGCCCTGCATGGATACCTTTGCCATATCATTCTCCTCTCTACTCTCGTTTTGTGTGCTTGCCTTTTGCGTATTTACATTTTATAATACATGTAAAAAAAGCGGCAAGGGAAAATCCATAATAAAAGCCATCGGCGCAGCCGATAGCTTTATGGGAAAACCGGGAAAGGAGCCGATGATCATGGATCTGCGGGACTTCGAATATCTGATCGCGCTGGCGGAGGAGGGAAGCGTCTCCCGGGCCGCGGAGCGGCTGTACATGGCCCAGTCCAGTCTCAGCCAGTTCCTGCAGCAGACGGAGAGCGAGCTGGGCGTCAAGCTCTTCCTGCGCACCTCCAAAGGCATCCGGCCCACCCCCAACGGGGAGGTCTTCATCGGCCACCTGAAAAAGATCCTGGCGGACTACCGCATGGCCCGGGGCGAGCTCTGGGACAGCGAGGGCATGAAGGGCGGCCGGGTGGCCTTCGGCATCAGCTCCTTCCGGGGCCAGCAGATCCTGCCGCAGGTGCTGCTGCGCTTCTCGGCCCGGTATCCGGAGGTCAAAGTCCGGGTGGTGGAGGCCAACAGCCGCAGACTCGAAGAGCTGCTGCTGGAGGGCAAGCTGGACGTGGCGGTAGTGGCCCTGCCGGCCGCCAAGCTCAAGAGCGAGGCCCACTTCCTCAAAAAGGAGGAGCTGTATCTGGTGGCCTCCCGGGATCACCCGCTGAAGGCCAGGGCCCACCCCATGGCGGAGGCGCCGGGGCAGTGGGTCTCTCTGGAGGACGCGGCGGCCTACAACTTCGTCCTCAGCGACCACGACACCATGATGGGCAGCATCAGCCGGGACCTGTTCCAGAAATACAAACTCAAGGTCTCTGCTTCCCAGGACACCATCACCGCCGCCATGGCGGTGTCCCTGGCCAAGGCAGGGGTGGGGCTGGCCTTCACCTACGCCTCCTGTGTGGATCCGGACGAGCCGCTGGAGCTGTTTCGTATCGGGGAGGAGGGCGTGTTCCTGGAGCTGGGCGTGGCCCTGCCCACCCGGGAGTACCACTCCACGGCGTCCCGGGAGCTGGCCCGCGTGATCCGCGAGGTCTACTGCGGAGAATAAAAAGAAAAAGCGCGCATCTTTTGATGCACGCTT
>JBGUNL010000254.1:0-15025 GCA_045117295.1 Candidatus Limivicinus sp.
GGATATGAAGTTCACCTTGGACGAGCGCACCGTGGACGGCCACTACTGGGCGCAGGCCTTCCAGGCCTGGCGCTACCTCTTCCAGCACCCCGAGATCCTGGAGTCCCCGCCCACCCGGGTCGTGGAGGACGTGTACTGATCCTACAGCAAAAAAGGGAACTTCTTTGGAAGTTCCCTTTTTTCATGGATGAGAAACCGCCGCAAAGCCCTCCGGGCGGAAAAGGAAAACGAACCCCATCGGTCAGACTGCCGCCTCTTTCGAGACGGCAGTTGACCAAATGGGGTTCGTTTGACGTCAGCAGAGCTGTGCGCCGGCGGGGACGGAGTCGTCCAGCATGATGAGGTGCAGTTCCTCCTTGCCGTCCACCTCGCGCAGGGCGGAGAGCAGCATGCCGTTGGACTCCTGGCCCATCATCTTGCGCGGGGGCAGATTCAGGATGGCGACCACGGTCTTGCCCACGAGATCCTCGGGCTCGTAGAACTTGTGGATGCCGGAGAGGATCTGACGGGGTGTGCCGCTGCCGTCGTCCAGCTGGAACTTCAGCAGCTTCTCGCTCTTCTTCACGGCCTCGCAGGAGAGGACCTTGCAGACGCGCATGTCGCACTTGGCAAACTCGTCGATGGAGACCTCGGGCAGGACGGGATTCACCTTCACCTGGGGCTCCTGGGCCTTCTTCTGGGTGGCCTCCAGCTCCTCGAGCATCTTCTGGGCGTCGATGCGCGGGAAGAGGGTCTCGCCCTTGTGGACCTCGACCTCGGCGGGCAGCACGCCGTATTCGGCGGCGCTGTCCCAGCTCTGCGCAGCTTCATCCGCGCCGATCTGGGCAAAGGCTTTGCTGCAGCTTTCGGGGATGAAGGGGGTCAGCATGATGAGGGAGACGCGCAGGGCCTCCAGCAGGTTGTAGAGCACGGAAGCGAGTCTCGCCTTTTTGCTCTCGTCCTTGGCGAGGGCCCAGGGCATGGTCTCGTCGATATACTTGTTGGCGCGCTGGATCAGCTTGAACACGTCCTCAAGGGCCAGATGGGGCTGGAAGGCGTCCATCTGCTCGGCGTACTTTGCGGCGGTCTCGCGGAGCAGGGAGATGAGCTCGTCGTCGAAGTCGCCGCTCTCGCGCTCTTTGGGCAGCTTGCCGCCGAAGTATTTCTCCACCATGGCGGTCGTGCGGGAGACCAGGTTGCCCAGGTCGTTGGCCAGGTCCGTGTTGATGGTGTTGATCAGCAGCTCGTTGGTGAAGTTGCCGTCGGAGCCGAAGGGGAAGGTGCGCAGCAGGAAGAAGCGCAGCGCGTCCACGCCGAATTTGTCGGCCAGAATATAGGGGTCGACCACATTGCCCTTGGACTTGGACATCTTCTCACCGCCGAAGACGAGCCAGCCGTGGCCGTAGACCTTCTTGGGCACGGGTTCGCCCACGCTCATGAGCATGGCGGGCCAGATGATGGAGTGGAAGCGGACGATCTCCTTGCCGACGACATTCACGGGCGGCCAGTACTTGCCGAAGTCGTCGTAGCGGTCGTTCATGAAGCCGAGAGCGGTGGCGTAGTTGAAGAGCGCGTCGACCCAGACGTAGACCACATGGCCCGGATCGAAGTCCACGGGCACGCCCCAGGAGAAGCTGGTGCGGGAGACGCAGAGGTCCTCCAGACCGGGCTTGATGAAGTTGTTGATCATCTCGTTGACGCGGGAGGCGGGCTCCAGGAAGGTGCCGGACTCCAGCAGATCCTGGACGGGCTTGGCATACTTGGAGAGACGGAAAAAGTAGGCCTCCTCCTCGGCGTCATGGACGGGGCGGCCGCAGTCGGGGCACATGCCGTCCTTGAGCTGGCTCTCGGTCCAGAAGCTCTCGCAGGGGGTGCAGTACTTGCCCTTGTAGGCGCCCTTGTAGATGTCGCCGTTGTCGTACATCTTCTTGAAGATGCGCTGGATGGCGGCCACGTGGTAATCGTCGGTGGTGCGGATGAAGCGGTCGTTGGAGATGTTCATCAGCTTCCACAGGTCGAGGATGCCGCCCTTGCCGCAGACGATGTCGTCCACAAACTGCTGGGGGGTCTTGCCGGCCTCTTTGGCCTTCTGCTCGATCTTCTGGCCGTGCTCGTCGGTGCCGGTCAGGAACATCACGTCATAGCCGCGAAGCCGCTTGTAGCGGGCAAACACATCGGTGGCGACGGTGCAGTAGGTGTGCCCGATGTGCAGCTTGTCCGAGGGGTAGTAGATGGGGGTTGTGATGTAAAAGGTCTGTTTTTCCATGCTTCTTCTCTCCTGTCCTGTATACTGAGTTTGTTGCTGACTGTTTGAAGGTTTCCTCACGTGGGATTGAGGTAGTCGTACTCGTCCATGAAGACGTCCTTGCCGTCGGGCTCGTAGCCCTCGGGCCACTCGATGTCCTCGTCGTGGAAGTAGTAGACGCCGGAGTTGATATAGTAGGTGTCCACGTAGCTGCCGTTTGCGTCGTAGAGATCGCCGTAGGTGTTGATGCTGTAGCCGATCAGCACGTCGGTGTACTCCTCGTCGTACACCTCGCCGGAGGTGTGGCGCAGGGAGACGCTGTATCCGTCCATGTCCGTGCCCCAGATCTCGATGGTGAGGGTGGACTCGTCCGGGTTGGTGTAGGCCTGGATCATGATGGGATAGTCCCGGCTGTTGCGGAACTTGAAGTCCGGCTGGCCCCAGCTGACCGTGGCGTCCAGACCGTAGTCGATATAGCTGACCTTGAAATAGTGGTTGGTGCGGGAGACAGTGTCCAGCCGCGCGTAGAGCGTGGCGCAGTACAGGGTGGAGGACACCTGGCAGATGCCGCCGCCCAGGGCCTCGACCACCTGGCCGTCGCTGTAGGCCTGGGCCACCTGGAAGCCCGCCTCGCGGGTGCGCTGGCCCACGTAGTCGTTGTAGGAGAAGACCTCCCCCGGCAGCATGATGTGGCCGTTGAGCTTGTCCGCCACCAGCTGGATGTTGTTGACGCGCTCGGGGGTGGACCAGGCGTAGGAGGTGGTCATGACGCCCAGCACGTCCCGGTACAGCATGGCCTCCAGGCTCTTGGCCGTGGTCTCCGGCACCTGGATGTCCAGGGGGATGACGGCCTGTTCGCCCACGGCGGTCTCCCGCCAGATCCGCTCGGCCTCGGCCACGTCAAAGCTGCAGCCGTTGATCTCCGGCACGATCTCAAATTCCTCGGTGAAATATGCGTCCTCCGGCTCCACGGCCAGGGTCTCCAGGATCGCGGCGAAGTCCGGCATCTCCGGCTCCTTGAGCAGCTTGTCAAAGCGCAGCTCCGTCTCGCCGGCCTTCAGCGCGGCGGCCACGGCCTCATACAGGGCGGCGGTGTCCAGTTCGATGCCGCCGGCGCCCTTGAGCACCACCAGCTTGCCGCTGTCGGGGTCGGCCACGTAGACCGCCCGCTGCAGGTTCTGCTCCATGCGCAGCAGGCCCGGGTCCATCTGGGCGCGGATGTAGGCCTCGTCCAGGGGGCGGCTGTGCCGCGCCGCGTCATAGGACAGGGCGTGGTTGATCAGCCAGCGGAACAGGTTTTCAAACACGTCTCCGCTGTGGCCGTAGGCGTAGGCGGCCTCGGCGGCCTCCTGCCGGCCCAGCACGGCGCCGGCCTGCCGCAGATCCACCTGGAAGGCCGCGCCCGTGGGCAGGCGCACCGCGAGACTCTCGTCCGCAAGCTGGCCCCAGTTCTCGTTTTCCAGCGCGGCGACGGTCTCCTCCTTCGTCAGGCCGCCGACGAAAATCCCGTCGACATAGACCTTGGGGAGGTTCCGCGGGCTGACGGAGAGGCTGTAGCCCCAGATGGCCGCGCCGCAGACCAGCAGCACCAGAACGCTCAGCACGACAACGCCGATGATCAGGGCCTTTTTGCCCTTCTTCGGCACGGCTGCGGCCGGGGTCTCTGCCGGGGTCCCGGCCGGGATTTCGGCGGGGGAAGCGGTATTTACATTGTCCTTGTTCTCGGTCAAATCGGGTTCCTCAGTTCTTTTTGTTCTGCTCGTAGAGCTCGGCAAAGAGCTCCTCCTCGCCCTTGGGCAGGTCCACCTTCAGCTCGGCGTACTCCGCGTCGGCCAGCCACGGCGTGCCCTCAATGCGGCCGCTGGCCTGGGTCTCCAGCATGATGCCGATGAGGGTGTTGGAAATCAGAAAGCCCGGCACCGTGAAGTGCCAGCGGTCCTCCGTCTGCTGCACCCAGCCCTTGGCCTGGAAGGCGCGCAGCACCTGCTCGATGGGGCGCCAGTCGCACTGGGTGCGCAGGATGTAGTCCCGCCTGGAGATGCCCCGGGAGGTTCGCATGCCCAGCATGATATACTCCACTGCCCGCTCCAGAGGGCTGATCTCCTCGTACTCGTCCACGATGCTGACCTTGCGGTGCACCCCGGAGATGTACTCCTTGAGGTCCTTGACGAAGCTGTAGCGGATCTTGCCCACGCAGGAATGGGCGCCGGGGCCGAAGCTGATATAGTCGTCCATGTTCCAGTACTTGAGATTGTGCCTGGACTCAAAGCCCGGGGCGGCAAAGTTGGAGATCTCGTACTGCCTGTAGCCGTAGCGCTCCAGCATCTCGGCGGCGTAGGAATACATGTCCGCCTGCTCGTCGTCATCCGGCAGGATGGGGGAGCCGTTGTACTCCCTGTACATTCTCGTGCCCGGCTCCAGCTTGAGGGCGTAGGCGGAGATGTGCTCCGGGTGCATCTCCACGATTTTGGCCAGGGTGTCGGCCCAGTCGCTTCTCGTCTGGCTGGGCAGACCGTACATGAGATCCAGACTGATGTTGTCAAAGCCCGCCCTGCGCGCGTCCCGGAAGGCACGCTGGGCCTGCAGGAAGCTGTGGCGCCGGCCGATGAGCTTCAAAAGGTTGTTGTCCGTGGCCTGCACGCCGATGGACAGGCGGTTGACCCCCTCGGCCCGCAGCAGCTTCAGCGCGGCGGGGGAGATGGAATCGGGGTTGCACTCCACGGTGATCTCGCTGTCCAGGCGGACGTTGCCGTTGAGCTTGAGCAGGTCGAGGATCTGCACCAGCCGGTCGGCCCCGTAGAAGCTGGGGGTGCCGCCGCCGAAGTAGATGGAGTCCACCTCGTAGCTCTTGATGGAGTGGGCGGATTCCTCGATGTGCTCCAGCAGCGCCTCCTGATACTCGGGCATCAGATGGTCGCAGCCGGCAAGGGAATAGAAGTCGCAGTAGCTGCACTTGCTGGCGCAGAAGGGGATATGAATATAGATGCCGAGTCTTGGTTTCATAGCGTGCTCCTGCAAAGTTAGATCGTGTCCGCAGGGGAGGCCCTTGGGCCTCCCGCCGTCAGGGCATACAGGCCGGGACACGGGAGGGGCATACCCATAAAGGGCACGGGCGCCCTCCTCTACGAATGGAATCCTCTCAGAACAGTTCCGCGACCAATGTGGCAAAGGCGGCGGGGTCCTCCACCTCCGCGCCGGAGAGCATCTCCGCCAGGCGCGTGAGGATCAGGGAGAGGGTCTTGGCCTTGTCCCTGTCGCCGCCGTCAAAGGCGGCCTTCAGGGCCTGCACGGCCTTGTGGTCGGCGTTGAGCTCCAGCACGCGGGTGGCGCGGATGTTTCGCATCTCAGGGCTGGGGCCGCGGCGGAAGTACTTCTCCATCTCCAGGGTGAGCCCGCCCTCGGTGGTCAGGCAGCAGGGCTGGGTGGAAAGCTTCCGGCTGAAGCGGACCTTGGCCACGTCGTCGCCCACGGACTCCTTGACGAAGTCCAGCAATTCCTTGTTCTCGATGTCCCGCTCGTCGGCGGCCTTCTTTTCCTCGTCGGTCTCAAAGCCCAGATCGTCGGTGACCACGTTGCAGAAGGTCTTGCCGTCCTGATCGTGCAGGCACTCCAGCACCATCTCGTCGATGGGGCTGGTGAGGTAGAGAATCTCGTAGCCGCGCTTGCGCACCTCCTCACACTGGGGCAGGGAGAGGGCGTGCTTGACGGAGTCGGAGCTGGCGTAGTAGATGACCTTCTGGCTCTCGGGCATGGCTTCCGCATACTCCTTGAGGGTGCGCTGGGCGTCCTCGGAGGTGTAGAAGATCAGCAGATCCCGCAGGAAATCCTTGTACCGGCCGTACTCGTCGCAGACGCCGCACTTGAGGTGCACGCCGTAGTTTTTGTAAAACTCCTCGTACTTGGGCCGGTCGTCGCGCAGGAGCTTTTCCAGCTCCCCTTTGATGCGCTTCTCGATGTTCTGGCCCATGATCTTCAGCTGGCGGTCGTGCTGCAGGATCTCGCGGGAGATGTTCAGACTCAGGTCGGGGGAGTCCACCACGCCCTTGACAAACTCAAAGTAGTCGTGCACCAGCTTGTCGCACTTCTCCATGATCATGACGCCGTTGGAGTAGAGGGTGATGCCGCCCTTGGTCTCGCCGTAGAACTGGCTGTCGGTGGCCTCGCCGGGGACAAAGAGCATGGCCTTGTAGCTGACCGCGCCCTCGGCGTTGATGCGCACCAGGGCGCAGGGGTCCTTGATGTCGTGGTGCTTTTCCTTGTACCAGGCGATGCAGTCGTCGTCTGTGACCTCGCTCTTGGCGCGCTGCCAGATGGGGACCATGGAGTTGACGGTCTCTTCCTCCTTGACCGTCTTATACTCCATCCTGGGGCTGCCGTCGTCGTTCTTCTCGCCGGTGTCCACGCTCTCGCGGCGCTCGACCTCCATCTTGATGGGCCAGCGCACGTAGTCGGAGTACTTCTTGATCAGGGCCTTGAGCTTCCAGACCTCCAGGAAGCTGCCGTAGATCTCCTCATCGGAGTCGGGCTTGATGTGCATGATGACGTCGGTGCCGACCTGTTCGCGGTCGATTTCACTGACGGTGTAGCCGTCGGCGCCAGCGCTCTCCCACATGACGCCCTTTTCCTCCCCGAACTTGCGGGTGAGGACGGTGACCTTGTCGGACACCATGAAGGCCGAGTAGAAGCCCACGCCGAACTGGCCGATGATGGAGAGATCCTCCGCCTGGCCGGGATCCATCTCCGCCTTGAAGGCGCCGGAGCCGGAGCGGGCGATGACGCCCAGATTCTTCTCCGCCTCCTCCAGGCTCATGCCGATGCCGTTGTCGCGCACGGTGATGGTGCGCGCCTCCTTGTCGGGGATGACGTCGATGCGGTAGTCGGCGCGGGTGAGCCCCACGCTCTCATCCGTCAGGGACAGGTAGCAGAGCTTGTCGATGGCGTCGGACGCATTGGAGATGATCTCCCGCAGGAAGATCTCCTTGTTGGTGTATATGGAATTGATCATCAGGTCAAGCAGACGCTTGGATTCCGCTTTGAACTGTTTCTTGGACATAACGCTTGAATGCCTCCGTTAGTGAATGGTTTTGCGGATACGCTTATGTTTGGTTCCGTAAATAGAAAGTATACCACATTTATCCGGAATTTCAACATCCTGCCCCGGAAACCGGGAGAAATTTACCGTTTGTTGACAAAACGGCAAGCGCTCCCCGGACAGACGGCGTCCGGGGAGCGTGGTGCTTTGACGGTGTTGTCCGGGAAATCAGAGCTCGTGACGGCCTTTCTTGGTCCCGGAGGAGGAGATGCGCCTGGACCGGTCCAGCTCGTGCTTGCCCCTCTTGCCGGAGGAGGCGAGGGAGCCCAGGGCGCCGGCGCTCTTTCTGGCCGGGGCCGCAATGGCGTGGCGGCCGCCGGAGCTCCTGCGCACGGGCGTCTCCTCCGCGCTCTCACTCTCGGGATCGGGGGCGCGGCGCACGGGAGCCTCGGGATCGGCGGCTCTGGCCGCGCGGCGGCGGGCGGAGCCCTCGTAAGTCTTCACGTCCTCGTCCTCTCCCTCGGGGGCCTCGGCCGTGTCGGCGGCAGGGGCTCTCCGGGCGCTGCGGCTGCTGTGTCGGCCGGTGGGGGCGGCCTTCGCCGCGCTCTTCTTCCCGGGCAGGGCGGGCAGCGCAAAGGGCAGGTAATCCCGGACGTCAAAGTCCAGAATCGTGGCAAACAGCGGCACCGCACGGCGGCGGCGACGCAGGAAGTTGAAGATGAACTGGGTGATGAACCAGGCCACAAAGCCCGAGAACACGCCGATGATCGCCGCAAAGAGCACATCGGAGGGATAGTGGGCCATCAGGTAGTTTCTCGAAATGCCCATCAGCAGCACGACCACCACCGAGGGGACGATCCACTTTTTCCCCTTCATCAGGGACAGGGCCGTCATGCCCGCGGCGCAGGCCGTCACGTGTCCCGACGGGAAGGAGAAGTCGTCCTCCAGCGGGGCGCCGATAAAGCCCCACCAGGCCTCATACTCCGCAGAGCTCATGAAAGGCCGGGGCCGGGCAACGGCGTCCTTGAGAATGATATTGGTGATCAGCGCGCCGCAGCAGACGGCGCCGAAGATGCACAGGCCCTGGTCCCGTCTGTCCGCCATCAGCAGGAAGATCAGCGCCAGCAGGAAGAAGAGGATGCCCTTCTCCCCCAGAAACGTGATCGCCTTCATCAGCGGCGTCAGCACGACCCCGAGCTTTTCGGCAACGCCGTGCAGAAGCTTCAGGAAGAAATGATCATAGCCGGCGAAAAAACTGTCAAGCCACAGTGCGGTTGCGGAAGCAGCCATACAGTAAACCCCTCTTTCTGTAACTTGTTGTTACCACTATACACCATCCTGTTACGAAATGCAAGCCCTTTTCACGCCGCTTTCATGATCCCCCGCGAGAGGGGAAAGAAAGCGCGGCATTGCCAATTATCTCCCGGCGTGGTAAGATACATGCAAGCGATAAGATCCGGGAAAAGGAGTCGATTGCCTTGAAACTGAAAAAAATCCTGCCTGTGCTGATCCTGGCCCTGCTGCTGGTGTATTTCTTCTTCCCCGGCGAGACCGGGGAGCAGAGCGCGCAGCCGGCTGTTGTCCAGAGCGTCCAGACCGCGCCGGAGCCTGCAAAGGAGGACGGCGGGGATCTGGCCCTGCTGCCCGCCGGCGAGGCGGATGCGCCGGAGGCCATGCCCGACGAAGAGCCGCAGCCCGCGGCGGAGCTGGACGAAAACGGCAGCTACACCACCAAGGAGGACCTGGCCCTCTACATCCACACCTACGGCCACCTGCCGAAGAACTTCATCACCAAGAAGGACGCCGAGAAGGCGGGCTGGAGCGGCGGCTCCCTGGAAAAGGTGCTGCCCGGCATGTGCATCGGCGGCGACTACTTCGGCAATTACGAGGGGCTGCTGCCCAAGGCCAAGGGGAGAAAGTGGACCGAGTGCGACGTGAACACCCTGGGCGCCAAATCCCGGGGCGGGGAGCGCATCGTCTTCTCCAACGACGGGCTGATCTACTACAGCCCCGACCACTACGACAGCTTCGAGCAGCTCTACGGCTGAGCCGGACAAGGGCGCGCTGCGGGCGGCCTGCCTTTGTGGGATCGGTCTGCCGACCGGTCCCGCGGGGGCGGGAGCACCCTGCGGCGTGCCCTGCATTTTTTCCTCCGGTTCGACACCATTCGACAAATCCTCCACAAATTTCCTGCAAATATTTGGCGATCCGCCTTGCATGCTGTCGAAAGACAGGTTATTATGTCAACAAATATTCTCGGTTGTTCGACGCGTTTCTGTTGTCGCAGAATACCCGGCATGGTACATTTGACTCGACAAACGGTGGATTGACCTTCTTTCGGGTATACATTTCCCCGTAACATGTTCAACGGGAGGATAAACGTTATGGAAACCAAGATTCGCATTCTCGCAGCCGATCCGAATACCGAGTTCTGCCGGCAGCTGGGGGAGCTCTGCGCCGCCGAGGGGGACATGGAGCTGGTGGGCACCTGCGCCGACGGGGCGGAGGCCCTGGCCCGCACCGCCCAGCTGCGGCCGGATGTTCTGCTGCTGGAGCTGGTGCTGCCGAAGCTGGACGGGCTGGAGCTGCTTCGCCGTCTGCCGGAGACCGGGACCGGCTGCCGGGTGATCGTGCTCTCCGGCTTCGTCAACAGCAAGATCGTCTCCGAGTGCTCCGCCCTGGGGGCGGACTATTTCCTGTCCAAGCCCTGCGACGTGCAGGCGCTGCTGTCCCGCATCCGCCAGCTGGCCCGCGGGAGCGGACAAGTCCCTGCCGCCGGGGCCGGGGTGGACTGTCGCCAGCTTGCCGCCCCGCGCCAGGACGCGGATCTGGAGGCGGTGGTCACCGACATCATCCACGAGATCGGCGTGCCCGCCCACATCAAGGGCTACCAGTACCTGCGGGAGGCCATCCTGCTCACCATCCATGATATGGATATGATCAACGCCGTCACCAAAGTACTCTATCCGGAGGTGGCCAAGCGCTTCGGCACCACGCCCTCCCGGGTGGAGCGGGCCATCCGCCACGCCATCGAGGTGGCCTGGGACCGCGGCGACGTGGAGACGCTTCAAAAGTTCTTCGGCTATACGGTCAGCGGCATCAAGGGCAAGCCCACGAACAGCGAGTTTATTGCGATGATCGCAGACCATTTGTGCCTACAGCGCAAGCACGCCGCGCGGTGACGCAAACCTTTGCGACGCAACGAATAGCGGGCTTGGGAAAAAACGGCAACAAGGCTACGAAGGCTGAGAAATTACAATGATTTTTCTCTGAAAAGGCTATAAACTATTTCTTCTTAGGCTACGAACACTCGCAATTTATTGGGTACAAAAATCCAATAAGTTGGGAGTGTTTTTCTATGACAAACACAGAATTTGAGTGGCAGTTGGATGAGTTCATGGTCTATTGCCGAAGCCGTCAGCTCAGAGAAAGAACGATGGCATCATACGAACAGACCTTGCGCCTTTTTGAGCGTTGGTGCATGGAGCAAATGAATATCACGGATGTAGACAAAATCACAGAGTCGGTCGTTCGTCGGTATATCAACGATCTCCAGACGCGCGGCAAGTATTCCTTCTACAGCAACGACAAGCGCAAGGAGAAGAACTTCCCCGACAGACGCAGGGACTTCCGCAAGCCTATCAGCGTTTGCACGATCAACAATTACATCCGCAATCTTCGTGTTTTCTTCAATTGGCTGGATGGAGAATATATCCTCAAGAGGAACCCCATGAAGAAGATCCAGTAGCTCAAGGTCAACAGGAAGGCAAAGGATTATCTCAGTAATTACCCAAGCAGGAGTGAAGTACTTCCTATTGGGTTGACATCAATACGAAGGAAGAATATCATAGAACTTGAAAGGCGGCAGTATTATCACTTCCCTGCTTATTCCATGTAACATAAAAGACTATAGTGTTTCTAGGATTGCGCTTTATCTTGATAATGATAACAAGTATGAGGAGGAAGAACTATATGAGTATGGGCGGATACGATAACGCGAACCATAGGATGCGCAGAAAAAATAGTTGGCACTACAGCAGAGGCTTTCAAGGCCAAGCATATAAAAGGAGATCCTCCCACAGAAGAAGAAAGAAAAGTGGGTGCTATGTGGCCACCGCGGTCTATGGCTCCTATGACTGCCCACAGGTGTGGACGCTTCGCCGCTACCGCGACTACACGCTTGCTGAAACATGGTTTGGCCGCCTGTTCATTTTCCTCTACTACGCCATCAGCCCCACGCTGGTCAGATGGTTTGGCGAGACACAGTGGTTCAAGAACATGTGGAAGCCGAAGCTGGATAAGATGGTCAAGCGGTTGAATGAAGAGGGAGTTCTTGATACTCCCTATCAAGATAGACAATGGTAACTAAATAGCGCTATCCCCCAAAGGTTTTCCTATTCCTTCTTTATAGTTGAGAAAACCTTTGGGGGATTTTGCCAATTGAGCATGCAGATATTGTTGCAGATTGCTTCCTTGCGGTAGGTGGCACATAATGGTAAACTTAAGATAGTTTGAATGTGGATTAGACTATGAATAAATGAAAGGAAAAAGTAAATGAAAAGAACACTATCTTTGTTATTAGCACTATTGATGGTTTTTGTGCTGTGTGCATGCGGGGGAAGTAAAGCAGAAAACTCTGAGAAGTTAGAGGCTCCTGCCGATGTTGTATATTTAGATTATGCTGATGCTGAATCGTTTGAATACGCCCTAAATCATGGGGTTGAAATGACAGGGAAAACGGTTCAGTTTTCAGTTTTTGAGTATCACCCTGATTCGGGCTTAGGCTATAATGCATGGGCTGGTGAACACTTAAATTTCATAAATGAAAAAGATCTAAAACTCTCTAAAGGACAACTTGTGACAGCACGTGTTCTTTCTGCTCATACGACTGTAAGCGGATCTTGGATTATTAACTATGAAGTTGTTGAAAATGCAGTAGCGAATACCAACACGATATCTATAGACAATTTGGCAAGAATTGGAGAACAAGAGGATATTCTTTACTCTTTCGAGAATGGTATTTACATTGGGAAAAATGTCCGCATTGAAATTGTGGACGTTGAAATTGCTATGCCTGGTAGTGAGTTTAATAAACATTCTGACATACCACTAATAAGGTTTTTCTATGATATTACAAATACTACTGACCAACCGTTAGCTGTTTCAGCTGAGTGGATAAGTCATTTTGAGGTTATCCAGGATAACAATCCAAACTTCATAAACAAATTAAAAGTTGGGTCACAGGAAGATGCGACGTATCATTATCTGTATTCTACAGAACTAAAGCCAGGCGGAACGGTGAGGGATGTTATCACATATGAATTGGATGACTTAACCACCCCGATCACACTTAAAGCATATTTGGAGAAGTCTAATTATCTGGGAGAGCAAGTGTTTGACTTGCCGACATTATCTGGCTCTACCGAATCAAAAAGTACGCAACAAGGAAATGACAGTTCTTCTCCTACTCCCACACCTACGCCTACTCCCACACCTACACCTACTCCCACACCTACACCTACTCCCACACCTACTGACGAACCTCAAAATATAGCAGAAACTCCAGAAGACAGCTCACACCCGACCAACAACACAGGAATGAGGCCTGAATTCAAAAAGGCGATGGACTCATATGAAGAATTCTTCGATGAATACGTTGAGATAATGACCGAATACTCTAACAATCCATCGGATACGGCTTTGATGATGAAGTATATGTCTTTCATGGGACAATATCAAGAGACCATGGACAAGTTAGACAGTATTGACACAAACGATCTATCCCCAGAAGAAGAGAGCTACTATCTCGAGGTGCTTGGACGTATTAATCAGAAACTATATGGTGCATTAGGTGACATGGGGTAAGAGACCATCTTTCAGAATAGCAAGTGAGCAGTTATTAACATAAACAGAAGAAAAGACATCTTTCCCTTCTGGATCGCGGGGCGTGCTAGCACGCCAATCGCAAGTATAAATAATTCCCCCAAAGGTTTTCCTTTCCCTTCTTTATAGTTAGGAAAACCTTTGGGGGATTTTGCTAATTTTCATGGTATTTTTTCGACAGTTTATCCTGTTGAGATTGACTGTGATGGATGGTATGATTGTTGCACTACACCTGATTTTTTTGATTTGAAAGGAATAAAGCAATGGAGTACATCTACTTGTGCGTCTTTTCGATAAAGCTTGGATGAAGGGGGAGGTTGTTCCATGAAACGACTGATACCGGTCGTGTTTTCCTTGATTCTTGTTCTGCTGCTCACGGCATGCGGACATACGCATACCTGGCAGGAAGCGACCTGTACGCAGCCGGAGACCTGTTCCGAGTGCGGCGAAACGCAGGGGGAGCCCCTGGGCCACACGTGGATCGAAGCCACCTGTGAAACTCCGAAAACATGCGAGGTCTGCGGAGCAACGGAGGGCGAGCCCAACGGGCATGTATGGGAAGCGGCAACTTGCCGGCATCCCGAACAGTGTTCGGTCTGCGGAGCGACAAAAAACAGCGCGCTTGGGGATCATGCATGCGGCACATGGGCGGAAATCGTGGATCCCACCTGCACCGAAGACGGCTATAAAAAAGGGACTTGTATTTATTGCGGGCAGGAATTCACGGTCATCCTCGAAAAAAAGCCCCACGCGTTTGGCGAATGGGAAGAGACAAAGAAAGCTTCCTGCGTGAAACCCGGCGAGCAAAGACGTATCTGTGCCGAATGCGGGTATGAGGAGACGGAGGAGATCGCCATGCTCGAGCATGATCCGGGCGAATGGGAAGTCTCCATCAACGCGTCATATCGCACGAACGGAGTAAAAGTCCAACGATGTCGCCTTTGCGGCGGTATTGTCAATACGGAAGAGTTCTCTTTTGCAGACACCATCAAGGACAAGGTGGAGATGAACGGCGACACAGAGGGGCTCACGGTCACGGATGCGCATATCATCTACGCGTGTACGAGACACTATACGATAGGACAGATTATTGTTGAGGTAACAAACGAAAGCGATCGGAGCGTTAAGCTTGATACGACAGGGATCGACCTTGTGGATCAGGATGCCGCGGTGCTGGATACGGTGAGTCCGTACGTCATCGACGTAACCCCGAAGGTCCTTGAACCCGGGGAAAAAGGATACCTGTTATGTGAAATGATAAGATCCGATAATGCCCTGGATGTGAGCAACGGCCTGGATATTCTGGCACATATCACGGCAAAGGCCACATCCGAAGCCAAAGATCAATGGGAGGTCGTCGACTACCGGCGGAAAGAAATCAATCCCCGAGTTGTCGGCCATATCAGAAACGCGAATCCGGACACCCGTCCCGGGTTTACCGTGCACTGTCTGTACAAGGATGAAAGAGGAAGACTGATCGGATTCACGACTGCATATTACAACGACAGTATCGCTCCGGATGAAACCGTCAGCTTCAGCTCAGACAAGGTCCCCACCGATTTGATAAAATTAGATAATTTCTCAAGTGTGGATTTCCTTGTTGACGGGCATATTTTTTAGCAGTTAGGCCAAAACATAATCTTGCCTCCCCCCTTTGGGGGAGGTGGCGCGGCGCATGAGCCGTGCCGGAGAGGGCCGTCCCGCCGGAGTCTCCCGCAGCCGGAAGGACCCTCTCAGGCGCCGCGCGCCGGCTCTCCCAGAGGGAGAGCCGGGAAAAAGCCTCCGACCATTTGCCCGCAAACAGGGCAAACAGCCGGAGGCTTTTTCTATGGAAACGGATTGCCACGCCAGTGACATCGGTCACTGGCTCGCAATGACAGACTGTT
>JBGUNL010000255.1:0-7858 GCA_045117295.1 Candidatus Limivicinus sp.
ATTTCTGACGGGACGCCTCACGCCGATCCTCCGAAAGGACTGATTCCGGATGACCAAAGACGCTGTCCTGCAGCTGCTGCGGGAACACGAAGACCGCTACGTCTCCGGCGCGGAGCTGGCAAAGCGGCTCTCTCTCAGCCGCACCGCCGTGTGGAAGGCCATCGGCCAGCTGAAGGCGGCGGGCTATCCGATCGAATCCGTCACCAACCGGGGCTACCGCTTGAGCTCCCGGGGGGACGTGCTGAGCACGGAGAGCGTGCGGAAATACCTGCGGCATCGGGAGCTCACGCCGGAGGTGTACAAGACCATCACCTCCACCAACACGGTGCTCAAGGCCCGCGCAGCGGAGGGTGCCCCGGAGGGGCTGGTCCTGATCGCCGCCGAGCAGACCGCGGGCCGCGGCCGCATGGGGCGCAGCTTCTACTCCCCGCCCGACAGCGGCCTGTATATGAGCCTGCTGCTGCGCCCAAAAATCGCCGCCCGGGAGGCCACGCGCATCACCGCCTGCGCTGCGGTGGCAGTGGCGGAGACCGTGGAAGAGCTCTCCGGCCGGCCCACCCGGATCAAGTGGGTCAACGACGTGCTGCTGGACGGGAGGAAGATCTGCGGCATCCTCACCGAGGCCTCCTTCGACTGTGAAAGCGGGGAGCTGGCCTATGTGATCGTCGGCATCGGCATCAACATCACGGTGCCTGAGGGGGACTTTCCGGAGGAACTGCGCCAGATCGCCGGGGCCGCCTTTGACGGCGCCTCTATCCCGGAGCTGCGGGCAAGACTCGCCGCGGGGGTGCTGGACAGGCTCTTCCACTACGCCGCGGAGCTGGACAGCCCCGCCTGCTTTGAGGCCTACCGCGCCCGCTCCCTGGTGCTGGGCAAGGCGGTGAACCTGCTGATCCCCGGCAGGGAGCCGGAGCCGGCAGAGGTGCTGGGCCTGAACCGGGACTACTCCCTGCGGGTGCGCATGCCTGACGGCAGCGAGCGCAGCGTCTCCTCCGGTGAGGTCAGCGTCCGCCTCCAATAGCGTTATCCAGATGAGCAGAGCCCCGTCCGACGGACGGGGCTCTGACTGTAGACAAACCTCAAAATATGTCATCTTGAGCGAGCCAACGCGACGCGCGCGGTAAAAAATTACCTCTTTTGGGAAAGCTCCCCCGTGCGACGCGCTCCTTACCTCGTCAACGCGACGCGCGGGAAGCGTGCGACGCGATCCTTGCTTGCAAAGGGCGAGTCGAAAGATCTCAAACGTTCGTTTTTTCAGCATTTGAGATCCTTCGCTTGCGCTCAGGATGACATAGATGGTCAGTTTGGCACACTTTGTCTTCACATTGAGCCCCGTCCGACGGACGGGGCTCTGCTCGTTTCCTATTCTTCGATTCCCAGCGTTTCCAGCAGCCCCTCCGGGTTTTCCAGGGGAAGTCCCGCCCGCTGCTGGGCCTTCAGATCCACACGGATCGTCTCTGCCTGGCCGCCGCCCAGCGCGGCAATCTGCGCCAGCAGGTTTTCCGCTTCCTCCCGATATCCGCCGTAGAGGCAGGCATAGGCGAGGTTCAGATTGACCAGCACGTTGTTGGGCTGCAGCTCCCTTCCGGCGAGGGCCGTCTCCAGCGCCGCCGGATAATCCCGCTCATGGATCAGCTGGTAATAGCTCTTCCAGGCAGCAAACTGGGCTCGGTCGTAGTCCCCCAGTTCGTCCAGGAGCCCGGCATACTCTTCCAGCCCGGCCTCAAAGAACTGCCGGGAGCGCGGATACTCGCCCAGCTTGAAGGCGTTCTCGCCGCGGTTCAGCATGGCCAGCGCGCAGGAGGCCCGGTCAGCGGCAGCGGCGGTCTTTTCCCGAACCTCCCCGTAAAGCTCGCCCGCGCGGGCATAGAGAAGGTCAGCCTCGGCATAACGGCCCCGGATGTTTTCGGAGAGGGCACGGTTGTTGTACAGCTCCGCAAGAAGGCGGGTGTCCTCCACATTCTCGCCGCCCCGGGCCTGCTCCTCCGCCGCCTGAATGCCCAACGCATAATATCCGTCGGCCTCGTCAAAACGGCCCCGGTCGGTCAGCAGCGCCGCCAGGAGAGAAACGGTCTTGAGATATGAACTCCGATTGATCCGGGAGTCCGTCTCCTGCAGCAGCTTTTCCTGCAGCGCGGCTGCCGCGGCAAGCTTTTCTTCCGCGGCGGCATATTGTCCGCCTCGATAGAGCAGCACGCCATAGTTGTAGTTTGCCGCGGCCGCCGCCTCCAGCGTTTCCGGATTTCGCTCCGGATCGCTCAGGACGGCCAGGCTTTCCTCAAACTTTGCGGCGGCGAGCGCCTCATCGCCCCAATCCGCGGCGTTTGCGCCGGCATTCAACAGCATCTGCCCCGTCATCAGCGGATCTGCTTCTCCCCGGGCGCGCAGGCGTTCCACTGCCTCGTCAAAGGCCGCGCCCGCCTCCTCATAGCGCCCGGCGGCGTTGAGAATGCTGCCGCGGTTGTTGTCTGCCGAAGCCAGCGCGGTCTCTGCGCCGTCGGCACCTTCGGCCAACAGCTCGCGATAAATGGTTATCGCCTCGTCCTCGGCGCTCAGCGCACGCTCATATTCGCCCAGCACGCCGCTGGCGTTGGCCAGCTTTTCATAGTTTGCCGCGGCCTCAAAGGCGGCCCCCTCGCCTTGAACCGACAGGCGGAGAATCGCGTTGATGTCCTTTGTGTTCTGTTCCAGGATATCCGCGATGCGGCTGTAAGCCCCAGGCACATTGGTCAGGTGGTTCGGCAGATCGTAGGTCAGCTCATGCAGGATGCGCATGGAAGCCTGCTCCCGCCGCTGTGCCTCGTCCCGATAGTTCTGCGCCAGGCGCATGAGACCCAGAGAGACGCCCGCAACGGCGGCAAACACCGCCGCCGCGCCGGCGGCCCGGGCCGCCAGACGTCTGTTTCTGCGCAGCTTGTGCTCCCGCAGCAGCTCTGTCTCCTTGCAGCCCACAATACCGGCAATGACCCGCAGCAGCTCCGTCTCGGCTTTTGCCATCATTTTTTTGACCGGGTTTCCCGGTGTGCGGATATCCATGACGCGATCCATCACGTCAGGCACCAGCTTCAGAGAGGGCGGGAAAGAGGATTCCGGATCCCCGGTGATCAGCAGCGGGTAGATGTGATCCGCCCTGCCCAGTTCGATGAAGGTCTGTACCTCCCGGTCGATCCATTCGGAGCTGGGAGTGTCCGTGGAGCAGATAACCACCAGACAGTTGGTGGAATGAAGGGCCTTGTCAATGGTGTCCGTGAGGATGCGGCTGACCGGCAGCTCCTCCGTATCCCGGAAGGCGCGGCGGATCTCCGGGCAGCCCATGGCGCGGATCGGCTTCGGCAGGCGGTAGCTCTCGATGGCGTTGAAGACCTTCTGGGTAATCTCCCCGTCCAGCGGGCGGTGGCGGTAGCTGAAAAAGACATCGTAGGCAAAATTCATCTTCAGCCCTCCGTCTCTCCGCCGCCCAGCAGCTCTTCAAGGCCCACGGCCGCCAGATCCGTCCGGGCATTTTCCACCGCCTCGTCGATGTAGGCAAGGGCATCCGGCTCGCCGGCAAAGGCGGCGGGCAATTCCTCCATGGTGCGCGCGGCGATCTGTACGCTCAGCTTGGTCTGCTCCGCCGCGATGTTTCCCTCCTCCCGGGCAATCCAGCCCAGGCGCAGGAAGATGGCGGCCGCCGTCAGACAGACTGCCCCCGCTGCGGTCAGCGCGGCGGTGATCGCCCTTCTCCGGCGGGCCCGGTGCCGCTGCTCCAGCGCGTCCGGGTGCAGGCCCAGCACCGAGGCCGTGATGCGCACGGTCTCATAGCGCAGGAGCTGTTTTCGCCTTTGCGGGGTATTGCCCCGCAGATCGGCCGCCACCGGCTCGATGGTGTCGACGCTCTCCACCACGCTCATGTCCGGCATGATGCGCCGCACGACCTTTTTTTCGATGAAGCTCTCGGGGAAGGATTCCACCGGCTCCCCGCGAACCATGACCGCGACGATCCGCTCCTGCCCGTGGGCAGTGACAAAGTGCGCCATCTTTTCCAGGATCACAGGATCGTTTCTGGTGTCCGGCGAACAGAAGAGTACCAGGCAGCGGCTCTGGTCCAGGCGCTCCAGCAGATCGTCGTTCACCGGTTCGCCTGAGAGATCCAGCACCGTACGCCGGTAATCCATGCCGTCTTCCGCGGGCCTGATGCCCTTCGGCAGCCGGTAGCGCCGGATGCTCTCCGCCAGGGTCTGCGCCGTTTTTGCGTCGCCCGGCGGGGAAAGATAATAAATATCGTATTTTTCCGCCACGAAGTCGTCCCCCCGTCCATGCGTCAGGTCAGCTTTCCAACTTCCTCCGTTTCGGCCAGAGCGAGATAAAATGCCTCCGAGAACTCCTCGCCCGCAAAGCTGAACGCCGTCACTACAAACGCGCCCAACTGCTCCGTTTCAAAAATCAGTTCTTTCTCCGCCGCGTCATAGCGGGCGGCACAGGCCTTCAGCCTGCCGTCCGGCAGACGGAAAACCGCATAGAACTTCTGCCCTTCCTGCAACGGGGTCGGCTTGTAGTCCATGCGGACCTCAATCTTGCCCTCGATCGCCGTGAGCAGCTTTCCGTTCTGCTCGGCGAAAAGGACATAGGTCCCGTCCATCTTCGCCTCTACCCAGATTCGCAGTCCCTGCGCGGCAGGGGGCGTTTCGATTCCTTCACCGTCCGTCCCGGCGCCGCTGTCATCGCCGTTGTCGGGATCCCCATCAGGATCAACAACGGGATCGACGGTGGGGGCGCTGCTCGGCTTTCGCTCGATGGGGGACGTGATTCCCCCCGCGGTAAAGAGCGGGCTGCCGCCGCTTCCGCCGCCGACGATGGAGCCGGCGTTCTCTCCCAGCCGTCCGACGCCGGTCTGCGTGGTGACCGTATCGCTTGCGGAACCGCCGCCGCTCTGAATTCCCTGCGTTTCGATTTCGACCACGCGAATCCGCGTCACCTGGTCTTTCTGGATCTCGGCTGCGCTGTCTTCCTCCAGGACGACGCTGCCGAAGCCGTTCTGCGTCTGGGTCTCCAGAACAAATTTATACTTCGTGAAGCTGATCTCATCCCGGTAATAGTCTGACAGGGTCTGATAACTCAGCTTCTGCGCGGCGCCAAGATAGTTGCCGATGGGCTTCGAGCCGCAGTAATAGGCGCGCGCCGAGCCGTCATCCCCCCGGACCTCTATCGCCCCGGTGATCTCCGCCGGGATGCCCATGAGCCCAAGAAGAGGGTCAGTGTGCGCCACGCGCGGCGTGGTGCGGCCCTCCAGGGCTCTTCGATAGTCGTACACGGAGCCCATCCACAACAAGTTCCCCTGCCCGTCTGTCTGGAAATCATATAAAGATGCCACGGCTTCATACGGATCTTCTGCGGCAGGACTGCGCGCGTCGATAGACACGCCCTGGGTAAGCGCGGGATCTCCTTCGCTCCCCGCCTCGAGCGCGAGATTGCCGGACTTCACCACGATTTTGGCGCTGCCGGTGCCGACGATATCGTCGCTGATGCTCAGGGTCTCACCGCTGCCGTAGCTGTGCGTGCTCTCCACGATGAGCCGGCTGCCGTCCTGCATACTGATATCCCCGATCGTGCTGTCTGCATCGTAAATCAGCGTGCAGTCACCGCTGAGCTCCAAAGCGCTCACATCGGCCCCCTGACCCTCGAGCCGGACAGTGGAACCGTCGAGCTTGAGGGGGGCGAGCGCTGTTTCCCGGCCGCCGCGGACGGTGACGGTGGAGTCGCTCAGCGTACCGCTGCCGACGTTTTTCCCCCCGGTGTCAAAGCGGATCCAGGCCTTTTCGAGCGCAGCCTTCAGCATCAGCTGTCCCTGCACCAGGATGGAGGGCACATAGTGGGTCGTGTCCGTTACCGTAGGACCCAGGGGATTGTCGTCCTTTCTTTCTGTCGCTGTGGTGATGGAATGGAAGGTGATGCCGTTCACGGCCTCCACGATCAGTTTTGCCGCCTCGGAAATGATCAGCTCGGGCGCCGAGGTGCTCGGAAACGGATACGCCATCGTACCGTATTCCTGTTCCGGGCTCAGATCATAGCCCGTGGTGATCCAGGGCGTAGTTACGTAGTGCCCGTTTTCATCGTATATGGGATCTCCCTGTTCTTTCAGCGCCGTAACGCTCTGCATGCTCAGGGAAGAGCCCTCCGGGATCCGCAGGGTCACGCCCTCCGGGATTTTGCAGTTCCCGTCCAGGATCCCGGTCACGCCGCCGTTGATGAGTTCGTACCAGACCTCTTGCTCGTTGCCTTCCTCGTCCGTTTCCGCGTGCCGGAGGAAGACCGCCACACTCCCGGCGCCGGGTTCGTAGATCGCGGTATTGGTCAGGAGCTTGAACTCTTTGTCCTCCGCAAGCTCAATGCTGTCCACCAGCAGAATGCCGGAGCCGATCATGTTCAGATTTCCGTCGACGACCAGCCTGCCGACATGGTTGAGCCCGGCGTTTTTGATGGTCAGATCGCTCGACGCCGTGCCGATGAGATCGACGAATTGGTCCGCGCAGTCGGGGTTGCTGAGAAAGACGCAGGAACCGTCGGCGTCATAGCTCCAGCCGGTACCGCTGGCCGCCGCCGTGAGGTCGATCTCCTGCTCGCCGATCACCAGCAGCGGTTCTTCCGCCGCGCTGCTCCCGGCTTTCGCGTCCCCTGTGCCGCCGCGGGCGGCGGGTGCCATGCGCATGAGAACGCGGCGCTGTTCTGTACCGCTCCCGGTTTCGGTCCCGGAATCCGGATCGGCCGCGGGCGGTTCCTCCGCCGCGGGCTCTTCTTCGGCTTCCCTGTTCTCCACGTCCCGGTCTTTTTCTTCCTCTTCCTCGGAGTCTTCAAACGCTTCGGCGTCCATCCCCGTTTTCACCGGGGGTGTTTCCGGCTCTTCCTCCGCCTGTGTCTGCAGGGTTTTCGGCTCTTCCTCCGCCTCTTCCTCCGCCTCCGGCTCTTCTTCGACTTCCTCGTCTTCCTCGTCCCGGTCTTTTTCTTCCTCTTCCTCCGGATCTTCAAGCGCTTCGTCGTCCGTCCCTGTCTGCGCCGGGGGTGTTTTCGGTTCTTCTTCCGCCTGTGTCTGCGGAGTTTTCGACTCTTCCTCCGTCTCCGCCCAAGCCTGCCCGCCGAGCTGTATCGTCAGCAGGAAAGCACACAACAGGCTTATTGATTTTTGGATCCAGCGTTTCATGTGTTTCCCTCCCGCCTGTCGTTCTTCAGATGATTTCCTGCACTTCCCGCAGCTGCGCGAGCAACTCATAGAAAAGGTCGGAGAATTCCTCACCTTCAAAATCGAAGGCAACGACCGTGAATTTTCCCAGCAGCTCAGTCTCAAAAATCAGTTGTCCTTCCGCCGCATCATAGCGGGCGGCATAGGCCTTCAGCCTGCCGTCCGGCAGACGGAAGACCACGTAGAGCTTCTGTCCCTCCTGCACCGGGGTCGGCCTGTAGTCCATGCGGACTTCCACCGGCCCCTCGGGGTCGGTGATCTCCCGGCCGTCCATTTCCATGTACAGCACATAGGGGCTGTCCGCTCCCCTCTCTTCCACCCAGAGTCTGGCTGTCTGGCCGGGCGCCGCGGTGCCCTCTTCCTGCGTTTCCTCCGTCTTTCCCGTTTCGCCGGCGCCGCTGTTATGGTTTTCAGGTGCCGTCCTGGGGATGGTGATGCTGGTGCCGGTGCCGCCCTTGACCGAGCCGGCGCCGCTGCCGCCGAGGATTCCCGTGCCGGTAAAGCTGGTGTCGGTACTGGTGGCACTGCCGCCGCCGGAGCCGAGTGCCACGTAAATCACCGTTGCGGCTCGAATCAGACTGATACGGGAGGCGTCCATGGTCTCCCCGTCCAGCTGGTCCACCTCCGTCAGGACCCTCCTCTGCA
>JBGUNL010000256.1:0-2681 GCA_045117295.1 Candidatus Limivicinus sp.
GAGAGCGTCCCGCTGGAGACCCTCTTCGGCTACCGCTACGGCGCCTTCCTGCTGGAGCTGACCGAGGACTGCGGCCTGCCCGCGCTGGGCAGAATTACCGCAGAGCCCGTCTTCACCCGCGGCGGCGAGACTCTGCGTCTTGACGAGCTCCAGGCCCTGTATGAGAACAAGCTGGAGAGCGTCTACCCCTGCAACATCCCCACGGCGGGAAAGAAGATCGAGAACTTCTCCTACTCTGCCTCTTCCCGGCCCGCCCCCGCCGTCAAGTGCGCCAGGCCCCGGGTGCTGATCCCCGTCTTCCCGGGCACCAACTGCGAGTATGACAGCGCCAAGGCCGTGCGCGACGCCGGGTGTGAGCCCGAGATCCTGGTGATCTCCAACCTGACAAGCGCCCACATCGCCCGCAGCGTGGAGAACTTTGCCCACCGGCTGAAGGACTCCCAGATGATCTTCATCCCCGGCGGCTTCTCCGGCGGCGATGAGCCCGACGGCAGCGGCAAGTTCATCACCGCCTTCTTCCGCAATGAGGCCATCCGCGAACAGGTCACCGAGCTGCTGGAGAAGCGGGACGGTCTCGTCTGCGGCATCTGCAACGGCTTCCAGGCACTCATCAAGCTGGGTCTGGTGCCCTTCGGGAAGATCACGGACGCGGACGAAAACTCCCCCACCCTCTCCTTCAACAGCATCGGCCGCCACCAGTCCCGCATCGTGCGGGTGAGGGTCGCCTCCAACAAGAGCCCGTGGCTGGCCGGCACCGAAGTGGGCGAGGTCTACTCCGTCCCCATCTCCCACGGCGAAGGCCGCGTCCTGATGCCCGAGGCCCTGGCCCTGCGGCTGGCGGAAAACGGCCAGATCGCCACCCAGTACGTGGATCTCGACGGCAACGCCACCGACGACATTCACTTCAACCCCAACAACTCGCTCTTCGCCATCGAGGGTCTCACCTCCCCCGACGGCAGAGTCTTCGGCAAGATGGGCCACGCCGAGCGCATCGGCGCGGGTCTGTACAAAAACGTGCCCGGCGAGTACGACATGAAGATGTTCGCCTCCGCCGCAGCCTATTTCAAGTAGTCGATTGCGAAACACCGTTTCGCAATCGAGGGACTCGCGCGTATCGCATGCGGCGGCACGTTACACGCCGCATTTGGTCGGCGCGAGGCCTCGCCAGGCTCGGCTCAGGGAGTTTTTGAGGCGGCAAAGCTGCCTCAAAAACGATTTGGATTTCCTTCGGGGTAGTTATCCGAGCTTTTTTACGATTCCCACAATTGTCTCAGTATTTCAAAAAGAAAAGGAGAAAACCACCATGGCCTTTCTCAGCGACATTGAAATTGCCCAGCGCTGTCCCATGCGCCCGATTTTTGACATTGCCAAAACCGCGGGCATCGACGAGGAGTATCTCGAGCAGTACGGCCGGTACAAGGCCAAGGTCGATTTCGGCTTCCTGAACCGCTCCGAAAAGCCCGACGGCAAGCTGATCCTGGTCACCGCCATCACCCCCACCCCCGCGGGCGAGGGGAAGACCACCACCACCATCGGCCTGGCCGACGGCCTGCGGCAGATCGGCAAGGCCTCCGTGGTGGCCATGCGGGAGCCCTCCCTCGGCCCCGTGTTCGGCATCAAGGGCGGCGCCTGCGGCGGCGGCTACGCCCAGGTGGTGCCCATGGAGGACATCAACCTCCACTTCACCGGCGACATCCACGCCATGACCGCGGCCAACAACCTGCTGGCCGCCATGCTGGACAACCACATCCAGCAGGGCAACGCCCTGAACATCGACCCCAGACGCATCGTGTGGAAGCGCTGCATGGACATGAACGACCGGCAGCTGCGAAACATCGTGGACGGTCTGGGCGGCAAGGCCCACGGCGTGCCCCGGGAGGACGGCTTTGACATCACCGTCGCCACCGAGGTCATGGCCATCATGTGCCTGGCCTCCTCCGTCTCCGATCTCAAGGAGCGGCTTTCGAAGATCGTGGTGGCCTACACCTATAAGGACGAGCCCGTCACCGCCGGGGATCTCAAGGCTCAGGGCGCCATGACCGCGCTGTTGAAGGACGCGCTCAAGCCCAACCTGGTGCAGACCCTGGAGGGGACCCCCGCCTTTGTCCACGGCGGCCCCTTCGCCAACATCGCCCACGGCTGCAACAGCGTGCTGGCCACCCGGATGGCCCTCAAGTGCGCCGACTACACCGTCACCGAGGCCGGCTTCGGCGCGGACCTGGGCGCAGAGAAGTTTTTGGACATCAAGTGCCGCGCCGCCGGGCTCAAGCCCGACGCGGTGGTGGTGGTGGCGACCGTGCGCGCGCTCAAGATGCACGGCGGCCTGCCCAAGACCGCCCTGGGCGAGGAGAACCTGGAAGCCCTGGAGAAGGGCGTGCCCAACCTGCTGCGCCACGTCTCCAACATCAAAAACGTCTACAAGCTGCCCTGCGTGGTGGCGGTCAACCGCTTCCCCACGGACACCGACGCGGAGATCGCCTTCATCATGGACAAGTGCGCGGAATTGGGCGTGAACGTGCGCCTCTCCACCGTCTGGGCCGAGGGCGGCAAGGGCGGCACGGCGCTGGCCGAAGAGGTCGTCCGCCTCTGCGAGGAGGGGGAGAACGACTTTGCCTTCTCCTACCCCCTGGACATGAGCCTGGAGGAGAAGCTCCGCACCGTGACGCGCCGCATCTACGGCG
>JBGUNL010000257.1:0-5698 GCA_045117295.1 Candidatus Limivicinus sp.
GCTCGAACTCCCGGCGCACGCCGGCGTCCTTTTCCTTCGTAAGCTTGGAGCCGATCTGGATCGCGCAGGCAAAGCCCGCCCGCTTCGAGCCGATGATATCCCGGGAGACGGTGTCTCCCACATAAACACAGTTTTCCGGCTTCACCCGAAGCTGCCGGGTGGAGACCTCGAAGATATCCGGCAGAGGCTTGCGCATGCCGGTGACGGAGGAGAGCGTCACGTCCTGGAACAAGTCCCGGATGCCGTATTCCTCCAGGCTGTCAAAGACCTGGTACATGGCGGCAGTGTTGCTGATGACGCCAAGCTTCAGTCCCAGATCCCGCAGGCCCTCCAGCATCTCCCGCACCCGGGGACGCAGGCTGCGGTGATAGTGGGTCAGCTCCCACATGTGGGCGATGGGCTCGCAGAGGGGCTCCAGGATCTCCCGGGGAAAGTTGAAGTCTGCCAGGGCATAGTCCCGCCAGATGGGGATGGGCTTGAGCTCCACGTCGCAGCTGTCCCGGAAAGCGCCGTAGCGCTTCCAGCCCTCGTCCACGCGGCGCTTGAGCTCCGTCAGATCCACCTCAGGATCCAGCCCGCCCTCACGCAGCATCCGGTCCAGCTTTTCGATAGCGGCCCACTCCGAGCGTTCATCCACATAGATGTCCTCCAGCGTTCCGCCCATATCAAACATCACCGAAGTGATCATATTCTCTCCTCCCCTACACTCCCCCGCTTCTCAGGAGCGGCGGACGTATTTTTTCCACGCAGGTTCGTCCGTCTGCGCGGGAGTCTCGGGCCGGTAATCCCGGCGATACAGCAGATAGAACAGCGCCAGGCCCAGACCCACAGGGATCAGGACGAACCACAGGGCAAAGCGCAGAAACAGCTTCATGGCCTCTGCGTCCTGCAGAACCAAAGCCATAGTGATGATGGCCGCCGCCGTGTACAGCAGCAGCCAGAGATAAGTGCCCAGCATCAGTCGCTTATCCTTCAGAAGGCGATGCAGTACGAATCCAACCAGCAGAACGGCCGCGCTGACGCTGAGGGAACTGGTAAGGTTTCCCAAAACAAGTGGCCAGCTCTCCGTCAGCGGGGCGAGCCAGTCCACAATATAGGTAAAGGCAAGCAGATGCAAGGCGATGAAAACCGCGCTCAGACAGAAGGTGTAGATCAGAAAACCGCTCTTGGGCTTTCCGTTCTCGGTGAACAGGAAGCTCTGCCAGAAATGTTTGCTCCGTTCCTCCCACTTCTTCTGTCGTGCCCGGCGACGGTCTTCCCGCTCCAGGCCTCCGGTATGCCCGTTCAGATCCTTGTTAAAGCTCATAGCGTTTAATGGGGGCTGCGGAGCGGGAAAACCGCTCCGCAGCCGGGTTCAGCCAGCGTCACCGGCATGCCTTGTTCTCAGTGAATGTTGGGGTTCTGATCCAACCAGAAGATCCAGAGGTCCTGCGCATCCAGGAACACATTGTAGATGGAGGCCAGATCCGGTTCAGCCGCGTTGAGTTCCTTGAGGGTCATCTCGTTCTTCTTGTCCTTCACGTCGTCGCGGACCGGCCAGTTGCCTTCCTTAGCGAAGGGCTTGAAGCCGCCGCTCTCGCCGTCAGCGCCGCCGGTCACAAATCGGATGAACAGGCGGGCGCCGGCGGGGTGCTTGCAGTTGTTGACAACATACATGTACTCCAGGTTCTGAAGGCCGTTATAGGGGTTCAGCACGACCCATGCGATGTTATAGCCGGAATCGTCGCGGTTGGTGATCTTGCCGGCCGATGCCAGGGCCAGGGCGGGATCATCAGCCGTGGAATTGTGGACCGCCTCCACCAGTTCGTCGCCGTCACCGATGAAGGTGATCTTCATCTGGCTGAATCGCCACAGATACTCCACGCCGGCGTTGTTCGCAGGTACATTGGGGAAGCTGCTGGCATCGTATGTGTACTCCAATTCCTCGCCGTAGACTTCCTTGTAATTGGCGGCCAACTGGTCGGCGTTCACGATAAAGCTGGCGAAAATGGAAAGGTACGCTGTCTCGGAGCCGATCTCCTTGGTAAAGATGCGGTACTTCTGGCTGCCGTCCTCGTTCTTTTCGACGATCTGCCACCAGCTGTCAATGGGCTGCCCATCGGGGAAGGCTTCGGTGTTGTAGTACCAGAAGGACTGGGAGGCGTAGAGCGGATAGCCGTAACGCAGCAGGCCATCGTCGATATGGGCGCAGATGTCTTCGGGATAGAAAGATGTGATGATACCGTCCTCATAGTCGCCGAAGAACACATCGCCGTTAACGTCCTTCACCTGGAGTACGTCTCCCTGGACATTATTGGCATTTGCCTCAAGACGGCACTTCTGCAGGACCTCATCGCTGTCCAGATCCATGATGTCCACGGTCAGGCCGGGGAAAGCTTCCTCAAAGGTGTCCTTCACCTTGAGCATTTTGGAGGAGGTGGCGTAGATGTTGATGGCGCTGCCGTCCTTGACCTCTTCCAGGGCCTGGGCATAGAGCTCTTCGTCGCTCATCTTGCTCCAGTCGTCATAGATGGGGCCGTAAAAGGCAGAATCCTCTACCGAGGGCGTGTCGGGCTGCGCAGGGGTGTCGGGTTGCTGCTCCGCGTGAGAGGCATCCTGCTTGGGGGTCCCAGTCTGGGTGCCGCCGCAGGCGACAAGACCCAGGAGCATGCAGAGAGCCAGCAGCAGAGCGCAGATCTTGCTCAGTTTCATTCTTTTTTCTCCTTTCGTCCTATTCTTGTGAGTGTCGGTGGGTTTGCGGTCTATGTTTTTCGCGGACTCGCCGCGTTGGAAACGCTCAGCGAGCGCGTTTGATCAGGCGCGTGGTATCGGCGTTGTAGACGTTGATCTTTTCCGGGGTGATGCTCACAAAGACCTCCTGGTCAAGATTGTAGTGGGCCAAGCCGATCTGCTTGGAGAGGAACTCGCTTTCACCGGCCTTGAGAGAAACCAGCGTTTCGGAGCCGGCAGGCTGGTTGGCGTAGACCTGCACCGGAATCCTGCCCTCTCCCGCTTCCTCAAAGATCTGGATCTGCTCGGGCCGGATGGCCACCACACAGTCAAACTCACCTTCGGGAATGGTTTCCTCGGTCAGATCCTCTGCAGGGAAGACATAGGTATCCAGCTCGCAGGTGACATGCAGGCCTTCCTCGTCCCGCTTTGCCTTTCCGGCCAGGAAGTTGATGCGGGGATTTCCTATGAAATCGGCGGCCTCGAGGTCGATGGGGTTCATGTACAACTCCATCGGCGGCGCCACCTGGCTCAGCTCGCCTTTTTTGAAGAGAGCGATCTTGGTGGACATGGTGAGGGCTTCCACCTGATCGTGGGTGACGTAGATGATCGTGGTGCCCAATTCCTTGTGGATGCGCTGCAGCTCCGAGCGCATATCCACGCGAAGCCTGGCGTCCAGGTTGGACAGGGGCTCGTCCAGAAGCAGGAGTTTGGGGTTGGAGGCCACGGCGCGGGCAATGGCCACGCGCTGCTGCTGGCCGCCGGACAGTTCGTTGGGATAGCGGTCCACATACTCCTCAATGCGCATCATTCGGAGGGCATCCTGGATGCGGCGCTCGATCTCCTCCTTCGGCAGCTTCTGGATCTTCAAGCCAAAGGCGATGTTTTCCCGCACAGTCATGTGGGGCCAGAGGGCGTAGGACTGGAACACCAGGTTCAGGCCGCGTTTGCTGGGTTCTGCGTAATAGGCCAGATCTGCGTTGATCATCTCCACGCCGTCGATGGTCATGACGCCGCCCTGGGGTTTTTCCAGACCGGAGACGACGCGCAGCGTGGTGGTCTTGCCGCAGCCGGAAGGGCCCAGCAGGGTCATGAAGTCGCCGTCCTCAACGACCAGGTTGATGTCGTGCAAAACGTGGTTGTCCCCGTAAAACTTGTCGATATGCTTCAGTTCGATTCTGCTCATGATTCTTCCTCCTTACCACGATTTGCCAATATCGGCGCCGAAACGATTAGCGATGATATAGCAGATCAGGATAAACATCAGCACACACACCGAGATGGCGTCGGCCATCTGGTTCATGCCGTCCTGTGAATAGGTGAAGGCCAGGTAGGACATCGTGGTGGTACGCTTGTCCATCATGATGATAATCAGGTCAAGCTCCTTGGCAATGCTGATAAAGGTCAGCATGAAGCCTGAGATAAAGCCGTTCTTGGCAAGGGGCAGAACGATGCGGGTCATCTTCTTGCCGAAGCCCGCGCCGTTGATCTCCGCCGCCTCCTCCAGTTCCACGGCAATCTGCATCATGTTGGCCGTGCCGGAGCGGCTGGCAAAGGGGAAATGCTTGACCACACTGGTCAGCACGATCAATGTGAAGGTGCCGTAGAGCGAGGGGAGCAGGCCGCCCAGATGGGGCTTGGAGAACATCGCCACATACATGGACGAGAAGGCGATGCCGCTCATCAGATAAGGGACGAACACCAGCTGTTCGGTGAGGTTGCCGTACCACTTGCCGCGGCCGCGGGTGGTGATGTAGCCCAGAAACTGGCCGCAGAAGGCGGTGATGACCGATGCAATGACCGTCAGCCGCACGGTATTCCAGACGGCCTTGCCGAATTCTGGGTTGTAGAAGATGCCCCTGTAGCTGGTGTAGTAGGGCGCCAGCTCCTCGTCGGCGCCGATCCAGTTGTACATGGTCAGGTTGCTCAGGCCGTAGCCCGCGCCGGTGTTGATCTGGAAGGTCTCCATGATCAGCACGAACATCGGCATAACCATAGCGAAGAACAGAAACAGCAGCAGGAAGATCATCAGAGGAATCTTGGCCTTGCCGAGACGCATTTCGGTACTGCGCCCGCCCTTGCCGCCGATGGTGGCGTAGCTTTTGCGAACGCCGATGATGCGCTGGTTGGCAAAGATGATGAGGGCGGCCAGGGCGATCAGAACGATGCTCATCGCGAAGCCCACGTTCTGGGGGCTGCCGTTGATGAAGTTCTTCATCTTGGTGGCCAGCGTGAAGTAGCCGATGCGGTTGCCGAGGTTAGCCGCCACGCCGTAGGTGCCGATGGACTTGGACAGGGTCATGACCACGGCGGACAGCACACTGGGCAGCACCAGGGGGATGGTGATGGACTTGAGGATCTGGGGCTTGGACGCGCCGCAGATCTCGCCCATCTCCTCCAGCTCGGAGTTGATGGAGCGTAGGGCCGACTGCACATGGATGTAAGAAAAGGCGTAATAGTGCAGCGACATGCAAAGCACGATGGCCACCGGGCCGTAGGCCAGCCAGTCCGGGATCGGGATGCCCAGGCCTTCCAGAAAGCCTAGAGAGCCGGAGGTCTTGTTGCGGAACACCGCCAGCCAGGACAGGGACTTGCACCAGGACGGGATCATGTAGGGGATGACAACCAGCATGCCCAGCAGCTTCTTGCCGGGGATGTCCGTTCTGGCGATGAGCCAGCCGAGAACGCTTCCCAGAGGGACGCTGACCAGTACCGTGAAGAAGCCGCAAACCAGTGAGTTTTTCAGCGGCCCCCACAGGGTCGCCTTGGCCATCTGCCCGCTGAGCAGATATTTCCAATAGTACAGCGTGAAGTCGCCAACCTCAGCCCCCGGCAGACGCCGCAGCTCGCCCTTTGCTACCGTAAAGGTGGAGGCAATCATCTGCAGCAAGGGAATCACGATCAGGCAGAAGAGGATCACCAGGCTGATCATGACAACAAGGTTGAAGGGATTCTTGATCACATTCAGGATCTGATTTTTCAATCTGGT
>JBGUNL010000258.1:0-3016 GCA_045117295.1 Candidatus Limivicinus sp.
GCCCAAAATGGCCATCGGCACCGCAGCGCAGACGGCCACGATGAAGCCCCAGTACAGACCCTTTCCGCAGACCGACGTGATCAGGAACACCAGCGAGTAGGCAAAGAAGCCGGTGATAATGAGCTTTTTCTTTCCGAGCTTCGGCGCCAGCTTGTTGACCGCCGGATACAGCAGCACGCTGATGAAGGTCATCGTCGCCGTCAGGACAAAGGTCCAGGTATCCTCAATCTCCATGAGCTTGGTCTCATAAAAGGCCAGGCCCGTCTGGAACAGGGTCAGGGCGAAAAAGTAGATCACATCGCTGTAGACGAAGCGGCGGAACTGCCCGTTGGAGAAGGTCTTGAGCAAGGACCGGAAGGCCTTTGTCTCGCTGGGTTTGGAATCGATGTAATCCCGCTCCTTGATGTAGAGGGACGGAATCAGCATCGCAATGCAGGCAACGGCAGACATGATTGCCACCGCGAGGCGGACGGAGCCCGCCTGCCCCACCGCGCCCTGCAGGAGCCCTGCCACGTTTGGCAGCATGAAGGAGATGCTCTGCCCGGCGATAAAGGTGAAGGAGATGAAGGTCGAGACGTTGATCCGGTGTTCCTGGGTGTCGCCCAGCTCCGCGATCAGCGCGTTATACGGGGTGCAGAAGATGGTCATCACCAGATAGAACAGGAGCAGCAGCACAAAGAGAAGCGCGTCGTTCACGACGGTGTTTGCCGTCTGGGGAATGGTGAACAGGCCGATGGTCACCAGTGCAAACGGGATCGCCACGGCCCGCATAAAGGGGATGCGGCGGCCGCCTTTGTAGTTGCTTCTGTCCGACCATCCGGCGATCAGCGGGTCGGTGATGGCGTCAAAGATGCGCCCTACCGCCAGCACCAGGCCGAACAGCGTCAGCTTGAAGAGGATCGGATTCTGGGTGATGCCGGAGGCAAAGATCCCGGTGTTCGGGTTCTGAGCATCCGGGCTGCCGGTGTAGTAATAGACCATCCAGTTGGACACGATGCCGGACAGCAGGCTCCAGCCGAACTGTCCGATGGCAAAGATCCAAAGCAGCTTGTTGGTGATCGGTTTCAGCTTCTTGGCATTCATAACGGGGTTCTCCCTTTCCTGATTTGTTGCGTGCAGTGCTTTACCGACTCATTGTAAAGGTCTGCCGCGAAAAAGTCAATGCGGTTTTCAGCTTTGTCGGTGTCTCAGTTCAGGGGAAGCCCGCTTTGCGGCGGCAGGTTCGCCGCTTCTTACTCGTAATCGGCCACGTTTGTCCAGCTGAGCAGGAAGTCCCGCTCTTCAAGGTTTCCCTTGACGGACTGGGAAGCCGCCACTATCGGCATCCACTTCTGGACATAGCGTTTGTCCGTGCCGCTCTTTTCGCAGAAAAGGTTCAGGTATTTTTCGGCCGTCGCCGCATCGCCCGACAGATGGAAGGTGAGATAGGTCCGGGCCACATCCGCGGAGGCGTTGCCCTGGGTCGCATGGGCCCAGTCGATGATATAGGGCTTTCCGTCCGGCGTCAGCAGGACGTTTGACGGGCAGAAGTCGCCGTGGCAGAGCTTGTCATGCGTGGGCAGCCCTTCCAGGCGGATCAGAAGCTCGTAGCGTGTCACGGGATCCAGATCGGCCGCGAGGATCTTCCGGTTCATCTTGTCCTTCAGCCGGCTCAGAAGCGGGCTGTGTTTGGAATGGATCTGCATCTGGGTCTCCACCAGCAGGTCCAGATATTCCTCCTTCTTCTCCGGGTTGTCCCGCATCAGATGGCTCAGGGTGGTTCCCTCGATAAACTCGGAAACGATGGCCCACTTGCCGTCGATGGTGGTGACCTCCAGGATTTTCGGCACGTACAGGCCCACATCCTCCACGCGGGCGTTGTTCAGCGCTTCGTTCAGGATGTCCGCCTTGGAAAACGTGCTGTTAAAGACCTTGACACAGCAGTCTCCGTCGCGATAGATGGTTTTTGTCTTTCTTTCCGCAATCACAGTATCCAGTTTCATGTGCTCAGCTCCTCTCCAACTGCATAGTGTCGGGCGTCTCCCTCTCCCGGAAGGTGTTTCCGTAATAGGCGTTCAGATACATCTGGCGGATCTCGCTCATCAGGGGATAACGGGGATTGGCTCCGGTGCACTGGTCGTCGAAGGCCTGCTCCGTCATCTCGTCCAGCGTCGCGAGGAAAGCCTCTTCATCCGGCACATAGTCCCGGATGCTGGGCTTGATGCCGATTTTCTGCTTGAGCTCATCGATCTTCTCGATCAGCGCCGCGACCAGTTCCTCATCGCTCGCCCCTCTGCAGCCCAGATAGGCGGCGATCTCCGCATAGCGGGCCATGGTGTGCGGGTGGTCATACTGCGGGAAGGTGCCCATCTTGGTCGGGACCTCGGCCGAGTTGAAGCGGATGACTTCGTCCATCATCAGCGCGTTTGCCAGACCGTGGGCAATGTGGTGGAAGGCACCCAGCTTGTGCGCCATGGAGTGCATCACGCCGAGGAAGGCGTTGGCAAAGGCCATACCAGCCATGGTGGCGGCGTTGGCAACCTTCTCTCTCGCCTCCAGATCCGTCTGGCCGTTTTCATAGGCGCGGGGCAGATAGGTAAACAGCGTCTTCAGCGCCTTCAGCGCCAGGGCGTCGGTATAATCCGTGGCCATCACCGATGCATAGGCCTCGAGGGCGTGGGACACCGCGTCGATGCCGGAGGAGGCCGTGAGGCCCTTGGGTGCGCTCATGTGCAGATCGGTGTCCACGATTGCCATGTTCGGCATCAGCTCATAGTCCGCCAGAGGATACTTGATCCCGCTACTCTCATCCGTGATCACGGCGAAGGGTGTTGCCTCGCTGCCGGTTCCGGCCGAGGTGGGAATCGCGACAAAGTATGCCTTTTCACCCATCTTCGGGAACTTGTAGATTCTCTTCCGGATGTCCGAGAAGCGCATCGCCATATCGGCGAAGTCCGCCTCGGGATGCTCATACAGCACCCACATGATCTTGGCCGCGTCCATCGGCGAGCCGCCGCCCAGGGCGAGAATGACATCG
>JBGUNL010000259.1:0-13366 GCA_045117295.1 Candidatus Limivicinus sp.
TTTTCCCGCATCCTCCCGGACAGCAGGCAGGCCACGGCCCCGGCCAGGGAGCTGTTGCCCACGTAGTGAACCTTGTCCAGAAAGGCCGCGGGCAGCAGGCCCGAGCCCACCAGGCTCTCCGGCGTCAGGTGGGCGCCGAACTGGCCCGCCACCAGCACCTGGTCCAGCTGCTCGCTGGTGAGCTCCGCCTCCTTCAGCAGGATCTCCACGCCCGCGAGGATGGCGCCCTTGGCAAGCTGCATCTGCCGGATATCCTGCTGGGAGAGGACGATGTCCCGCTCTTCGTCCAGGACACAGCGGCGCTTGCCCTCCAGGGTCGAGACCGGCGGCTGGGGCTGCAGACGGCCGTTTTCTCCCAGGGCGCCGCAGGCGACCAGCTCCTTGACCACGCTCAACAGGCCGCTGCCGCAGAGACCACGGGGCGGCAGATTGCCGATGGTCTTGAGCTCCCAATGGGGCGTGTCCCCCTCCCAGCGCAGCTTCGCGTCCTCGATGGCGCCCGCGGCGGCGCGCATGCCGCAGCGGATATCCATACCCTCCAGGGCGGGGCCGGCAGCGCAGGAGCAGGAGAACATGGCGCCGTCCCGGCTGAGAACCATCTCGCCGTTGGTGCCGATGTCGATGAGCAGCACATTCCCCGGCAGAGAGGTCAGATCGCAGGTGAGCATACCCGCCGTGATATCCCCGCCCACATAGGCGGACACCGCGGGCAGGCACCAGACCTTTGCCCCCGCCGCGGCGGGAAGGCCCAGCTCCTCCGCGCCCAGCTCCCGGGCGCCGGTGAAGGCCGGGGTGAAGGGATAGGCCGCAAGGCCCGAGGGATCCACCCCGGCGAAGATATGGGTCATGACGTTGTTGGCGGCGATGGTGTAGGCCCGGATTTCCTCGGGCCGGATCCCGGCGTCGGCGCAGAGCTTTTCCGCCAGAGTCCGGATATCGCCGCAGACGGCCTCCTGCATGCGCTTCAGGCCGCCCTCGTTCTGCATGGCGTAGCCGATGCGGGTGATGACGTCCTGGCCGAAGGCCCGCTGGCTGTTGAGACAGGCGGCCTTGGCCGGCTGCGCGCCGGTGCGTCTGTCCACCAGGCAGGCCGCCACGGTGGTGGTGCCGATGTCCACGGCGACGCCGAAGCCCTCCTCCCCGTCGATCTCGACGGCGGCGGAGGCGCCCGCGGTCAGGGGCTCGGGGGCGTCCTCCTCCCCGGGGAGAACCAGCTGCATGCCGTCCTCCGCCGCATGCATGCAGGCCAGGCGCCAGCCCTCCTGAAGCTGCTCGTCGGAGAAGAAGCGGCGCTCCTCGTCCCGGATTTCACAGTCTGTCAGCACGCGCACCCGGCATTTGCCGCAGCGCCCGCCGCCGCCGCAGGGGCCCTCGGTGAGGCCGCGCTCGGACAGCAGCGCGTAGAGGGACGCGCCCTCTTCCGCCGTGATTTCGGCGCGGCCGGAAATATGGATCGTGATCATTCCATCGTCTCCTTCGCCGCGTCCACCATGGCCTGGATGACGGGCAGGGGCGTCACGGTGGGCAGCCCGCAGGCCGGGGCCACCACGTTGATGCCCTGGCCGCGCACGTAGCGCACCATGGAGCGCACATGCTCCGGACTGGTCTCCTGCAGAGCCAGGGTGGAGACGTTGCCCATCAGCGCGCGCTGCGGCAGAACCTTGCGCACCTCGGCGATGGGCACCACCGCGTCGAAGCTGAAGACGTCGGAGCGGATATCCGGCAGCTGCTCATACACCCGCTGGAGCCTGCCGCACATGTGCACCATCTTGACGGGGGTGTCCAGCGCGTCCATCACGCAGTTGATATAGGGCACGGAGAATTCCCGGAAGTAGCGGGGGCCCACCACCTCGCCGGTGCCGCTGGGCTCCGAGAGGCAGATGAAATCCGCCCCGGCCTCCAGCATGAGTTTTCCGTAGGCGATGAGCTGATCGGACACGAAGCCCAAAAGCCCGTGCACGCTCTCCGGATCCTTGCGCATGGCGGGCAGCAGCTTCTCCATGGGCACCAGTTCCCCGGCCACGGAGATGGGGCCGTTGATGTTGCCGATCACGGGCACGCCGTCCCCCCGGGCCTTCAGGCGGCGCAGCGCCGCCAGCACCACGGGGACGCGCCCGGCGTCGGCCTTGAGCTGCGTGAGCTTCGGCCAGTCGGCCACCTTCTCCAGGGGGGAGTCCACCACATGGGGCTCACAGAGCATGTCGCCCATCTCCACCCGGGCGCCCATGGCCTCGGCCTCCACGGTCATGCAGAAGGGCACGCCGTAATTCTCAAAGCCCCCCGCCTGATACAGGCCCTCGGCAAGACCCGCCATCCTGTCCGGGTCCACATGGGCCTCCGGCCAGGCGCAGCCGGTCTTTTCCATGATGTCCCGAAACATCATGTTCATCATGCCGCCGGGGCAGATGCAGGGCGGTCTGTCCAGCACCCGCAGCTGCGCCGCGGCCAGCAGTCGTTCTTTCGGCGTCATGGGCGTTCCCTCTCAGGCCAGCAGCCGATCCACCAGCTTGACGGCCTCGGTGGCGTTCTCGGAATAGCCGTCGGCGCCGATCTTCTCGGCAAAAGCGCGGGAGAGGGGCGCGCCGCCCACAATGACCTTCACGCTGTCGCGCAGGCCCGCGTCCCGGAGCATCTCAATGAGGGTGCCCATGTGGGCCATGGAGGTGCTCATCAGGGTGGACAAGGCCAGGATCTGGGGCTTTTCCTCCCGCACGCAGTCCACAAAGCGCTGCAGCGGCACGTCGCGGCCCAGATCCACCACCTGGTAGCCCGCGGCCTCCAGCATGATCTTGACCAGGTTCTTGCCGATGTCGTGGGTGTCGCCCTGGATGACGCCGATGAGGATCTTGGCGCCTTTGGAATCGCTCTCCGTGGGCAGCAGGGGGCGCAGCACGTCCAGGCCGTTGTACATGGCGTCGGAGCAGATCAGCAGTTCCGGGATGTAGTACTCCTCTTCCTCGTAGAGCTTGCCGGCCTCGTTCATGCCCACCACCAGGCCGTTCATGATGCCCTCCTGGGGGTCGTAGCCCGCGTCGGCGTATTCCTGCGTCACCTCGGTGACCAGCTCGTCTTCCATATCCCGCACGCAGCGGGCCATCTCCTGCAGGAGCTCTTCCTTCGTTCTCATAAGATTCCGTCCTCCTCAAAATTCGCGGGGTTGACCGGATACTTGGCGCAGCGGCGCGCCTCCTCCATATAGGCCAGGGCGTTGGCCATGGGCGTGCCGTAGGCGGTGCCGCAGCCCGGGGCGATCATGAAGCCGCAGGGGGAGTCCCAGCACTGGCGGAAGCACTTGCGCACCGCCTGCTTCATCTTCCGGGGGGTGCCGCTGTAGAAGCAGTTGACCGGGTCCACGTTGCCCACCAGGAAGGCCCGGCTGCCGATGCGGCGCTTGGCGTCTTCCAGATCCACCTTGTTGTCGATGGAGATGGTGGTGTAGCCGCAGTCGGCCATGTCCTCCAGGATGGGGGATGTGTCGCCGCAGATGTGGATGCAGGGGTCGTTTTCGCCCATCTCGTGGCAGGCCTTCACAAACTCCTGATGGTAGGGCTCCACGAACTTGCGGAAGAGCCGGGGGGAGATCACCGTGCCGGAGGCGATGGGGTCGGACACGCTGATGCCGCAGCCGATTTTGACAAATTCCCGGGCGGATTCGATGTTCACCGCGTTGACGAAGCGCATGAGCTCATGCACCTTCTCCGGCTGGCGAAGCATGGCCTTGAGCAGTACCTCCGTGCCCACCAGACCCGAGGCGCAGGTCAGCGGGCCCGTCAGCTCCATGCCGCAGCCCACCTCGTCGCCCAGCTTGTCCATGATGCGCAGGGCCGCCTCATAGCAGATGTTCAGCTGCTTGTCGTGGAACACGTCCAGGCGCTGGGGATCCAGTTCATCCAAGCGATCCAGGGTCAGGGGGTGTTTGGCAATCGCCGCGGGGTTGTAGTGGTCGTCGGACATCTCCGCTCCGTAGGTGACGGCCATGCCGTGCAGGCCGTACTCCACGCCCACGTTGTCGTTGCCGAAGGTCTCATAGATCTTGCAGCGGGTCTGGCACATGGAGACGGGGTCGCCGTAGGCCTTGGTGCGCGTCCAGCCCATCAGGCCGGGGGCGGGAGAACCGAAGAAGAGCGCGATGGGCATGCGGTCCACCGGCTGGCCCGCCTTGAGCGCCGCGCTGCGCTGCTTGGGGGTCATCTGATCGTCTTTGTGTACCATGGGTACACCTCCTGTCATCTATATTCCTATTGCAAACGGCGCCGTCCGGTATCAGCCATCCCGGGCAGGGCCGCAAGAGAACAACGTTTTGAAAAATTCCTTGATAAGTTTCGGAAAAACCGGTAAACTTGTGGCATAGGGCATTTTTGCCCCGATTCAGGAAAGGAGTGGAGCAGGCATGGCTGCAGACGCTTTTTGTTCAGAGGGCTTCCGCCTGGAAAACGGCATGCTCCGGCGGGAGGGGCTTTGCACACAGACGAATCTCCGTATTCCGGAGGGCGCGGTCTGCGTGGAAAACGGATGCTTTTCCGGCTGCACATCTCTGGAAACCGTGGAGCTGCCCGCTTCTCTGCGGGAGCTCGGCGTGTCAGCCTTCGCCGGCTGCACGGGCCTGCGGCGGGTCATCCTGCCCGCGGGCGTCACACGCATCCGCAAGAGCTGCTTTGACGGGTGCATCCGGCTGGAGGAATTTACAATTCCCGACACGGTCGTCGGCATCGGGGAGTGGGCCTTCCGGGGCTGTGCCTCCCTAAAGCGCGTCCGCGTCCCGGCGGGCGTCACGGATATCTGCGCCGAGGTCTTCATCGACTGCCCCGCGCTGGTGATTGAAGCCCCGCCCGGCTCCTGCGCCGCGGCCCACGCGGAAAAATTCGGTATCCGGCTGCGGCTTCTGTAGTCTCGGCAGGTTTTTCAGCTTTCCAGCAGGGGCAGCAGGCGAGCGCAGAGCCCGTCCCAGGACAGGGCCTCCAGGCGCTCCGGCTCCATCTGCTTCTGCAGGCGCGCTTTCTCGATTCCCCGGGCCAGGGCCTGCTCAAAGGCGGGCAGGCTCTCCGGCAGGGGCTCGTCCTGGTTGCGCATGACAGGCGGCGGAACAAAGACCACCCCGTTTCCGGGCAGTTGGCTCTCCAGCCAGGGGCGGATGCCCGGCAGATCCGTGCACACGCAGCGCAGGCCGCAGGCCATGGCCTCGATGAGCACCAGGGGCAGGCCCTCATAGAAGGACGGGAGGACGAACACGTCGCACCCGTTCATGGTCTCCGCCAGTTCCCGCTGGCTGAGCTTTCCCGGAAAGGAGAGGGCGCAGGGCGCCTGCTCCGCCGCCGTGCGGATGCGGCGGTATTCCTCCTCGTCCCCGGCGCCGCCCGCCAGGATCAGCTCCCAGCGTTCCGGATCAGGCAGCAGGGACAGGGCGCGCAGCAGGCTGAACACGCCCTTCTTCTCCGCGATCTTGCCCGCGAAAACAAGCCGGGTTTTCCCGTCCGCTTTTCGCTCCCCCGCCATGCGGCGGAAGATTTCCCGGTTATAGCCGGTGCCGATGACCCGGACGCGCGCCTCCGGGATCCCGAACAGCTCCCGGATGGTCTCGCCCTGCTGCTCATGCAGCGCGAAGACGCCGTCCAGCTGCCGGATCTGTTCCTCGATGAACGCCCGCTGCCAGGGGTTCTTGCGAATCTGGCGCAGATCGGAGCCGTGACAGACGGCGAAGACCCGGGCCTCCGGGCAAGCCTCGCGCACCAGGGCGGTGGTGAAATACAGATGGTGGCAGAGGATCACGTCGGGCCGGAAGATCTCCGCCGCCTCCCGCAGCTTTTCCAGGAAGGCGGAGCGCATCTGCGCGCTCATCTCCTGCGTCATGTCGCAGTAGCGGGTGCTGCGGTAGGGCATCTGGTCCGACATGCCGGGCACCGGAAACGGCAGGCCCGGCGTTTCATAGTTTACGCAAAAACAGGAGACCCCCTCCGGCAGGGCGGGCGTGTCCTCCGGGCCGACGCCGCACAGCACGGCCTGCTCCTGTCCCAGGCGCTGAAAGCCCCGGACAAGCTCCGTCAGATAGACGCCGCTGCCGGTGCTGTCCGGCTTCTGGGCGGTCACGCTCAAAATCCGCATGGGTCTCCTCCCCAACAATCCCTGACGGCACAGGCTGTCAGGGATTGATCATTTCTGTCTTATATGCCGCGGTAGACGGGGGTGGGCGCTTCGCCCGCGGCCTCCATCTCCGCGATCTTTTCTTCGAGTTTTCTGCACATGCTCTCCCGGTCCGCCGGGAGCCGGCCCCGGACGCGGAAGGGCAGGGAGTCGTGCATCCCGTCGTAGTCGGCCTCCAGGCCGTCCAGCCCCCGCAGCAGGCAGAGCTCCTCTTTCAGGTTCTCCCGCTCGTCCGCCTGGGTGTAGCGGCCCGCCAGGATGTCCGCGTACAGCGGCGCCTCCTCATGCACGAACAGGGAGAAGTTGCAGATGCGCAGGGGGCGTGTGCGCAGGAAGAAGGCCGCAAGCGCCTTGGCGTTTTCCTCCCCCCGGCCGCGGCCGCAGATGCCGGTCATGATGTGGGCGTCATAATCAATGCCGGCGCGGTGCAGGCGCTGGATGGCCTCCTCCGCCTCGGCGAGGGTGTTTCCCTTTTCCATAGCGGCGAGTACGTCCTCCAGAGCGCACTCAATGCCGAGATAAAGATCCGTCACGCCCAGCTCGTGCAGGCGCCGAAGCTCACGGTCGCTCTTTTGCAGGACGCTGCGCACGGTGGCGTCCATGGCCACGCTCTCAAACAGGGGAAAGGCGGCGCGCAGGCGCAGCAGAATCTCCTCCAGCCGTTCAAAGGGCAGGCAGAAGGCGCTGCCGTCCCCCAGAAAGATGCGGCGGGGCGAGCCGCCCACCGCGGAGACACGGTCGATTTCCGCCTGGACCTGGTCCAAGGGGAGCACCCGGTACTGCAGATGCTTGAAGAGCATGCAGAAGCGGCAGCGGTTGTGGGCGCAGCCCACCGCCACCGGCAGCATGAAGCTGGCCCGCTCCATGGGACTGCGGCAGATTTGTCCTTCGTATTCCACAGGTTCTCCCCCCTTGAGTTTTGTTTCAGCGATCCTCGTTCAAAAACAGGCGGGTGTACTCCCGCCCCTCGGCCGTATAGACGGCGTCCAGATCCTCGTCGCTCCAGGCGGGATCAAAAGGGGCGGAAAAGCGGACACAGGTGCCGCAGGAAGCGGAGAGCTTCCTGGGCACCGGCGCCATCGCCGCCTCCAGCCCGAGCGCGGTGAGCCTCCGCTGGAATTTCAGCGCGCCCAGGTGGGTGTGAAAGGTGGCGATCTGTTCCATCACGTGATGGAGATTTCAAATTCACCGTCGCCGAGATCCTTGTGGGCAACCTTGTAGCCCGCGTTGGCGGCAAAACGGCTGACATTTTCCAGTGGTGCGTTGTCGTCGACCAGAACGGTCACGGGCGCGCCGTGCTTCTCCAGCGCCTTTTTGGTCATGATGACCGGCTGGGGGCAGGCGTAGCCTCTCGCGTCAACTTTCGTCATGTGCTGTCCCTCCCGACGGATCAGTCCTCAACCTTCTTGCAGTTGGTGAGGGCGATGGCCAGCGTGACGACGATGCCGACAATCACGGCGATGTGGCCGTTGGCGGTGGTGCCGTCGCCGGAGGAGGCGAAGCCGAAGTTGTGGCAGAAGGCGGCGCCGACGGTCATGCCGAGAACGGCGACGACGGCGTCAGAGCTGCCGGCACCCGCCAGGATCAGCTGGCGCAGGGGGCAGCCGCCCAGCAGGATAGAGGCGAGGCCCACCAGGAACATGCCCAGGAAGGCCCAGATGAGGTTGCCGGCCTCCAGGGTGTTGAAGGCGACGGGCTGGCCGGCAAAGCCGGGTTTGAACTTGCCGAGGACGAGGTTGCCGATGAGGACGGCGCAGAAAATGGCGATGAAGCCCCACAGCAGGTGGAAGTCCTTGAGCATGATGGCGTCGCGGATGCCGCCGGCCATGCAGAGACGGGACTTCTGGGCCAGGGCGCCGACGATGAGGCCGATCACCAGGGCGGCGATCACGGGGGCGTGCATGGAGCCGGGGCCCTTCTCGGAGAAGGCGAGGACGGCGGAGCCGGCCAGCAGCAGGACCAGCAGCACCACGTTGATGGCGGGCAGCGCGAAGCCCTCCAGCTTGGGCATGTCATAGGAGCGCTTGAAGGTGAAGCCCTTGTTCAGGAACACGGTGCCGCACCAGACGCCGGCTACAAAGCCCAGCAGGCCGAAGATGGCGTTGCCGTCGCCGCCGCCGAGGCGGATGACCATGCGCAGGGGGCAGCCCAGGAACATCAGGGCGCCGACCATGACGAAGAAGCCGAGAACGAAACGGCTGACAGGGGCGGAACCGCCTCTGGACTTGAACTCGCCGCCGGCCAGGGCCATGCCCATGGCGCCGAGGACGATGCCGATGATCTCGGGACGGATGTACTGTACCACGGGGGCGGTGTGCATCTTGACGCCGCCGGCGATATCGCGGATGAAGCAGGCGATGCAGAAGCCCATGTTGCCGGGATTGCCCATGGCCGCCAGAACGACCGCGGCAATGCCGACGACAAGGCCGGTCAGAATGACCCAAAGATGGGGTTTGACTTTTTCCATTGCAATCTCTCTTTTCCTTTCAGATTTTCAGCTCCGGTCGGCAGGCCGTCAGCCTCGGCCCGGGTTCCGTCAGAGCCTTCCTATAAAAACGGGCCCGCCAAAGTCAGCCTCAATGCCGGGCCCATACAGGACGAAATGGAGTTTTAAAAAAACAGGAAATGCATCCGGGGATACATCTCCTGTTTGTGGCGAGAGTAGGTGGGAATCGAACCCACCCAAGCAGGCTGCTGCTTATACTGGTTTTGAAGACCAGAGGGCACACCAGTCACCCTTCTACTCCCATATCCAACACTTAAACCTTACACCAGAATTATAATCTTGTTCAGAATAATTGTCAACAGCTTTTCCCCGGGGACCCCGAAAAACCGGGGTCCCCGGAGGGAAAATCGCGGTTCAGTCAACTCTTCTTCAGCACCAGCACGCGCTTGTCGCCGATCTTCTTGGTGATCTTCTGGCTGTCGAAATAGTCCAGGAACAGCAGCGCGAACTTCCGGGACACGCCCAGGGCCGTGCGGTAGTCGGCCAGGGTGATCTCCCCGTTCTGCTGCAGCAGCTCCGTCAGCAGCTGCAGGGCCTCGTTGTAGGCCGCGGTGGAGACGGAGACGGCGGGGCTGAGGGCGGTGAGGGTGCCGTCCTGCAGCATCCGGGCCGAAACCTGCTTGAAGAGCTTGGGCTGTCTGGCAAACTGCTCGGCCACCTCCGCATTGGTCAGCGGCTCCTTGCCGAAGCCCAGATACAGCTCCTCCAGCTTCTTGTGCATGGCCACCTGCTCCGGGGAGAAGGCGCTCTGGAAGGCCGCCAGGGCCGCCAGGCTGCCGTTCCGGCGCAGCTTGCCCTGCTTTTCGAAATACTCAAAGAAGGCGTCGGAGGTCTTGGGCGTGGCGGAGAAGACCCGCTCCCGCAGCTCCGCCAGCTGCATGCCGTCGGCCAGGGACTGCTCCTCGTGGAAGCTCTTGAGCAGCTGCTCCAGACTCAGCCACACCCGCTCCAGGCTGGTGCGGGCGGCAAAGCCATCGCGGATGCGGACGATCTTTCCCGCGGCGGTGAGCTCCCGGATGGCCCGGGCCACCTCGCCCGCGGACAGGCCGCTCTCGGTGGCGAGCAGGCTCTCCTGCGGCAGGGCGCAGCCGGCGTCCTCCACCAGCTGCAGCACCCGCTCCAGCGGCGTGCCCGCCAGGCGGTTGAGCCGGTCGATGACGTTGGGATCGCTGCGCTTGAGGCGCTGGGACTGCATATCCAGGATCTGGCCGCCGCCGATGGTGACCATCGGGGAGAAGAAGCGGATGATGAACTTGTCCAGGTTGCGGGCGGTGAGCATCTCATTGAACATGATGAGGGCGTAGCCGTGTTCGCCGGGGCCCAGGATGTCGGCGTCCAGCAGGCGGATCTTGCCCACCAGCTCCTGGGTGCCCTGGTAGAAGTGCACCCGCGCGGCGTTCTTGACGCTGAAGGCCGCGTCCTTGGTCATCTGGATGGAGACGGCGATGCGGCTGGACAGCTGCATGGAGCCGGGCTTTGCCACGGTGCAGCCGCGGGCAATGTCGTTCTTGTCCACGCCGCTGAGGTTGACGGCGGTGCGCATGCCGGGGCCCACCGACTCCTGCTTGACGTCGTGGTGCTGGATCTCCCGGGCCTTGGAGCTGATGCACTGGGGGTAGATGGTCACATTCTCCCCCACGGCAAGCTCGCCGTCCATCATCGTACCTGTGACCACGGTGCCGAAGCCCTTGATGGAGAAGACGCGGTCCACGGGCAGGCGGAAAGGCTTGTCCGCCACGTGCTCCTCCAGGCTGTCCACCATCTCCATGATCTTCTGCTTCAGCTCCTCGATGCCCTCGCCGGTGTAGGCGGAGACGGGCATGACCGGGGCGTTTTCCAGGAAGCTGCCCTTCAGGTGCTCCTTCAGATCCTCCTTGACCATCTCGATCCACTCGGGGTCGGCCAGGTCCGTTTTCGTCAGCACAACGATGCCGTGCTGCAGGCCCAGCAGGGAGAGGATCTCCAGATGCTCCTTGGTCTGGGGCATGAAGCCCTCGTCCGCGGCCACCACCAGCAGAACCATGTCCATGCCCGCCGCGCCCATGAGCATGTGCTTGATGAGCTTCTCATGGCCGGGCACGTCCACGATGCTGGCGATCTGGCCGTTGGGGAGCACAAATTCCGCAAAGCCCAGCTCGATGGTGATGCCCCGGGCCCGCTCCTCCTTGAGCCGGTCGATGTGCCGGTGGTCGGCGGTGGATTCGGTCAGGGCGTTGGTGAGGCAGGATTTACCGTGGTCGATGTGACCCGCGGTGCCGATTACGATATGCTTCATCTCGTCTGCCCTCCTGCCTGATCGTACAGCGCGCGCACGGCGTCCGCCACCTCTTCCAGATTTTCCTCAAAGAGGGTGCGCGCGGAAAAGAGCAGCCCCTCCCGGCTGATGCGGGCGATGACGGGCACGGTCATCCCGTGCAGCAGGACCTCCGCCTTCTCGGGGGCGAGATCCGGGATCTGCACCGCCACGGCCGCGCCGTCCAGCAGTACGCCCGCCATGGAGCCGCCGCCTGCCTCGTCCTTCACGGGGACGACGCGGGCGTCCACGTCCGGGGCCTTCTCCAGAATGAGCCAGCGCAGGCGCTCCGCCGTCTCGCGGCATTCCGCCTCCGTTTTGGAGAGCATGTTCAAAGCCGGGATCTTCTCTTTGGCAAGCTTGGGATCGCGGCAGTACTGCAGAGCGATCTCCAGCGCCGCGAGAGACAGCTTGTCAATGCGCAGCATGCGGGTGAGCTGGTTTTTCTTGATGCGCTCGATGTATTCCTTTTTGCCCAGGATAATGCCGCACTGGCCGCTGCCCAGGAGCTTGTCCCCGGAGAAGCTGACCACGTCGGCCCCCTCCCGGAGGCTGGCCCAGACCACGTTGCCCGCGTGCATGCCCATGGCCTCGGGCGGGAAGAGGAAGCCGGAGCCCTGATCGTGCAGGACGATGCCGCCGCGCTTGTGGGCGATCTCGGCCAGCTCTCCCGCGGAGACGGACTCGGTAAAGCCGTTGATGACAAAGTTGCTGGTGTACACCTTCAGCAGCAGCTCGGCGCCCAGCTCGTCCATGGCGCGCTCATAGTCCCGGGGGTGGGTCTTGTTGGTGCAGCCCACCTCCACCATTTCCGCGCCGCTCTCGTACATGATCTCGGGCACGCGGAAGGAGCCGCCGATCTCCACCAGCTCGCCCCGGGAGACCGCGACCTTCTTGCCGCGGGCCAGGGTGTTGAGCATGAGGAAGACCGCGCCGGCGTTGTTGTTGACCACCATGGCGGCCTCGGCGCCGGTCAGCTCGCACAGCAGCTGCTCCACATGGTCGTAGCGGCTGCCGCGTTTGCCCTTTTCCAGGTCGTACTCCAGATTGCAGTAGCCCTTGGACAGCTCCGCCACGTGGGCCGCTGCGGCCTCGCCCAGGGGAGCGCGGCCCAGATTGGTGTGCAGCACGACGCCGGTGGCGTTGATGACGCGCCGCAGATGATAGATGCGCCCGTCGGCAAGGCCGCGCAGGACCATCCGCTCGATCTCGTCGGGAGAGGGGATGCTGTCGATGCGGTCGGCCATGGCCTGGGTGCGCAGTTCGTCCAGGCAGGCCTGGACGGTGGCCTTCACGAAGGCGTAGGGAACCTGCTCCTGCGCGGCCTTCACAGCCGCGCGGGAGAGGATGCTGTCTGTTTTGGGGATCTGCCGAAGCAGCTTGTAGCTCATATCTGACACCTCGTCTGTTGATTCGTGCCCTGTCGGCACAGCGGGTCATACGCCCCGTACGTGAACCCCATCGAAAGCAGATAGGAAGCCGATCTCAGCCGACGCGACGCCGCTGTCCTTCAGCCTGCGCAGCAGCTCCTGCGCGTCCCGCTCATCCACGGCGAAGAGAAGGCCGCCCGAGGTCTGGGGATCCAGCATGATGTCGCCGATCTCCTCCCGCACGCCGCTCAGATCGATCCGATCGGCAAAGTACTTGCGGTTGCGGTACATGCCGCCGGGGATCATGCCCATGCGGGCCATCTCCACCACCTGCGGCAGGATCGGGAGCCTGTCTCCGTGCACCGTGGCGGTCAGGCCGCTGCCCTCCGCCATCTCGCACAGATGGCCCGCCATGCCGAAGCCGGTGATGTCCGTGCAGGCGTGGATGCGCAGGCCCTTCGCCGCCTCCGCGCCGCTGCGGTTGAGCGTGCGCATGGCGTCGGTGGCGGGCTTGAGCTCCGCCTCGCCGATCATCTCGCCCTTGAAGGCGGTGGTCAGGATGCCGGTGCCCAGGGCCTTGGTCATGACCAGCACGTCCCCCTCCCGGGCCGTGTTGTTGGCCAGGATCTTGTCGGGGTGGACAATGCCGGTGACGCACATGCCGTACTTGGGCTCGTCGTCGGTGATGGAGTGGCCGCCCGCGATGGTGCAGCCCGCCTCCATGGCCTTGTCCGCGCCGCCGGCCAGGATCTCCCCCGCCACCTCCAGCTCCAGACAGTTGGGGAAGCAGAGCAGATTCAGCGCAAAGACCGGGGTGCCGCCCATGGCGTACACGTCGGAGATGGCGTTGGCCGCGGCGATCTGGCCGAAGAGGTAAGGGTCGTCCACCATGGGCGGGAAGAAGTCCACCGTCTGCACCACGGCCACGTCGTCGCTGATCTTGTATATGCAGGCGTCGTCTGAGGAATCAAAGCCGACCAGAATGTTTTCGTTGGGGTATTTGGGTATGCCGCGCAAAACCTGCGCGAGCGCTCCCGGAGGGAGCTTGGCGGCTCAGCC
>JBGUNL010000260.1:0-2999 GCA_045117295.1 Candidatus Limivicinus sp.
TGCGCTCGACGCCCAGATCGTAGATCTCCTGCTCCGTGAGGGGGACGGCCTTGCCGTCGGACCCGACGAAGCCGGTTGCACCGCGGACGTTGTGGACCAGGTGCCAGCTGTCATCCGTGAGGATCATCTTCACCAGCACATAACCGGGGAACACCTTGCGCTCGACGGTCTTTTCGCCGGCGTCGGTAAACTCGGTCACGGTCTCCATGGGGATGTTGACCTCTTTGATCAGGTCCGTCATCCTGCGGTTTTCTGCTGCCTTCATCACAGCGGCAGCCACTGCGTTTTCATACCCGGAATAGGTATGAACCACATACCATTTTGCCTCTTCAGCCATGACGATCAACCCAACTTGAAGATGAGTCTGACCGCCATCTGGGCGATCTCATCGAAAACCCAGATGCCCACCGCGGAAATCAGCATCATGCCGAGGGAGATGAGCGTGTTGTTTCTCAGCGCCTTGGGCGTCGGCCAGATGACCTTCTTGAGCTCGCTCTTCATTTCCCGGAACCACTTGCCGACTCTCTGGAAGAAGCCGAGCTTGGCGTCCTCCTTCTTGACGGCGGTGACGGCCTTTGCGGGGGCGGCGTTGACTTTCTTTTCTTCAGCCATTGTTACGCGTCCTTTCCGTCATCACTTGGTTTCCACGTGCTTGGTGTGCTTTCTGCAGAAGGGGCAATACTTGCTGCGCTCCAAACGGTCGGACGTATTCTTTTTGTTCTTGACCGTGTTGTAGTTCCTCTGCTTGCATTCATCGCATCTGAGTGTGATTTTAACTCTTGCGCCTGCAGCCATTCTTTCGGCACCTCCTATTTTATTTACCCGCCGGGGGGCGGGCATTGCCTCCCTGCATGATGGGCGAGCGCGTCTCTGCGCGGAAAAAAGCGCGCAAAAAGAAACCTCTCGTCCGACAGGTAAGACATACTATAACACAGCGCATTTTTCAGGTCAAGCATTATTTTTACGAATTTGAAACTTTTTTTGCCTCTTTTCTTTTCTTCGCAAAGAGGCCGCCCGGCTCTTGCCGCGGCGGGGAAAAGATGCTAAGATACAGGCAGAAACAAGAAGGAGACGCAGGTCGCTTATGAACTATCAGGAAGCGCTGGCATATATCAGCGGGGTGGCGTTTTTCGGCTCCAGGCCGGGGCTTGAACGCATCCGGGAGCTGCTGGAAAAGCTGGGCAATCCCCAAAAGGGGATGAAGTTTATCCACATCGCCGGCACCAACGGCAAGGGCAGCTGCGCGGCCATGACCGCGTCCGTGCTCAAGGCCGCAGGCTACAAGACCGGGCTTTACACCTCCCCCTATCTCTACCGTTTCAACGAGCGCATGCAGATAAACGGCAGGCAGATCGACGACGAGGTGCTCTCCGAGATCGTCACCCGCGTCAAGCCCGCGGCGGAGGCCATGGCCGATCACCCCACGGAGTTTGAGCTGATGACCGCCGCGGCCCTCCTGTGGTACGCCCAGGAGGCCTGCGACGCGGTGGTGCTGGAGGTGGGTCTCGGCGGCCGCTTCGACGCCACCAACATCATCGACGCGCCGGAGTGCGCGGTGATCATGAACATCGGCCTGGATCACACCGCCGTCCTCGGGGACACGGTGGAGCAGATCGCTTTCGAGAAGGCGGGCATCATCAAGAAGGGCTGTCCCGTGGTGCTCTTCCAGCAGTCCGACAGCGTCACCGACGTGGTGCGCCGCCGCTGCGAGGAGGAGGGCTCCGCCCTGCATATTCCGGACTTTTCACAGATCCACAGCGAGTTTGACTCCCTCTACGGCCAGAGCTTCACCTACAAGGGCGAGGCCTACGCCCTGCCGCTGCTGGGTTCCCACCAGCTGAAAAACGCCGCCGCCGTGCTGGAGGTGGTCGGGGTCCTGCGGGAGCGGGGCTGGAAGCTGGAGCAGACCGACGTGGAGCACGGGCTCTACGCCGTCAGCTGGCCGGGCCGCTTCGAGCTGCTGTCCGACGAACCGCTCTTTGTGGTGGACGGCGGGCACAACCCCCAGTGCGCCCAGACCGTGGCGGAGAACCTGCTGCGCTACTTCCCGGACAAGCGCCGCATCCTGCTGCTGGGCATTTTGAAGGACAAGGATGTCGGCGGGCTGACGGACATTCTCGACCCGGTGGCCGACGAGTATATCTGCATCACCCCCGGCTCCTTCCGGGCCCTGCCGGCGGAAGAACTGGCGGAGCACCTCAAGCGCTACGGCAAGCCCGTCACCGTCTGCGGCAGCATCCGGGACGGGGTGAGCGTGGCGCTGGACCACTCGGACGAGGACAGCGTAGTCTGCGCGGTGGGCTCCCTCTACTCCGTGGGCGAGATCCGGTACTGCTTTGGGAAGTACTGAGGTATCCGGCAGCGCATCAAGCCTCCCCTGGAAGGGGAGGTGCCGAGCGGCGCGAGGCGGAGGGGTTTTACGACGAACGCACGGCTCAGAGGCCGGGGCATACCCCTCAGTCTGGCTGACGCCAGACAGCTCCCCTTTCAGGGGAGCCTAATAGGAATTGCGAGGTTGTTGAAATGCGAACCATGGCAATCGATTACGGCGATCAGCGGATCGGGCTGGCGGTGTCCGATCTGCTGGGGATGCTGGCGGGAGAGGCCTGGACCATGCAGGAATGGGACATGGAGCGGGCCGCCAAACGCATCGCCGAAGAGGCGAAGGCCCGGGACGTGGGCACCCTGGTGCTGGGGCTGCCGAAGAACATGGACGGCACCGAGGGCCCCAGGGCCGAGAAGAGCCGCGCCTTCCGGGAACTGCTGATCAAAGAGAGCGGCCTGCCCGTCATTCTCTGGGACGAGCGGCGCAGCAGCATCGAGGCCCACGCCATTCTCCACGCCGGCGGCAAGAGGGAAAAGCAGCACCGCAAAACCGTGGACGCCGTGGCCGCCAGTCTGATCCTGGAGGGCTGGCTGGGCGCGGGCAAATAAAACCGCGTTTCTTATATAAAGGAGGAAATCCCCTGGAAAGCATTGCCGCAAGCCTGCCGTCTTTT
>JBGUNL010000261.1:0-2199 GCA_045117295.1 Candidatus Limivicinus sp.
ATCCGCCTGACGAGTCTCATCCCGGAGCTTCTCGCCAAAGTGGATGAGGGCCGCATCGCCTTCAATCCGGCGGTGGAGCTGTCCTATCTTTCGGAAGAGCAGCAGCGCCAGCTGCTCACCGCCATGGAGACCAACCAGTGTACACCGTCCCACGCCCAGGCCATCCAGCTGAAAAAGGCAGCCCAGGCCGGGACGCTTGACGCCGCCGCCATTGAAGCGCTCATGCGGCAGGAGAAGCCCAACCAGCAGGAGCAGATCAAGCTCAAGCGGGAGGATTTCCGTAGCTTCTTCCCGCCCCGTTATACCAATGAAGAGATCCGCCGGGACATTCTCAAGGGTCTCGAGCTTCTCAAACGCCAGCGCGAGCGCAGCCGCGACGCGCGATAAAACAGTTATCAACAGGAGGTAAAAATGAAAAAAGAGAAAACCGTCTATTTGTCCTTTGATGAGCTTCCCCTTAACCTGAGTGCGGACGATGTTTCCGGCATTCTGGGCATCTCCCGGGCCAACGCCTACATTCTTCTCCATCGGGAGGACTTTCCCACAATCCGGATCGGCAAGCGCATCATCGTGCCGCGGGATTCCTTCCTCGACTGGCTGGGCCGTCAGAAGGCGATCTAACCTAGGGCGCAGCCCCGCCGGGCTTCCGGCGGGGCTGTATTTTCCATATGGAGCGAGGACTATCGCAGAGTTGCAGCGCAGCTTTGCCCTGATATAATAGCGTTAGGTTAGACCGACCGGTCACGGAATCTGCAGAAAGAGAGGTATCATGTCCAAGAAAAAGAGAAACAAACGCGCCAATGGGGAAGGCAGCATCATCAACCGCTCAGACGGGCGTTGGGAGGGCCGCTATTCCCTCGGCTATGACCCCGAAACGGGAAAACAGATCCGGAAATCTATCTACGGAAAAACGCAGAAGGAAGTGCACGAGAAGCTTGTCCAGATCATGTCCGAGATTTCCAGAAATGAGTATATCGAACCCAGCAGGATGAAACTCAAGGACTGGCTGGAAATGTGGGTCAACGAGTACTCCGTCGATAAGCGATACTCCACCCTCAAGGGCTACAAGGCCCAGATCAAAAAGCATATCGCACCTGCCCTGGGCAATGTCTATCTGGAAGATCTCACGCCCATGAAGGTCCAGCTCTTCTACAACACACTCATAAAGCCGGACTCCAATGGCCGCTGTCTTTCCGCCAAGAGTGTGAAGAATGTCCACATCGTCTTTCGGGCCGCCATGCAGCAGGCGGTGGAGATCGATCTCATCAAGAAAAACCCCTGTACGAAAGCCAGACTCCCCCGCGTGTACAAAACAGAGATCAAGCCTCTGTCCGACGCTGAGATCCAGGAGTTTATCCGGCTCTCCCAGTCAGACGATATCTACGGCACCGTGCTCCGGGTGATCCTGTTCACCGGCCTGCGGGAGGCGGAAGCTCTGGGGCTCACCTGGGACTGCGTGGATTTCCACAACGGCACCATTCTGATCAACAAGCAGCTCCAGCGCCGACCGCAGTCTGCAGGCGGCACGCAGCTGACTCCGACCAAGAACGGCAAGTCGCGCGTTCTGCGCCCGGCACGTTATGTGATGCAGACACTCAAGCAGCGGTACACGGAACAGGTCATGCAGTGCATGCGCGCCGGGTCTAACTGGCAGGCATGGCACAATGAGGCGGAGCACAAGAAGGCCCTGGTGTTCACCAATGAGGATGGGCGCTACCTCGTGGCCAAGCGGCTGTATCTGCATTTCAAAAAGCTGGCGGAGGAAGCAGGCGCTCCGGATGCGCGAGTCCACGATCTGCGGCACACCTTTGCGGTGATTTCCCTGCAGAACGGAGACGATGTAAAAACTGTGCAGACGAACCTGGGCCATGCGTCCGCGTCATTCACTTTGGATGTATATGGGCACGTCTCAGACCGGATGCAGAGGGAGAGCGCAGACCGCATGCAGCAGTATATAAATGAGATTTCAAGAACTAAAAATGCATAAAAGACGCCCTGGGAAGAAGGTTTTTGCCCAATTCCTGCACTATTTTGAAGTCCAGTTGTGGTCACGGTAGCCGTCAAAGTTTTTCTTATGAACTTTCCAGAAGCAAAAGAAGTCGAGAAAAGCAAAAATCGTCTTGAAACGAAACATTTCAAGACGATTTCTGGCAGGGGAAGAAGGCTTCGAACCCTCGGCCTACGGTTTTGGAGACCGCC
>JBGUNL010000262.1:0-22102 GCA_045117295.1 Candidatus Limivicinus sp.
CAACGGCGGCCCGTCCAACAGGACCTCCACGATCGTACTGTACATGTACAAAAAGATGCAGGATGCCAACTACGGCATGGCAGGCGCCTCGGCGGTCATCCTGATCATTGTGGGCGTCATCTTCATTGTCTGTATCCGCAAGCTCTTTGAGGGGCGCAGCGAACAGGCCCAGCAGCTGCGGAAGTTAAGGAGGGCAGGCAAATGAGTGAGACCGGACTGCACACCCGTCCCCACGGCAAGGAGCTGGTGCTGGCGATCATCCGCTGGTTTCTGATCATCTTCTTTGCCGTCTATACCCTCTTCCCGCTGATCTGGCTGGTGACCTCCTCCCTGAAGACCAACTTTGAGTTCCTGGCCGGCTCCCCCTTCGCCCTGCCCAAGGTGCCACAATGGCAGAACTACACCAACGCCCTGTCCGTGGCGGGCCTCGGGCGGATGCTGCTAAACTCCGTCTTTGTGGGCATTATGGCCACCGTGGTCAACGTTATCATCGCCAGCATGGGCGCCTACTGCATTTCCCGCTTCCGCTTTTCCGGGCGCGAGAAAATTTTCACCCTCTTCACCGCCGGCATCCTGGTGCCCCTGAACGCCCTGATGGTGCCCTACTTCATCATCATCAACAAGCTGGGCCTCTACAACACCTACGGCGGCATGATCCTGCTCTATTGCGCCATCGGCATCCCCATGTCCACCTTCCTCATCCGAGGGCTGATGGACTCCATCCCCATGGAGCTGGAGGAGGCGGCGTATATCGACGGCTGCGGCTTCTTCGGGCGCTTTTTCCACATCATCCTGCCCCTGAGCCGCACCGGCATCGTCACCGCCGCGACCTTTGAGTTTCTCACCTGCTGGAACGAGTTCGTATTTGCAAACCTGATTGTGTCCTCGGAAAAGCTTCGCACCATCCAGGTGGGCATCCGCTACTTTACCAATCAGTTCTCCACGGACTATGTCTCCATGTACGCGGCCATCGTCATCTCCATCGTCCCCTCCATCCTGGGCTACATCCTGTTCCAGGAGCAGATCATCGCCGGCATGACCAGCGGCGCGGTCAAGGGATAAAACAAGCCAAACAAAAGGGGCTGTCTCAAAAGGAAGCCCCGAAAAAGTGAAGAAAGAACAGCAGCCGGCTCTTGAGAAAGAGCCGGCTGCCGGCTTAATAGGACTTTAGCGTAAAGGTTCACACCGGTCTTCCCGGGGAAGCAGACTGCAGAAAAACCCCATGTATCCCGTCCTGGACTTGTAAAGGGGATTGGGAAGGGGAGCGCTGCTTCGCGGTACTCCCTGAATGGCTTTCCACATTTTTACCCTCCCGGAGCCTGATCCGGCTGCTTTTTTCTCGCAATTCCTGCCAAAAGATAGAGACGCTTACTTCTTCGGCGCGTGGGCGTCCAGATGCTCTTTGGTGAGCTTCACCGTCACGCCGGAGAGGGCCAGCAGGGCAATCAGGTTGGGGATGGCCATGAAGCCGTTGAGGGCGTCGGCCAGGTTCCAGGCGTCGGCCAGACTCATGGAGGCGCCGATGATTACAAAGAGCACGAACACACCCTGGTAGACGCGGGTGGCCTTCACGCCAAAGAGGTACTCAAAGCAGCGGGTGCCGTAGAGGGACCAGCTGAGGATGGTGGACAGGGCGAAGAGACTCAGGCAGACGGCGATGATCACAGCGCCCAGCCTGCCGCCGAAGACGGTGCTCATGGCCGCAGCAACGTTTGCGCCGCTGCCGCCGGCGCCCCAGGTGATGTCGATGCCGCCGGCGCAGTAGACCGAGAGCACCGTGAGACTGGTGAGGGTGCAGATGACGATGGTGTCCATGAAGACCTCGAAGATGCCGTAGAGCCCCTGGCGCACGGGATCGGTCTCAGAAGTGGCGGCGTGGGCGATGGGGGCGGAGCCGAGACCGGCCTCATTGGAGAAGCAGCCGCGGCCCACGCCCTTTTTCATGCTGGTGAGCACCGTGATGCCGAAAGCGCCGCCCACCGCGGCATCGGGGGAAAAGGCCCCCTTGAAGATCAGAGCGAAAACCTGGCCGATATGGGAGATGTTGGCGAAAACCACAATCAGCGCGGCCAAAATGTACACCACGGCCATGAAGGGGACCAGACGCTCGGTGACCTGGCCGATGCGCTTGATGCCGCCGAAGAGCACCAGCGCTACAATGACCGCCACGATAAGACCCACGATAAAAGTGGTTACGCGCACCGGGCTGCCCAGAAAGAGGAAGGTGCCCGCGGCGTTGGGGGTGAAGCTGTCCACGGCGTTGTTGATGGCGTCGGCGATGGACTGCACCTGGGTGGCGTTGCCGATGCCGAAGGCCGCCAGAGCCGCCAGCACGCAGAACACGCCGCCGAGCCAGGCCCAGTTTTTGCCCAGGCCGTTCTTGATATAGTACATGGGGCCGCCCACCCAGTCGCCCTTGGCGTTGCGCTCCCGGTATTTGACCGCCAGCACCACCTCGGAGTACTTGGTCATCATGCCCGCCAGGGCCGCGACCCACATCCAGAAGACCGCGCCGGGGCCGCCGATGAAGATGGCGCCGGTGACGCCGGCGATGTTGCCGGTACCCACCGTGGCGGCGAGAGCCGTGGTCAAAGCCTGCAGGGGCGTGACCTCGCCCTTGCCGGCCTCGTGCTTGTGAAAGAGCTTACCCGCTGTGTTTTTCCACCAGTAGGGGATGCGCGTAAACTGGATGAAACGCATCCGGGCGCTGAGATAGACGCCGGTGCCGACCAGCAGGATCAGCATCACGGGCCCCCAGGCAAAGTCGTCGATGGCGGAGATAAACTGACTGATGTTCATGTGTTGTCCTCACTTTCCCGATTTCCAAATACCGGCGGAACAAAAAAGGAGCGCTGCAGAACGCAGCACTCCGGAAAAGCGAACGCGCCCTCTTTTACAAGAGGGGGTTTCTCTGTCCTTTCGCCTGAGAGATTCGGCCTTTCGACCTTGCACCTTCGGCACCCGCACGCCTTTGTGCGGACTTCTCCAGAGTTCCTCCGCCAACAGTCTCGCGCATGCGATTCTGCTGACTTCATCGGTATTCGGTTGGGCAGAGTGTAGCACCGGGAATCCCAAATTGCAAGAGGCGGCGCGCGATTTCGGCGATCTGACAGAAAATAAAAAAGACAGCTGTCCGCCCGCTGGAGATTTCAACAAAAAACGCATGCCCGCAGACGCTTGCAATCCCGCTTTCCCTGTGATAAGGTGGCGGGGAAGAAAAGAGGTGCTTTCATGGCGCGCTGCGTGATCGTGACGGGCGGGGACTACGGCCCCATCGGCCCGCTGGAAAAAGACGACTTTGTCCTGGCCTGTGACCGGGGGCTCGCCTGGTGCAGTAAAGCGGGCATTGTTCCGCAGCTGCTGCTGGGGGATTTTGACTCCCTCAAGCCGGAGGAGGCGGGGGAGATTCCGGTGCTGCGCTATCCGGTGGAGAAGGACGACACGGACACCATGCTGGCCGTCCGCTGGGCGGCGGAGCACGGCTATGACGAGGTACGGCTCTTCTGCGCCCTGGGCGGGAGTCTGGACCATCTGCTGGCCAATCTCCAGACCCTGCATTTCGCGGTGCGGGCGGGGCTCAAAGCCTCCGCCGCGGATGCGCGGACCGAGCTGCAGGTCCTTGATCCCGGGAAGTACCGCTTTGCAAAACACCCGGGCTGGAAGTTTTCGGTACTGGCGCTGACGGACCGGGTGGAGGGCCTTTCCATCGCGGGCTCCAAGTATGACGTGGAGAATGTGACCCTGACCAATTCCTTTCCCCTGGGCGTGGGCAACGACTTCAAAGAGGACATCACACTTTCGTTTCGCGGCGGAACGGCGGCGGTGCTCCTGTGCAATCGGGAGAGCTGAGCATGCACGATCTGAAGGAAGTCCGGGCGGAATATGACCGGCTGGACAGGCTCCTGGGTATCGACACCCGGGGGATCGAGCTGAAGATCTCCACCCGGGCGGTGCGGCAGCTGGGGTCCTTCCGGGTCCCCGCCGGCAGGCGCACGGGAGAACCCCTGCGCATCACCCTCTCCTCCCTCATCCTGGCCGACGACGAGCAGTTCTGGGACACCGTGCGGCACGAATACGCCCACGCGGCGGTGTACCTGCTGCACCCCGGGGAGAGGCACGGCCACGACAAAGTATGGAAGGATGTGTGCCGCCTGGTGGGCTGCCGGCCGAAGGGCACAGCGCCACGCACGGGGGCCGCGGCGGAGAAGCGGGAGGAGAAGGTCCGCTACATCGTCCGCTGCGAGGGCTGCGGCGCGGAGAGCCGCTATTTTAGGCGGGGCAAAATCGTGGATCAGCTGATGCGGGGGAGAGGGCGGCGTCTGCGCTGCAGACGCTGCGGCGGCAGCCGCTTTACTTTGCTGGTGAGAGAATAAAAGGACGCAGGCGGAGTCTGCGTCCTTTTGGCATATAGGAAAACTTATTTCTTGCCGAAGATGTCCATGGCGCTGCCCAGGAGATTGTTGAGGATATCGTCCATCCCCGTGCTCTCGCCCTTCAGGACGGCGACGGCCTTTTTCTTGGTGTCGCTGTCGGCGGCGCGGTAGAGCTCCACCAGCTTCTTCTCTGCGGCGGTCAGATCCGAGGCGCTCTTGGAGGCCGCGGCGGTCTTCTTGGCTGCGGTGGTCTTCTTGGCCGCTGCGGTTTTGGCGGCGGTGGTTTTGGCCGCGGCGTAGGTGCTCTCCTTGGCGGCGTTGACGAGGGAGGCCTGGGTCACGCCGGTGAGCTTGGCGATCTGCCGCAGCACGGACTGGCTCAGTTCCTTTTCGCCCCGTTCGGCTTTGCCGATGTCGGCGGCGGTGACGCCGTCGATCTGCCTGGCAAGGGACTCCTGGCTGAGCTTGGCGGCGGTGCGCGCCTCCTTGATCAGAGGTCCGACTTTATTGGCCATGGGTGATTCCTCCTTAATAGGTGTTTTTCGTGTTTCGACTGTGTTCAGCATATCACAGCGGGCATGGCCGCGCAAGCATTTTTGCGCCTCCTGCGCTTGATTTCGCCGGGAGAACATGCTATGCTCTTTTTGACCAGTCCGCGGCGCGAGGCTTCGCGCGGCATGAAAAGAAGGGTGCCATTATGATCTTCACTGTCAATCCCATCCTGATCGCGGCCGCCGTGATCCCGGCCATCTTCCTGCTGGTGCGGGTGGAGCGGGCGGACCGGCTGGAAAAGGAGAGCCGGGGGCTGCTCCTCTCCCTGGTGGTCTTCGGCGTCGTGGCCACCGCCCTTGCCTCCCTGGCCGAGCGGATCGGCATCGCGATCCTTTCGGCTGTGCTGCCGGAGGGGAAGCTCTTCAACTTCCTGCTCTATTTCGGCGTGGTCGCCTTTTCCGAGGAGGGGGCCAAGTACGTCCTTCTCAAGCGGAAGACCTGGAACCACCCGGAATTCAACTGCCAGTTTGACGGTGTGGTCTACAGCGTGTTCGTCTCTCTGGGCTTTGCCCTGTGGGAGAATATCGGCTATGTGGCCATGTACGGCCTGTCCACCGCGGTGGTGCGGGCAGTGACCGCCGTGCCGGGCCACGCCTGCTTCGGCGTGTTCATGGGTGCCTGGTACGGCATGGCCAAGCGCCGGGAGGGGGCGGGCGACCCGTACGGTGCGGCCAACCTCCGCCGCCACGCCCTGCTGGTGCCGGCGCTGCTGCACGGCTTCTATGACTTCACGGCCACCTTTGAAAATGTCCACATGGGGTGGATCTTCACGGCCTTTGTCGTGGCCATGTTCATCACCGCCAGCCGCCTGGTCAAGCGCATAGCGGCAAACGATGTGTATATCGACCGCAACCGCTTCGGCCTCTGGCTGTAAAAAGAGACGGCCGGCGCGCAGTCCCGTTCGGACGAGCGCCGGCCGTCTCTTTTATTCGCCGGGCTTTTTCAGCGTGTCGGTGGCGTATTCCCAGCCCCGCTCCAGCAGCCAGTAGCCCTCAAAATCCTCGTCCTCGTCCTCCGAGCCCTCCTCAATGGGCACGTCGGGCTTGATGCGGCTGAGCATTTTCCTCGTCTCATAGGCCCGCAGCTCCTGCAGCGTGAAGGGGAGACCCAGCTCCTCCGCAATGGGCAGCAGCACCGCCGCGGCCACGGATTCCCGCACCTCCAGACTGCCGGGATAGGCTGCCTCGGCCTCGGCCACCCGGGCCTTCAGGGCGGGTTCGGCGTCGTAGCGCTCAAAAAAGCGGGCGACGTTTTCTGTCATGGGCTCATCTCCTTTGTGTTCTTTCTGCATTATACAGGCCCGACGGGGGATTTGCAAGAGCCCGGCGGGAAACAAAAGGGGAACAGCTGCCGTCTTTCTCCCCGGTGAGCCCGTACTTGCGTACGGCGGCAAACTGTGATACAATAAATTGACATAACGCAGACAGTTAAGACTTCAAACCAACCATACATAAAGGCGGGTGTAAAGTATGAATAAAAACAATGACACCGGAAAAGTGAAATTTTACATTGACAAGTCCGGCTTCTTCGCGGAGGGAGCCATGATCCTCCTGGTATTGTCGGCCATCTTTCGGGTGATCGGCTGCTGGGGTATGTGGACCAACCGGGTGACCGCGATCATGATGATCCTGCTGCCCGTGTGCTGCTGCCTGCTGCTGGTCCTGTGCATTCTGCTCTTCGGCAAGAAGGGCTTCTTCCTCTCCTGCATCCCGGTGCTGCTGGGCGTGGTGTTCTTTGTGTTCAAATCCCTCTCCTTTGACAGCTGGGTCCACACGGTGCTGTGCATCCTGCTGTACATGGTGGTGGCCGTGGTCTATACCGGCACGGTCTTCGGCTGGATCCGCACCAAGTGGCTGCTGCCGCCGCTGTTCGGCCTGCCCTTCCTCTACCATGTGATCGTGGAGGATCTGCCCGCCCTGTCCAACACGGCCCAGCCTGTCACCTTCGCCGCCGGCATGCAGGAGATGAGCGTGCTGTGCATCATGGCGGCCCTGTTCTGCATCGGCATGGGCCTGAAGAAGCGGGAGACCGCCCCCACCGTGATCGAACCCGAGGTGGTGGAGCCTGATCCCATTCCGGAAACAGTACCGGCCCCGGTGGAGGAAATGGCGCCTGTTGAGGAAGCGGAAGCGGTCAATGTGGAGGAGCCTGTTGAACCGGAGCCCATTCCCGAGACCATGCCCCTGCCCCAGGAAGAGGCGGAGGAGGAGCCCTATCACGCAACCCTGACCCTGGACCCCGAGCCCTGGGAGCCGGAGGAGCTGCCCAAGGAGAACCCCGAAGCCCCGGAGGCAGAGCAGGAATAAATACCTGACAGGAAACATGTTATGAGTCAACAACAAAAAGCGGCCGCGGCAGTCCGAAGACAGACCAACCGCAGGCGCGCCTATGCGATCTGTACGATCCTGGCGGCGGTGTTCATCATCGCCACGGCGGTGGTGCTCATGTCCATCTCCGACAACCGGGCCTACAACGATTACATGAACCAGGCGCAGCAGCTCTATTACAACCGGGACTACGACGGGGCCCTGTCCATCCTGCGCAAGGCGGCCTCGGTGGAGAAGACCGACGAGTGCCTGCTGCTGATGGCCGAGTGCTACGAAAACCAGGGCAACTACACCAAGGCTCTGGAGGTCCTGCGCAGCATGGACACAAAGAAGACCGCGGTGGCCAGCCGGATCGAGAGCATCGAGAGCACCCGGAAGAGTCTCAGCGCGGCGGAGATGGTCACCATCGCCGGCAAGCAGTTTCGCTCCAACACCACCAAGCTGGTGCTTGACAACATGAATCTGGACGACAGCGCGCTGGACGAGGTACTGCAGCTCTACGCCGTGGACAGCCTGTCCATGGCGGGCAACAATCTGCGGGACATCTCCCGTCTCTCCGCCCTGGGGGGACTGGTGACGCTGAATCTCAGCGGCAACCAGATTGCAGACCTGGCGCCCCTGGCGTCGCTGACGGGCCTTCGGACGCTGTATCTGGACGGAAACCCCGTCTCAGATTTCTCGCCCCTGACCCAGTTGACGGGGCTGACCAGTCTCTCCCTCAAGGGTATTCCCATCACCCAGAGCCAGCTGGAGACCCTGTCCAAGGCCCTGCCCAGCTGCGCCATCCACAGCGAGCAGGCCCAGGAGGAGAAGCAGGATATCACCTTCGGCGGCGTGACCTTCGGCGCGGACGTGACGGATCTGGATCTGAGCGACATGGGCATCCGGGACATCTCGGCCCTTTCCAACTGCCAGTATCTGATGCGCCTGAATCTCTCCGGCAACAACATCAGCGATCTCAGCCCCCTGATGAATCTGCCCTATCTCCAGTGGCTGGATATCTCCTACAACGCGGTCACGGATCTCAGACCCCTGATGGGCATCGACACCCTCTCCTTCCTCAACGCGGCGGGCAACGCCATCAATTCCACCTCGCCGCTGACGATGATGAACGGCCTGACCACCCTGTATCTGGACGAAAATCCCATCCGGGATTTTGCCGGCCTGCGCAAGGTGAAGACCCTGTCGATCCTGGGCCTCAACGGCACGGGGCTTGACGATGTGGGTCTGAGCTATCTGAAGGGCCTGAGCATGCTGTCGGAGCTCAACATTGAGGACAACCCCGACATCTCGGGCGAGGCGGTGGACGAGCTGAAAACCTACCTCAACGCCTGCCGGATCAACCACTCGCAGCTGAGCTACGCGGTGGATCTGGACGGGCAGGAGGTGCTGTCGGACACGGTGATGCTGGATCTCGCCGGCATGCGCATCACCGACATCGAGAACATCCGGAAGCTGGGCAGTCTCGAGGTGGTGGATCTCAGCCGCAACCTCATCTCCAACCTCTACCCCCTGGAGTACTCGGACAGCCGCTTCACCATCACAAGCCTGTCTCTGCGGGACAATCTCATCCAGGACCTGACGCCCATCTCCCTCTTGACCCAGATCGAGACCCTGGATCTGGCCAACAACGACATCAGCTCTCTGCAGCCGCTGGTCTCTCTGACCACCCTGCGCACCCTGGTGCTCACCGGCAACCCCCTCAGCGAGGAGGAGGTCCAGATGCTGCGCAGCGTCCTTGTCGACTGCGACATTATCTTCTGAACAGCCGCCCCCGCGCCGAAAGACGCGGGGGTGTTTTCTAGGAAAATTTGGAGACCTGTACAAATTGCCCTGCAAAAAATCGGCGAAAATACCGATTGTTTGCGCCTTCACAAATCCTTCCTTCTTTTTCCCCCGTTTCTGTGTTATAATACAGACGGCAGAGGGTGGGACAACCACCCCCTGATGGCAGTAAGGAAAGGAGTTGTCACCAATGAAGTTCACTTTCACCGAGAAGCGGATGGACTCCTCTGAAGAGCTGAGAGCCTATTCGATGAAGAAGATCGGCAAGCTGGACCGCCTGTTCAAGAACGAGGGCGAGGCTTACGTCACCTTCAGCATCGAGCGGGGCCGCCACAAGGCCGAGATCACCATCCACAACAACGGCATGTTCTACAGGGCAAGCGAACTGACCAACGACATGTATGCCTCCGTGGACTCCGGCGTCGCCGCGATCGAGCGCCAGATCCGCCGGAATAAGACCCGCCTGGAGAAAAAGCTCCGCGAGGGTGTTTTGGAGAAAGAAGCCGTACCTGTCTTTGAGCCCGCCGATGAAGAGGCGGAGGAATTCAAGATCGTGCGCTCCAAGCGCTTCTCCATCAAGCCCATGTCGGTGGAGGAGGCCATCCTGCAGATGAACCTGCTGGAGCACGAGTGGTTTGTGTTCAAGAACATGGACGAGGAGGACGCTTTCTCCGTGGTCTACAAGCGCAAACAGGGCGGCTACGGCCTGATCTGCGACGACGGTCTGGACAGCGACTGAGCCATATAGGTTTTTCCGGGCGCCGGGGGAATCTCCCCGGCGCCTTTTCGCGCCGAAAATCGGCAGTTGCCAAGTGCGGCGCGGCAGTTTATAATAGAGCAGGAATGCATCAAAAACTTGAACGACTTGAACGACAGGACGATCGTATGGAAGAAATCAAAACCACCGGCAAGCTCTACATCGTGGCCACGCCCATCGGCAACTCCCGGGACATGTCCCCCAGAGGGAAACAGATCCTGGAGGAGGTGGACATCATCGCCGCCGAGGATACCCGGCGCTCCATGGTGCTGCTGGGCAAGCTGGAGATCCGCAACAAGCTGGTGTCCAACCACAAGTTCAACGAATACGGCAAAGCCAAATACTTTATCAATGAGATGCTCCAGGGCAGGAGCGTCGCGGTCATCACCGACGCGGGGACCCCCTGCATCTCCGACCCCGGAAACGAGCTCATCAAGGCCGCGGTGGAGGCGGGGATCCCGATTATCGGCGTGCCCGGCTGCTGCGCGGCGGTAACGGCCCTGTCCGTCTCTGGCTTCGACCTCTCCAGCTTCCTGTTCTACGGCTTCTTCCCCCGGGAGAATGCCGAGCGGCGCAGGCTGCTGGAGAAGATGCGCCATGGGGACACCCGCACCTTCGCCCTCTATGAGTCTCCCAAGCGCATCATGGAGCTGGTGGACTTCTTTATCGACAGCGAAGCGAAGTGCCGCATGTGCCTGTGCAACGATTTGACCAAGCTCCATGAGATGAGTTTTCGCGGCACTCCCCGGCAGGTCAAGGAGCAGCTGCTGGCCAAGGGCAATTACGACAAGGGCGAGTACGCCATCGTGGTGGAGATCGACGAGGACTATGTCTTCAACAAGGTGGAACACACGGTCTCGGCCGAGGCCATGCTGGTGGACACCATGGTCGCCGGCAGTCTCAGCGCCAAGGACGCGGTGGCGGCGGTGCTGGCGGACGAGAACAACTCCTACAGCAAGAACGAGCTCAAGGCTGCGGCCCTGAACCTCAAGCGCCTGTTCGGAGGCTGAAATGGCAAAGATCAGCGAAGAGCTCTTTTCGGCGCTGCCGGCGCTGACGAAGGCAGTCTTCTCCCAGCCTGTGGACAAGGCCGACAGCCAGAAGCACAGCCTCCGGCCCGTGACCCTGAAGGGGCAGCGGCTCTACCAGCTGGAGAGCTTTCAAGATAACAAGGCCTTCCACCAAAATCTCACGGAAGAGGCGCTGGAGGCCTGCGTGCGCGAGAATCTGGAGGGAAAATACCGCCAGGTGCTGATCGTGAAGGAGGCGGAGAGCCGCCAGTATATCCTACGTCGGGACGGCAGCTACAAGAGGACCGCCGCCCAGGCGGCCGTGCCGCGCCCCGGCGGGGAGCAGGCCCACAACCGGGAGAAGGACTACATCCTCCGGGAGGGGGAGCCCATCCCGGCGCTGGTGGATCTGGGCGTGTTTACCAAAGACTACAAGATCGTCCGTGCCCGCTACGACAAGTTCAAGCAGATCAACCGCTTCGTGGAGCTGGTGGCCCAGGGATGGAAGGAGGACGGGCAGGGAGAAGTCCGCATCCTGGATTTCGGCTGCGGCAAGTCCTATCTTACCTTCATCCTCTACTACTACTTCGCCGTCAAGCGCGGTCTGGACACCCATATCATCGGCTATGATCTCAAGGCGGACGTGGTCAAAAACTGCAATGAGATCGCCCGGCGCTACGGCTATGAGGGCCTGCGCTTTGAGGTGGCGGACGTCACCCGGGATCCCCTTACGGATACCCCTATCGACATGGTGGTCACCCTCCACGCCTGCGATGTGGCCACGGACTTCGCCCTGGCCTATGCCATCCGGCGAAAAGTCCGGCACATCTTCTCCGTGCCCTGCTACCAGCATGAGGTCAATCTCTCCATCCGAAAGGGCGGAGACCTGGATCTGCTGCTGGAGCACGGGATCATCAAGGAGCGGGTCTCCGCTCTGCTGACCGACGCCATCCGTGCCGCCGTGCTGGAGAGCGAGGGGTACGAGACCGACGTGATCGAGTTTGTGGATTTTGAGCATTCCCCCAAGAACCTGATGCTCCGGGCGCGCTATACCGGCCGCCCCAGGCCGGGCGGGCGGGAAAAGGCCGAGGCGCTGCGGCAGACCTACGGCTTTTCCCAGACGCTGCTGGAGCTGACAAAAAATGACTGAACCAAAGGAGGAGCGGAACGCATGCAGAAACGGCTGAAAATCTGGCGCTTTCTCAGCGGCCTGCTCCGCTCCTTCCTGATGCGCCGCTTTGCCTTTACGCCGGAGCGCTTCCGGGGGGAGGGCCCCTGCCTGATCGTGGCAAACCACGTGACCACCTGGGACCCGCTTCTGCTGGCGCTGAGCTTTCCGGACAATCCCATCCGCTTTGTGGCAAGCGAACATATCTTCCGCCACGGCTGGGTGTCCCGGCTTCTGGAAAAGCTGGTGGCGCCCATCCCCAGACGCAAGGGCGCCGCGGGGATGGACACGGTGCGTATGTGCCTGCGGGCGCTGAAGGACGGGGAGACCGTCTGCATCTTCGCCGAGGGGGACGCCACCTGGGACGGCGTGAGCCGCCCGGTTTTCCCGGCCACGGGAAAGCTGGCCCGCATGGCGGGGGTGCCCCTGGTGACCTACCGGCTGGAGGGCGGCTATCCCACGCTGCCCCGCTGGTCAAAGCGGCGGCGAGTGGGAAAAATGCGCGGCGCCGTGGTGGAAATCTATCCGCCGGAAGAGCTGAAGAAAATGAGCGGCGCGGAGATCACCGCGCTGATCGACCGGGATCTCTATGAGGACGCCTGGGCCCGGCAGCGCCGGGAACATGTGCGTTTCCGGGCCAAAAACCGCGCCGAGGGCATCGAGCGGGGCTTCTTCCTCTGTCCGAAGTGCGGCGGGGTCGGCACGGCCCGCGGCGTGGGCGACCGCATCCTCTGCCCCTGCGGGCTGGATTTGCTCTATACCGAGGAGGGCTTTCTCGAACCGAAGGAGCCCTTTGAGACCCTGGCTGAGTGGGAGGCTTGGCAGCAGGACGCGCTGCGCCGGATACCCCTGCCGGAAGGCGGCTCCCTGTTTGCGGACGGGGACATGCAGCTGACCCGGCTGGATGCCGGTCACAGAGGGGAGCGTCTGGGCGTCTTCCGGCTGGAGCAGGAGCGGGACGCCCTGGTCTGCGGGGAGCACCGCTTCCCACTGGCAAAGATCACCAGCATGGCCATGGTCAAGGCCAATATCCTGCTGCTGACCACGGAGGAGGGCTACTTTGAGCTGCGGGCGAAAAAGGCCTGCTGTCTGCGCAAATACCTCTCCGTCTGGCAAAGCGGCGGACAGATCCAGGATACCATGTAAACAAAAGGAGACAAGCAGTATGGATTATTCGGCGGCCAACAGCGCCCTGTGGAACATCATCATCCAGCTGGGCCTGATCGCGGGGGCAATTCTCGCGGCGAACATGCTGCGCAGCAAGGTGGAGTTTATCCGTCGGGCCATGATGCCTGTGGCGGTGATGGCGGGCTTTCTGCTGCTGATTCTCAAGTACACGGGGCTGATCCGAATCGACGGGACCATTATGGAGATCCTGGTCTACCACGGCATCGCCCTGGGCTTTATCGCCATGAGCCTGCGCGTGCCCAACCGGGAAGCCAACCGCAGCGACAAGGCCGCACTCAAATCCGGCGCCATCATTGTCAGCACCTACATGGTACAGGCCATCACCGGCCTTGCAATCAGCCTGCTGCTGGGCTTTACGCTGATGCCGGGGCTGTTCAAGGCCTCCGGTCTGCTGCTGCCCATGGGCTACGGCCAGGGACCCGGCCAGGCCAACAACGTGGGCACCAGTTATCAGAATCTGGGCTTTGCCGGGGGGCGGAGCTTCGGTCTCGCCATCGCGGCGGCGGGCTATCTCTGCGCCTGCGTGGTGGGCGTCATCCTGCTGAACATGCTGGCAAGGCGGGGCCATGTGACGGCCGCGCGCAGGACCAGCGACGACGATCTGGCCGTGGGCTTTTTCCAGGACAAAAACGAGCTGCCTGTCTCCGACTCCATCGACCGCCTCTCCGTGCAGCTGGCGTTGGTGCTGATCACCTATCTCATCACCTACCTTGCGACCCGGGGCCTCACGTCCGGGATCGCGGCCCTGTCCGAAGGACTGGCCAAAACCGTCAACACGCTGCTCTGGGGCTTCAACTTCATCGTGGGCTCCGCTGTCGCGATCCTGCTGCGCGCCCTGCTGGAGAAGGGGAAGAGCCTGGGCCTGATCCGCCGCCAGTACCAGAACAACTATCTTTTGAACCGCATCTCCGGCTTCTTCTTTGACATCATGATCGTGGCGGGCATCGCCTCCATCAACATCGAGGATCTCAGCGGTCTGTGGCTGCCCTTCGTACTGATGGCGGCGGCGGGCGGCATCGTGACCTGGTTCCACCTCAAGCGCGTCTGCAAATGGGCCTACCCCGACTATTATTATGAAGGCCTGATCTCCATGTACGGCATGATGACCGGCACCATCTCCTCCGGCATCCTGCTCTTGCGGGAGATCGACAGCGACCTTGCCACCCCGGCGGCCAACAACCTGGTCTCCGGCAGCAGCGTGGGCATCATCCTGGGGGCGCCGGTGCTGGTGCTGGTGAGCCTTGCGGCAAAGTCCGATTGGATGACCGTGACGGTGGCCCTGATCGCGGCGGCGTATCTGGCGCTGCTGCTCCTGCTGCTGCGGCGCATCAGCTTCGGAAAAAAGAAAAAGAGCTGAATCCCGGTTCCCCGTCCAGTCAAGCGGACGGGGAACTTTTTTCGCATTTGGCCTGTCAAACCGGAAAAATGCATTTCCATTCCGCGCCCTTTGGTGTATACTGAAAGGCAGCAGAGAGAGAGGAGAAAGAGGCCTTGAAGGACAGACTGGATCGATTCGCGGCGGAGAGCGAGAGAGCGGCGGCAGCGCTGGTTCTGGTGCTGGTGCTGGCTTTCATGCTGTCTCTGACCGCGGCCGCTTTTTTCCAGACCGCGGATCTGAGCACCAACGATCCCTCCGGGGAGCGTATCGCCTTTTACGCGGACAATGTGTTCCTCAATCTCATCATGCTGGCCCTGATGCTCTGCGCGCTCTATCTCTTCTACTGCCACTGTGACCATATCCGCTTTTGGCGTCTGGAGCTGCTGCTCCTGCTCTGGATCTTCGCCGCGGGTACGGCCTTTGTGGCCTCGGTCAAGCTCCGCGCCCCCTACTACAGCGATTCCTATATGGTCACCTACGCCGCCCAGCGGGCGGCCGCCCATGATTTTTCGATTCTGATGGACCCCTACTTCCGGCGCTTCCCCTTCCAGCTGGGCTATGTGCTGTATTCGGAGGTCTTTTTCCGCGTGGCCTCCCGCATCCTGGCCGGTCTGCCGGAGGGCTACCAGTGGCTGGCTCTGCAGGAGGTGAACCTGCTGTGGCTGCTGCTGGCATACCATGCGCTGCTGCAGTCGGCCCGGCTGCTGTTTCGCCGGGACCGCACCGTCAAGCTCACGGCGGTGCTGCTCTTCTTCTGCCTCCAGCCGGTCTTCTCCGTCACCTTCCTCTACGGCAATATGCCGGCCTTCGCCTGCGGCTGCGCCGCGGTGTGGATGTTCCTTGAGTTTCTGGAAAAGCGGCGGCTGTACGCGGCCCTTCTGACCGTGGCGTTCCTCGCCGCGGCGGTCACGCTCAAGTTGAACCTGCTGATCTTCTGCGTCGCCATCGGCGGCGTCTGCCTGATCGAGCTTTTCAAAAAGCGCAGCTGGCGCGGGGCGGCGGCCCTGCTGCTGGCGGCGATCTGTGTGCTGACGGTCAGCAAGCTGCCCCAGCGCTTTTATGAAAAACGCATGGAGTACTCCTTCGGCTCCGGCATCCCCATGATCGCCTGGATGGCCATGGGCTTTGACGAGGGGCACGCCGCCCCCGGCTGGTATAAGGAGGATCACACGGTCACCGCCTTCGAGCGCAGCGGCCGTGACCCCGCCGCCACGGCGGAGCAGGCCCGGGCGGCACTGCAGGAGCGCCTTGCCGCCTTCACCGCCCATCCCCGCCGGGCGCTGCGCTTCTTCTGGGCCAAGCTCCACAGCCAGTGGAACGAGCCCACCTACGGCTCTCTCTGGCTCAACCAGGTGCACCTGAGCTTCAGCGAGAAGGGCGCGATCTATGACTTCCTCTGCGGCTCGGCAAGCGCGGAACGGCGTACCACGGCGGTGCTGAACCAGTTTCAGCAGCTGATTTTTCTCGGCATGCTTCTGGGATGCTTCGGACTCTGGCACAAAAAGAGCGTCAAGAGCTGTCTGCTGCCGCTGATCGTACTGGGCGGCCTGCTGTATCACCTGCTGTTTGAGGCCAAGAGTCAGTACGCGCTGCCCTATTATGTGCTGATGCTGCCGGTGGCGGCCTACGGGCTGACGCGCCTGTTCCGCCGGATTGAGAATCGCTGAGGCGGGGAGGGGAGAGTATGCAAAAACAGAACTTCCCGGCTTTGGCCGCCCTGCGCGCGGAGTGGAAAAGCTATCGCGCCCCCTTCATCGCCTGCCTGCTGGCGGGCCTCGTGACCCACGGCTACGCCTTTCTCAACAAGCTGGTCAACCACGACGAGATCGAATCCCTCTTCGGCAAGGGGGCGACGGTGACCTCCGGCCGCTGGGGGCTGGAGCTGGTGAAGATCCTTTTCCCGGACTGGTCCATGCCCTGGATCTACGGGCTCGTCAGCCTGCTGCTGATGGCGGCGGCCGTCTGCCTGATGCTGTGGATGCTGGACATCCGCGGCCGCATCCGGCAGATGGGTCTTGCCGCGCTGGTCATCTCCTTCCCCACGCTGACGGGGAATTTCTGCTTCATGTTCACCAGCGCGCCGTACGCCTGGGCTTTCTTCCTGGCGGTGCTGGCGGCGGCGCTGTTTCGGCGGGGCGGCCGGGGCGACGCGGCGCTGAGCCTGGTGCTGCTGGTGCTGGCCCTGGGCATCTACCAGGCCTATATCGCTGTGACGGCCAGCCTCTTTGTCCTCGGCATGATGGCCGACGCCATGGACGCCCGGCGCCCCGTCTCCCGGATCGTGCTGGACGGGGTCAAGGCCCTGGGCCTGATGGCCTGCGCCATCGCCCTCTACTACGCGGTGACGCTGCTGGTCTTTCGCTTTACCGGGGCGGAATTCAACAGTTATGTCACGGAAAACGTCAACGGCAAGGTGGGCCTGCTGCGCCGGGTGCGCATGGCCTACGACAATTTCTTCTATATCTTTACCTTCCGCAATTTCCGCGCGATCTCCACGGAGGCCTCCCGCTATCTGCACATCGCGCTGGCGGGAATCACGCTTCTCGGCATGGCCGCCGTCGCTCTGCGGCGGCGCAGCCCGCTGCACGCGGCGCTGCTGGCGGGTCTGGCAGTGCTGCTGCCGCTGAGCATCTGCTGCATGTTCCTCATCATGTCCGGCCAGTCCATCCACACCCTGGTCCTGTACAGCTTTACGGCGGTCTACTTCCTGACGGCGCTGGTTTTCCAGCGGCTGGACGGGCTCCGGGCCCGCCGGGCGGAGGCTCTCGCGGGGCTGTTGCTGGCCGCGGTGGTGATGAGCAACGTGTATTTTGCCAACATGACCTATCTGAAGCTGCAGCTGCAGTTTGAAAACGCCCGGGCCTTTTACACGGTCCTGACCGCGCGGCTGACCCATACGGAGGGCTTTGACGAAAACACGCGCCTGGCCTTCACGGGGGAGCAGCATGCGCTGCTGCACAGCTTCCCGGAGCTGGACACGGAACTGCTGCAGGGGCCCAGCCGGGATCTGATCAACATCTACTCCCGGGAAAACTTCCTGCGCTATTACCTGGGCTTTGACATTCCCTTCGCGGACGAGGAGGAATGCGCCGCTCTGGCCGAAGATCCGCGGGTGCAGGCCATGAGCGGCTACCCCTATGAGGGATCGGTGCAAAAGATCGGCGACTGCATGGTCGTCAAGCTGGGATAGAACGAGAGAGATGAGAAGAGCGATCACAACCGCACTCTGCGCGCTGGTACTCTGCGCCCTTCTGGCGGGCTGCGGAAGAGCCGAGCGGGAAAAGACCACCCTGGTCACTGAAGCCGCGGCGCCCCCGGAGGCGGCGGTCACGGAGGCCCCGGCGGAGAAGGCGTCTCTTGCCGCAAGCTGGTACGGCTGGTGGCGGATGGACCACACCAGCGGCGACTGGGCTCACATGTACGGCTACTGGTGGGACTGCGCCGCCTGGGTGACCGAGACCGCGCCCGGCGAATACAGCCTGAGCCTGCGGGACGAGGATACCCTGGAGGGCAAGACCGCCCTCTGGCTTTCGCTGCGGGAAACGGACGGGGCCCTTGTCTGTACGGAGGGACGGCTGCTGGACAGGGATCTCCCGGATGAGAACCTGGAGATTCTGCTGAGCGAGGACGCCTTCGGCCCGCTGCTGACCCTGCGCGGCCGCTACACGGCGGTCATGAGCAAGGGCGCCTTCTCCTATGAGTTCTTCCTGCGCCCCTGGGGCAGCCGCTGGCCGGAGAAGGAGGACGCTCTGCCCGGGCACTACCGGGACTGGTATCTGCCCCTGGTGGAGGCGGGGGAGGATATGCCGCCCGAACTCTGGAATGCAAACGGAAAGGACGCAAATTCGTGAAACCGACGTTTATCGATCTGCACTGCGATACGCTTCTGACGCTGCGGCTGGAGGGCTGCGGCCTGGATACCGCGCCGGGACACATCGACCTGGACAAGCTCTGCACGGGCGGCGCCCTGCTGCAGTGCCTTGCCGTCTTTATCCCCGACCATGAGGACGCGGAGCAATATCACATCACGGAAACGCCCTGGGAATTCTTTTGGAGCCAGCACGCCCTGTATGAGCGGGAGATGGCGCGTTTCCCGGACCGCATCCGGCCGGTGAGATCCATGGAGGAGCTCCGCCGAAACCGGGAGGCGGGCGTCCCGTCCGTCCTGCTGACTGTGGAGGACGGGGCCTGCGTGGAAGGGAATATGGATCGCCTGTACGACCTGTACGACGCAGGCGTGCGCCTCATTACCCTGACCTGGAATTACCCGAACTGCTTCGGCTTTCCCAACTCCCCGGACCCGGAGAAGCATCGGAAGGGGCTGACGGCGTTTGGCCATGAGGCTGTGGCGGAGATGAACCGCCTGGGGATCGCGGTGGACGTGTCCCACCTGTCCGAGGGCGGCTTCTGGGATGTGGCACGGGAGAGCAAAAGGCCCTTCCTGGCCTCCCACTCCTGCGCCCGGGCCCTCTGTGACCACAGCCGCAATCTGACGGATGAACAGCTCCGCGCCCTGGGGGATGCGGGCGGCATCTGCGGCGTGAATTTTTATTCCCGATTCCTCAAGCCGGGCGGCGAGCATACGGAAAACGCGGACATCCTGCGGCACATGGCCCATATCGCCGACAAGGCGGGACTGGAGACGGTGGCGCTGGGTTCGGACTTTGACGGGTTCGACTGCACCCTGGAGATGAAGGACTACAGCGGCCTTGCGGGCCTGGCTGAACAGATCGCCGACCGCTTCGGCGCGGACGCGGCGGACAGGATCTGTCGGGACAATGCCCTGCGCTTTTTCGCAGATACGATGAAATGAGGGAGTACGATGGAATACGGAAGCATTTTTGACGCCCGCTCCAATGCCGGTTTCACGGCGGAGAATGTGGATTTCCTGAAGAGCGACTGGCAGCTCTACCGCAGCGGGCGGGACGCGCTGAAGGCCTTGGCCCGCATTGCGGGCAGGCAGCGGGTGCTGCTGCCCGACCTCTGCTGCGCGTCCATGATCCGGCCCTTTGCCCTGAACGGTTACGAGGTCGAGTTCTACCGCCTGCGCAAGGATCTGCGCGGGGATGAGGAGCAGCTGCGCACCCTTGCCCAAAAGGGGGACCTGCTGCTGTATATGCCCTACTTCGGCGTCAGGCCCTTCGCGGACGATTTCCTCAAAGAGCTTCGCAAGAAGGGCGTCCTGCTGGCGGAGGACCGCACCCAGGACATCGTCGTCCCGCGGGAGGACGGGGGGTTCGTGCCGGACGCCACCGTGGCCAGCCTGCGCAAGTGGGCCTGCCTGCCCGAGGGCGGCATGCTGGAGACCGCCCTGGGCAGCTGCCCGGCGCGGGAGGATCCCGCCTTCGGGGACCAGTGCCGGGAGGCGATGGAGAAGAAGGCCGACTATATGAAGAGCTGGGAGCCAGTTCTCAAGGAGGCGTTTCTCGCCCAATATCACCGCGCGGAGGAGCTGCTGGACGCGGACGGAGAGCCTGTGGCCATGAGCGGGACTTACCGGGAGATCGCGGCCCGGCTGGACTTCGGCGCTGTGTATGAGGCGCGCCTGCGCAACGTGCTGCATCTGCAGAAAGAGCTTCGGCCGCTGCGGGACGCGGGGAAGCTGGACTTTCTCAGCGAGACGCCGGAGAAAAGCTGCCTCTATCTCCCCATCCTTCTGGAGGACCGGGATGCGGTGCAGCGGGCTATGGCGGAGAGGAAGGTCTACTGCCCGGTGATCTGGCCCCAGCCGGCGGAAGTGACGAACCCCGGCGCGGCGAGCCGCCGCGTGACCCAGCACATGCTGGCCCTGCCCATAGATCAGCGCTACAGCAATCTGGAGACGGACTATTTCTGCGACTGTCTGATGCAGATTCTCAACAGCGGCATGGGGGAGGGGAGCAAATGAACATTGTCCCGACGCTCTTTACCGGCAGACCCTCGGAGCCCCGCATCGAGAAGGAGGAGCGCTGTTACCGGCTGCTGGACTCCCTGGGGATACGCTATGTGCGCGCAGACCACGAGCACGCCGACACCATTGAGGCCTGTCATGAGATCGAAAAGCTCCTGGGCTGCCAGATCTGCAAGAATCTCTTCCTCACCAACCGCCAGATGACGGAGGTGTATCTGCTGCTGATGCCGGGGGACAAGCCCTTCAAGACCAAGCTCCTGTCCAAACAGATCGGCTCCGCCCGTCTCTCCTTTGCCGCGCCCGAGCAGATGCTGCGGTATTTGGATATCACGCCGGGCTCCGTCAGCGTCCTGGGTCTGATGAACGACCGGGAGGGAGCGGTCCATCTGCTCATAGACAGGGATCTGCTGCAGCAGGAGAGGATCGGCATGCACCCCTGCATCAATACCTCCACCGTGGGGATCGCCACAAAGGATCTGACCGACAAGCTCCTGCCCGCCATGGGCCACGCGCCCACCTTTGTGGAGTTGCCCTGGAATCCTGACGAAACATAATATGGTAGACATAATAACACTTCCATCACACAAAACCCTGTCCGGAGAATTGGACAGGGTTTTGTGTTAGAATACAGCCGTTCCAAGAAAAGGAGGGCTGGATATGGACATTGTCATCGCCTGCTGTCTGCTGGCGCTGCTGCTCTTTGCAAACGCCAGAAGACACCGGAGAGCGGAGCAGGCCCGGCAGCGGGCCGGGGAGAGGCGGCGCCGATCCCTTGCGGATTGTTTCAACGAGGGGTATAATAAACAGGAATTTTATGCGAGCAAGCACGGGGAGAGACATGGACTACACGATTGAAGAAAATATCACGGCGGGACTGACTCCGGAGGAGACGCGCAGAAGGCTGTTTGAAAAGCAGCGCGCCATGCTGGACCTGTTCCTGCAGAAGGGGGCCATCTCCCGGACCCAGCACGACAGGAGTCTCGGCGATTTGCGGGAGAAGATGCATTTTTAGGTGAGGAGAAGGCCATGTGCGGACGGTACTACTACAGCGACAAAGGCGCGGACAGCAAAAACGCCGCCATTGCGGCCATGATGGAAAAGTATTACAAGGGCCGCTACAAGACCGGGGAGATTTTTCCCGGCGATCCCGCGCCCGGGGTGATCGCGCGGGAGGGAAAGCTCCTGCCGGTGCCCGCGGTGTTTGGCTATCCCGGCTTTTCCGGCGGTAAGCGCCTGATCAATGCCCGCTCCGAGACCGCCGCGGAGAAGCCCGCCTTTGCCGACAGCCTGCGCCGCAGCCGCATCATCCTCCCGGCCAACGGCTTTTTTGAGTGGAGCCGGGATGAAAAGCGGGCCAAGTACCGCTTTTCCGTGGACGATGCTCCCACCATCTACCTCTGTGGACTGTACAAGCTGGTGGACGGCGTGCCCCACTTTGTCATTCTCACCCGGGCGGCAAACGAGTCCATGGCGGAGATCCACGACCGGATGCCCGTGATCGCCGGGGAGGAACAGGTGCGGCCCTATTTGACGGATACGGACGCCGCCCTGGAGATCATCGCCACAGCCTGCCCGATGCTGACGCGGGAAGCGATGTAAACAAGAAAGAAAATCCATCGATTCCTGACAACGGCAGGAGGGACGCCGCGTGAAGCGAAGGGAAGGAAGACAACC
>JBGUNL010000263.1:0-2035 GCA_045117295.1 Candidatus Limivicinus sp.
TGCCGGAACGGAGTCTGGAGGAGGCGGAGCGCTGGTTTCTCGGTCGGCTCCGCGGCCAGAACGCGCTGAGCCCGCAGGCGGAGCGGAAAATCCGGGACTTCCTGCGGGAGATCAGTGTGGATGGCGTTGTCAGGGAGCGCATCAACACCACCCTGGTCAATATGTACTGGAGCGTGAAGCGGTGAAGATCAGCATCGTCTATGTGAGCGAGAGCGGCAATACCGAAAAGGTCGCGGGCTTTATCCGCGCGGGCGCGGAGCGCGTGCCGGATACCGAGGTGCGGCTGTTCAACCTGGCAAAGCCGGAAACCGTGGACGAAGCGTTTATCAACGACAGTGCCGCCGTGATCTTCGGCACCCCCACCTATGTGGCCAACATGTGCTGGCAGATGAAAAAGTGGTTTGACACCAACTGGACGGTCAGGCTCGGCGGCAAACTGGGCGGGGTGTTCGCCACGGAAAACTCTCCCAACGGCGGGGGCGCGGAGCTTGCCATGACGGCGATGATCAGCCACATGCTGGTGAAGGGCATGCTGGTCTATTCCAGCGGCAGCGAGTTTAACCGGCCCTTCATCCACATCGGCCCCGCCGTGGTGCGGGATCAGATGGAGCTGCGGGAGGAACACTGCCGCGTATTCGGGGAGCGCATGGCCATCAAGGCGCACACGCTCTTCGACCGATAAACCTGTACAAGACTTCTCAGGAAGTTTGTAAGAAAAAGAGGAGGAAACGAACATGAAAAAACAGAGAACTTTGCTGGCTCTGGTCCTGGCCGTTTTGATGACGGTCTCCCTTCTGACCGGCTGCGGCGGCAGCGCAGCCCCTGCGCAGCAGGCGGCCCCCGCCGCCGCCGAAGCACCCGCCCAGGCTCCTGCCGCCGAGCAGCCCGCTCCTGCGGAAGCCCCGGCCTCGGAAGCCGCGACCCGCACCGTCACCGACGTCTTCGGCCGTGAGGTGGAGATCCCCGCCGAGGTCAAGACCTGCGCCGCCTTGGGCAGCGCCGCCCGTCTGATCGTCTACGCCGGCGGCGTGGACAGCATCGTGGGCGCCACCGAGATGGAGCTGCGCGGCGACCCGGGCATGCCCTACGCCTATGCCAACCGTGAGCACTTCGCCGCCTGCGGCGCCGTGGCCTCCGGCGGCAGCGGCAACGCCGACTACGCCGAGGCGCTGGTGGAGCTCAATCCCGACGTGGTGTTCTACCAGGATTCCGACACAGTGGCCATGGAGGACCTGGCCCAGAAGACCGGCCTTCCCGTGATCGGCGTCTATGGCGACGCCTTCAACTCCCCCTATCTCATCCAGTCCATCACCCTCATCGGCGACGTCCTCGGCACTTCGGAGCACGCGAACACCGTGGCCGACGCCATCAACGGCTGGGTCAAGGATCTGAACGACCGCACCAAGGACATCCCCGAAGCGGACAAGCCCACCGTCTACCCCGGCGCCGTCAGCTGGAGCGGCGGCCATGGCTTCACTGGCACCTATGTGGGCTACGCCCCGCTGCAGGCCATCAACGCCATCAACCTGGCCGACTCCCTGGACGCCTCTGCCGGCGTGGAGGTCAGCATGGAGCAGATCCTCGACTGGGATCCCGACATCATCTTCCTCAACCCCGGCAACATGAAGCTGGTCAATGAGGACTACGCCGCCAACGGCGCTGCCATCGACAGCCTGCGCGCCGTGCAGGAGGGCAAGGTCTACGCCCAGGTCAACTTCAACTACTACTGGTGCAACATGGAGCTGGCCATCGCCGACTCCTACTATGCCGGCACCATCATCTACCCCGAGGCCTTTGCCGATGTGGACTTCAACGCCAAGGCGGAGGAGATCTTCAACACCATGATCGGCATGGATTACCTCAACGTCCTGGACGAAAACGGCTACGGCTTCGGCCCCATCACCATCGGCGCGTAAACCATGGAGCGCGCCATAGAGAAAAACGGCCAGGAATACCGCTCCTTCATCGGGCGAAAACGACTTTTCGTTTTCGCCCTTCTGGTATTTACCGTGCTGGTGTTCCTGTTTGCCATCGC
>JBGUNL010000264.1:0-6642 GCA_045117295.1 Candidatus Limivicinus sp.
GCCCTCTACGGCTTCCCCCCCAACGCCATCATCACCGAGAACACCTGCAAGGCTCTGGGCGAGACCAAGGAAGAGTTCGATTACCTCATGAGCGAGATGTACCCCAGCATGATCGTCGGCGGCTTCACCACCGTTACCATCACCTCCGTCATCATCGCCGGCCTCTTCGTCAACCTGTTCTAAGCCCCAGCATAACCCAAGTCCATACATAAACTGCCGGGGTATTGCGCCGCAAGGCGCAATACCCCGCTGCACTCAAAAAACAAAAACCTCTCTACTTTAGCCAAAGGAAGTGTTTTGCTTGAACATTAAGGAAGCAGCTCAGAAATACAGCGATTACGTAGTGGACATCCGCCGGAAGATCCACAGCAATCCCGAGCTGAGCACCCAGGAGTTTGAAACCAGCAAGCTGGTGCAGGAAGAGCTGGACAAGATCGGCGTGCCCTACGAGATCTGCGGGGCGCTTGGCACCGGCGTTCTGGCCACGGTCAAGGGGGCTCTGCCCGGCAAGACCATCCTGATCCGCGGCGACATGGACGCGCTGCCCGTCGTCGAGGAGACGGACGTCCCCTTCAAGTCCAAACACGAGGGCAAGATGCACGCCTGCGGCCATGACTGCCACACCTCCTCTCTGCTGACCGCGGCCCACATCCTCAACGATATCAAGGATGAGCTGCACGGCACCGTGAAGCTGGCCTTCCAGCCCGCGGAGGAGACGGCGCAGGGCGCCAAGGACATGATCGCCGCCGGGGCCCTGGAGGGCGTGGACGGCGTGTACGGCATGCACGTGTGGAGCGGCGTTCCCGTGGGGACCGCCTGCGCCGCCGCGGGCGGCCGCATGGCCTCCGCCGGCATGTTCGAGATCTGGGTCCAGGGCAAGGGCGGCCACGGGGCCGAGCCTGCCAACTGCATCGACGCCATCACCTGCACCACCGCCATTGTCAACTCCCTGCAGACCATCGTCTCCCGTGAGTTCCGGCCCATCGACGCGGCCGTGCTGACCGTCGGAAAGATCGACGCCGGCTTCCGCTGGAACGTCATCGCCGACAAGGCCTACATCGCCGGCACCACCCGCTGCTTCTCCAACGAGATCAACAAGGCCTTCCCCGAGAAGATCGAGCGCATCGCCAAGGGTGTGGCGGAGGCCTATCGCTGCACCGTGGAGTGCAAGTTCACCGACCTGGTTCCGCCCACGGTGAACCATCCCTTCATGGCCTCCATCTGCGAGGGCGCCATCAAGACCATTCTCGGCGAGGACGCCAATTACGATTTCGAGCCCACCACCGGCGGCGAGGATTTCGCCTTCTTCATTGACGCGGCCCCCGAGCAGATGGGCGCCATCTGCCTGCTGGGCGTGCGCAACGAGGCGGAGGGCTGCTGCTTCGAGCACCACAGCCCCAAGTTCAAGGTGGACGAATCCGCCCTGGTGAACGCCGCCGCGCTGTATTGTCAGGTCGCAGACGATTTCAACAAATCCTGAGAAAACCGGGACGGCATGACCGCGCGTTGTGCCGCCCTTTTTCTTTCAGCCCCGGCAACTTCAAAGCAAAGGAGAGTAAAAAATGGACATCAGAGCACTTGCGGAGCAGTACGCCCCGTATATCATCGCCAGACGCAGATACTACCATCAGCACCCGGAACTGAGCTTCAAGGAGTTTGAGACCACCAAGTCCCTGATCGAGGACGTGAAGGCCATGGGCCTGGAGGTTCAGACCTTCCCGGACTACACCGGTCTCATTGCCACCCTGGACACCGGCCGCCCCGGCAAGACCGTCATGCTCCGCTCGGACATCGACGCCCTGCCCGTCAAGGAGTGCACCGGCCTGCCCTTCGCCTCCCAGAACGACGGCGTCATGCACGCCTGCGGCCACGACAACCACATGGCCATGCTCCTGGGCGCGGCGAAGATCCTCTGCGACGTGAAGGATGAGCTCGCCGGCGGCAAGGTAAAGTTCATCTTCCAGGCCGCCGAAGAAGTGGGCTACGGCTCCAAATACTATGTGGAGCACGGCGTGCTGGACGGTGTGGACGCCATCTTCGGCCTGCACATCTGGGGCACGCTGGACGCCCCCTATGTCAGCGTGGACGGCGGCAACCGCATGGCCTCCATGGACAATTTCAAGATCCATGTCAAGGGCCTGCAGTCCCACGGCTCCGCTCCCCAGGACGGCCACGACGCCATTGTCGCCGCCTCCGCCATCGTGATGGCGCTGCAGACCTTCGTCTCCCGCGTCAACAATCCCACGAACCCCCTGGTTCTGTCCGTCGGCAAGTTCCACGGCGGCAATATGTACAACATCATCTGCAAGGACGTGGAGCTGGAGGGCACCATCCGCACCTACTCCCGCGAGCTGCGCAAGGTGATGGAGGAAAAGCTCAAGCAGATCGTGGAGAGCACCGCCGCGGCCTACTTCTGCCAGGCGGAGCTGGAGTTCATCCCGCTGCTTCCCGCGGTCATCAACGACCACCAGGATCTCAACGAGATCGCCCAGGAGGCGGCCCTGAAGCTCTTCGGACCCGAGGGCGTCAAGGAGTTCGGCGCCCTGATGGGCAGCGAGGACTTTGCCCTGTTCATGGAAAAGGTTCCCGGCTTCTTCGGCTTTGTGGGCAACCGCAACGTGGAGAAGGGCCTGACCGCCACCAACCACAACGAGAAGTTCACCTCCGACGAGGACGTGCTCTTCCGCGGCGCAGCGCTGGCCGCCCAGTTTGCCGCCGATTTCCTGGCCAAATAACAAGCAGTCATCCCGCCTGAAACAGAGAAAATGAAGGGATCCAGATGAACAGCAAGATTTACGACACCTACGTGGCTCTGCTCCATACAGAGCTGACCATGGCCACGGGCTGTACCGAGCCCATCGCCATCGCCTACGCCGGTGCGAAGCTGCGTGAGGTGCTCGAAAAAATCCCTGAGCACTGTACCGTCTTCTGCAGCGGCAATATCGTCAAGAACGTGTTCGCCGTCACGGTCCCCAACTCCGGCGGCTCCCGCGGCATCGACACGGCGGCGCTTCTCGGCATCATCGGCGGGGACGTCTCCGCCGGGCTGGACGTGCTGCACGCCGTCACGCCGGAGCACATCGCGCAGATGAAGGAGCTGGTCGCCGCCGGCTGCTGCGGCTGCGAGCTGGTGGAGGACGTGGCCAATCTCTACATCCGCATCGAGGCCGAAGCCGGGGCAGACACCGCCCTGGTGGAGATCAAGGACTACCACTCCAACATCACCCGCATCGAGAAAAACGGCCAGGTCCTCTTTGACGCGGCCGACGCGCCGGAGAGCGCCAAGGGCCCGGACAAGAGCCTTCTGAACCTGCGGGACATCTACGCCTTTGCCAAAGAGCTGAATCCGGACGATGTGCGGGAGACCCTGAAAAACCAGATCAAGTGCAACAGCGCCATCGCCGAGGAGGGATTGAAAAATCCCTGGGGCGCCCAGGTGGGCCGCACGATCCTGGAGGGGGAGTGCGGCGACAGTCTCATGAACCGCGCCCGGGCCTGGGCCGCCGCGGGATCTGACGCCCGCATGAACGGCTGCCCCCTGCCGGTGGTCATCAACTCCGGCAGCGGCAACCAGGGCATCACGGTCTCCATGCCGGTCTGGGTCTACGCAAAGGAATACGGCATCGCCGAGGACGATCTGCTCCGGGCCCTGGCCTTTGCAAACCTCGTCTCCCTGCTGCAGAAGCGCTGCATCGGCTCCCTGTCCGCCTACTGCGGCGCCACCAGCGCCGCCACCGGCGCGGCCTGCGGCATCGCCTTCATGCTGGGCGAGAGCTTTGAGACCATCTCGGGCCTCATTACCAACTGCATCAACACCATCGGCGGCATGGTCTGCGACGGGGCCAAGTCCTCGTGCGCTGCCAAGATCGCCGCGGCGGTGGGCACCGCCCTGACCAGTCTGGAGATGAGCCGCCGCGGACGCGTCTTCCTGCCCGGCGAGGGCCTGGTGAAGGACGACATCGAGGACACCATTCAGGCGGTCGGCCGTATGGGCCGGGACGGCATGAAGGGCACCGATGTGGAGATCCTGAAAATCATGCTCGGCAAATAAGACCACAGCACCTGAAAAAACTCCGCCGGGTTTTTTGAGGCCCGGCGGAGAATTCTCCCCTTTGGAGGAACACCCATGTTCAAAGAATTCGCAGAACAATACTATGAAGAGGCCAGAGCCATCCGCGAGGATCTGCACCGCCACCCGGAGCTGAGCTACAAGGAATTCCGCACCGCGGAGCTGATCGAGAAAAAGCTCGCGGAGTACGGCGTGGACTCCATGGAGCGCATGTTTGACACCGGCGTGGTGGCCCTGATCCACGGCGCCAAGGGCCCCGGCAAGTGCATCGGCATCCGTGCGGACATCGACGCCCTGCCCGTCCCGGAGGAGACCGGCGTGGCCTTCGCCTCGGAGACGCCCAACGTCATGCACGCCTGTGGCCACGATATCCACATCACAAATCTGTTGACGGTGGCCTATATCCTCTGCAAAAACCGGGACAAGTTCCCCGGCACCGTCAAGCTGATCTTCCAGCCGGCCGAGGAGGCCGCCAACCCCGACAATCCCCACGCCGGCGCCTGGAACATGGTGCGCTGCGGCTGCCTGGAGAACCCCAGGGTGGACGCCATGATCGGCCTGCACAACAACCCCAGCGCCTCGGGCCACGGCAGCTTCGGCCTGCGCAAGGGCGTGTGCACCTCGGGCTTTGACCTCTACCGCTTTGACGTGTACGGCAAGACGGCCCACGGCTCCCAGCCCCACGTGGGCAACGACGCGATCCTGGCCGTCAGCCAGCTGATCGTCCTGCTGCAGCAGGTGGTGTCCCGGAACATCGACCCGCTGAAGACCGGCATCCTGTCCGTGGGAACCATCCAGGGCGGCACCCGGGTCAACATCATCCCCGAGTACGCCACCGCCGGCGGCTGCTTCCGCTACTACGACAACGACACCGCCAAGGTCATCCGGGAGCACACCCTGGCCATCGCCCGGGGCGTGGAGGAGGTCTCCGGCTGCAAAATCGAGGTGACCGCCCACACGGGCTACGCCTGTGTGGAGAACGACGACGCCCTCACCGAGCTTGCCGAGGCTGCCCTCAAGGAGGAGCTGGGCGAGGACAGCTGCTACTACATGGACGAGCCCGCCAGCGGCTCCGAGGATTTCAGCGAGTACCACCTGGTGGGCGGCATCCCCACCACCTTCATGTGGCTCAACACCCGGCCCATGGAGGGCCATGACGTCATGCCCCTGCACTCCTCCAAGTGGTGCCCGGACAGCGACATCCTCAAAGTCGGCGCCCCCGGCATGTGCGCCATCGCCATCAAGTACCTCAACAGCTGAGAGAAGCAGAAAGGGGCGGCAGGATGGACAACAATCCTGAAACGAAAAAACCCGAGGAAAGGAACGAGGCGGAGCTCCTGCGGGAGCTGGTGGACCGGGAGAAGAAAAACGCCCGCGCCAGCTGGATCATCGCGGCGGCCCTGATCGTGCTGACGGCGGTGCTGCTGATCGCGATGGTGGTGCTGATCCCCTCCCTGACCCGCACCCTGGATCAGGCCTACGACACCCTCAGCGACACCCAGATCATGGTCCTGCAGGCGCAGGAATCCCTCGACACCCTGGACACCCTGGCCGAAGAGGCGCAGAAATCCTTCGGCACGGTCAACGCCCTGGCGGAGGAGGCCCAGAAATCCTTTGACACGGTCAACGCTCTGGCTGACCAGGCGGAGGAGTCCCTCACGGGCATCAACACCATGGTGGACGGCGTGAACGAACTGGTGAAGGAGAACACCGAGGCTCTGGGCGACACCGTCAAGAAGCTCAACAGCGTGGATTTTGAAAAGCTGCAGCAGGCCATCGAGGATCTGAGCGGTGCGGCCAGCATCCTGCTCCGGCTCTTCGGCAGAGGCTAGTTTCAAATCAAAAAAAGCAGCCGCGAAAGCGGCTGCTTTTTTGCTGTCTCTTGGGTTATTCCTCCGCGGGGGCGGTCTTCTCCGCCGGCGTCTCCGCCTTGGCCGCGTCCTTCTTCCGCTCCACACAGAGCATGGTCAGATCGTCAAACTGCTCCGCGCCGCACACAAAGGCGTCCACCGCGCAGCGCACGTCCTTCAGCAGCTGCTCCGGGGTGTCGCCGGCGGAGGCGTTCAGCGCCTCCAGCATGCGGGTCGTGCCGAACATCTGCTGCTGGGCGTCGGTGGCCTCGGGCACGCCGTCCGTGTACAGGAAGAGCTTGTCGCCCGGGTCCAGCTGAATCTCGTACTCGGTGTATCTGGCGCCGTCGATGCCGCCGATGACCATGCCGTGCTTGTCCTTGAGCAGGGAGAACTGCCCGTTTTTCATGATGGCGGGGTACTCGTGCCCGGCGTTGGCCGCGGCGATCCGGCCCGTGGAGATCTCCAGGATGCCCAGCCACACCGTGACGAACATCTGCTCCTGGTTGTTGGAGCAGATGGCCTCGTTGGTGAGGGCCAGGATGTCCGCCGGGTCCTTGCCCAGCATGGCGCAGCTCTGCAGGATGATCTTGGAGGCCATCATGAACAGCGCCGCAGGGATGCCCTTGCCGGATACGTCCGCCATCACCATGCACAGGTGGTCGTCGTCGATCAGGAAGAAGTCGTAGAAGTCGCCGCCCACCTCCTTGGCGGGATCCATGG
>JBGUNL010000265.1:0-8812 GCA_045117295.1 Candidatus Limivicinus sp.
CTGTATTGCACCCCAAAGCCAACATACACAATTGAAGACAAACGCCAGTTTATAATTGAACCATTGGATATTGTGAAAATACCGTTAGATTTACTCGACAACAAATATGTGTGGAAAGTTTGTATGTTTGGTGGCCCACGCGACTTGGAAATAATAAATAGGCTCACTCTAAAGTTTAATACTATAGGGAGAATTGCCCAAGATAATTTTGTTATTGCGGAGGGCTACAAAAGGGGTAATCGGAAAGACACTTATCCTGAGATGTTAGGGATTAGGAATATTGATGTAAAAAAGAACATGAGACCCTTTAAAATTGACAGACTCTCTCTAGAAATGAATGATGATGTTGAGTTTGAAAGAGTGGCTAAAAACAATATTGAAATATTCCAGCAACCGCATTTAGTGATAAAACAATCGCCGGTAAATGGTAGACTTATATCGGCAGTTTTGGACTACGATGCAATTTTTACTCATAGCATTTTAGGAATACATTGTGATGAACACTTGCTCAAATTTCTTTGTATTTTACTGAGCAGTAGTGTTTTTTCGTATTTTGCTTTCATGACTAGTGGGCGCTGGGTAATTGAGCGTAGTGAACTCGAGGCCGAGGAAATAAAAAATTTCCCTATCCCTGAATTTACGGACAGTATCAGAGAGGAAATTGATGAAAAATTTGAGCAAATCTGTGCGAGTGAAAAGCCCTATGAAATTATTGATTCTTATGTTTACAAACTATACGGACTTTATGATTATGAATGCACAATTATAAACGATACTCTCAAGAATGTGCTAGGGTATACTGTTTCTGCGGAAAGGAAAAAAGTCACATCAACTTGCAGAAAAGAAGACATAGAAGTATATGAAAACACGATAAAAAGTGTGTTGTCTAATACATTAAGCAGTAATAACCAGATCACAGCACAAGCATTCCTTGGAAAGATGCCACTTGTTGTATTAAAACTCACTTTTGGCCCCAATCAAGCTATTGAAAACATCGTAAGCAAAAATGAACATTTGGCCGATGTGCTCTCGAGACTGGACAAGCTCTTGGTGACTGAGTACTCACAAGGGCTATATGTTCGAAGAAACATGACAATATATGAGGGGCATTCAGTTTATTTGATAAAACCAAATCAGGCGAGATATTGGACTTATACAATGGCTTGCAGAGATGCTGATGAAATTTACGCCCAAATTATGAGGTGTTGGAGGGATGGACAATGAGCATAGCTAAAATTGTTGATCCACCAATGGTGCCCACAGATTTAGCCTCAGAATTGGGACCTCAAGGCGTACGTGAAATACTTGAAGTGCTATGGCTCTCTTACCATGATATGGTTCTCCAGAAGCATGCATTTGACTTAACAAGCCGAGAAGATAATATTACAGAAATATGGGCTGTATATGTTCAAAGGAGATGGTATAAAGAAAACAGAGCCCTAGAGATGAATGTTGTGTTAGATCCTGTGATGCAGCATTTAGATGACACGAAAGCAAAAGCTATCGGGCAGTCGCCGAGAATAGATTTTTGCTTTAGGGCATTGGATCCAGACAAGAGATATTTTGGCATAGAGTGCAAAAATTTGGCAGTTAAGAAGAACAAATTATATGACCGATACGTCGAGACAGGAATTGGGAATTATTCTTCTGGCCGTTATGGATCTACATCAACAGAAAATGCACTAATTGGGTATGTGCTACAGGGTGACATATATGAAGTAGTTGAGAAACTGAATAAAAAAGTGGAAAAAGATATAAGTACTTTGGATGTTTTGAATAGGGACTTCTCTTTTCTTGACTCTCATTATCATTCGAGGCATACGCGAGTGCTAGATGGAAAAGCAATATTACTTGACCATCTTTTCTTTGATCTTACGCCCCCGCCCTCGACTACATAATGAAAAAACTGTAAACGTGAATTGAAAAGATCTACTTTCTTTAGTGATAACGTGGTTTAAAAACGAATTTAATATCAATATCACTCGATCATCAATCATGTCAGAACTTAGAGCAGAAGATATTTCTGCTGATGTTAAGAACGTAATTGAACCCCTTTTGTCCTAATTGGATCGACTAATGATATCATTTGGAATTGCTGCGTAGATATTGATCGTGCGCGATGCGTCGTGCTTTACCTTTGTGGGATGCTCCGAGTAGTCAATCTTATTGTTAGCTCCGTATCGGATGACCCTTTCATCGCTTATAATACTATGTACCAGGCAGCCGGAAAATAAGGGCTTGTCCGCGTTTTCTGCGTTTTGGAACATTACCGATGCTCCGGTGGGAACGGAAGAGCTGGGCCACCTGGAGATGATCGGTACCATCGTCCACCAGTTGACGAGAAAGCTCAGCATGGAAGAGATCAAAAAGGCGGGCTTTGACGCCTACTTTGTGGACCACACCGCGGGCGTATACCCCACGGCGGCCTCAGGTTTCCCCTGGAGCGCGGCTTCCATGGCGGTCAAGGGAGACGTCATCGCCGATCTCAGTGAGGATCTGGCAGCCGAGCAGAAGGCCCGCGTCACCTATGACAACATCCTGCGGCTGTCGGATGACCCCGACGTCAACAACGTAATCCGTTATTTGCGGGAGAGGGAAGTGGTGCACTACCAGCGCTTTGGAGAAGCCCTGCGCCTGGCTGCGGAAAAGCTCAATCAAAAGAACTTCTACGCGATCAACCCCGCGTTCGACTAAAAGGAAAGAGGCCGGATCAAATGATCCGGCCTCGCTTTTTGCGGTTTTATGTCTCAGGCAGCTTGCACACATCGATCCAGGCCAGGGCCTTGGAGTACCGGTACAGCTCGTCCAGGTTCAGTTCAATGGCGCTGCTGGCGCTGCCCACGGCGGGGAAAACGGTGGTGAAGCGCTTGAGACTCTCATCCAGGTACACGGGGATCCCCTCGTTGCAGCCGAAGGGGCAAACGCCGCCCACCGGGTGGCCCACCAGTTCCTGTACCTCGTCGGCGGTGAGCATCTTGGCCTTGAAGTGAAAGTAGTCCTTAAACTTATGGTTGTCGATGCGGGCGTCCCCGGCGGCAAGGATCAGCATGCAGCCGTCAGCGGTCTTGAAGGAGAGGGTCTTGGCAATGCGGGCTCCCTCTACGCCCAGCGCCTGGGCGGCAAGCTCCACCGTGGCGGAGGAGACGGTAAACTCTCTTACGCGGTCTTCCATGCCGAGCGCGCGGAAATAGGCCCGGCCTTGTTCAATGGACAATGGTAATCCCTCGTTTCTATTTTGCAGAGTATGGATGATTGGTCATGCGATCAGCCGCGCATAGCCAGCAGCTTGGCCTTCAGCTCGCCCTCAATCTGGGCCAGCTCCTCCTCGGCCTGCAAACGCTTGGCACGGCCCTCGTCCTGGATCTGGCGCACCTCGTCCAGGGTCTGGATCAGCTCCAGGTTGGTCTTCTTCAGGGTCTCAATATCCACGATGCCGCGCTCGGCCTCCTTGGCGATGTTCACGCTGCCCTGGTGCAGGGCCTCGGCATTCTTCATCAAAAGCTCATTGGTCACGTCGGTCACCTCTCGCTGAGCCTTCATGGCCTGGTCGGAGTGATACTGGGAGAGGGCCAGCACCATCTGGCTCTTCCAGAGAGGAATGGTATTCATGATGGAGGAGCGGATCTTCTCGGCCATCAGGCTGTCGTTATTCTGGATCATGCGGATCTGCGGCGCCATCTGCACGGAGATGGTGCGGGTCAGCTCCAGATCGTGGATCTTCTTTTCAAAGCGGCCGATCATATTGGAGAAGTCGTTGGCGGCCTGGGCGTCCTCAGGCAGGCCGGTCTCTTTGGCCTTGGCCTGGTACTTGGGCAGCTCCTCGTTGCGCAGCTGCTCGATCTTGAGCTTGCCGGCCAGAATGTACATGGTCAGCTCTTTCAAGTACTCCTGGTTTTTCTCATACATCTTGTCCATCATGCTGATGTCCTTCATCAGCGTGATCTCATGCTTTTCCAGGGAATCTACGATATGATCCACATTGACCTCGGCCTTGTCGTAGGAAGCTTTCAGCTCCGCAATGCCCTGGGTGGATTTCTTGAACAGGCCGCGGAGGCCCTTTTTCTGCTCCACGTCAAAGTTAAGACCCTTGAGCTCCACAACCAGGTCGCCCAGCATATTGCCGACTTCGCCCAGGTCCTTGGTGCGCACGGTGCCCAGAGCGGCGCCGGAGAACTCAGAGATATTTTTTTGGGCATTGCTGCCGTAGTGCATGACCTGCTCGGTATTCAGCACGTCGATCTTTTCGGAGAAGGCGCGGACGGCGGCCTGCTCGGCGGGGGAGAGACTGCTCAGATCAAGCTTCTGGGCGACGACCTCTTCTTTTTCCTCTTCCTGTGCGGGCGCTTCCTGCACGGCGGCTGCGGTTTCGGCCATGGGATCCAGGGTCAGGTTGGGGATGAAGCTGCTCTCTTCGTTCATGGTGTTCTTCCTTTCTGTCAGAGATCAAAATCTTTGTTGCCGGAGAGCCCCTCTCTGGCAAGCATGGTGTTCATCACTTCAATATCGGTTTCTATGTCCAGCGCCTGATTCTCAAACAGGGAATCCAGGCGCTTTTTATAGGCCACAATGGAGGCGTCGAGCATCTCGTTGATATTCTTCATGCTCTTGTCCAGATTCTCCCCCTCAATGCCCTGGGAGCTCATACGGTCATAGGCGTTGAGAAGCTTGATGGTGGTGGGCAGATAGTAGTTCATAAACTTTCGGATCTGAGGGATATCCGAGGGATCGGCGATGGCGTCCTGCGTGATCTTGTCGGTGATGCGCATGAGCTCGTTGATCTTCAGCCGCACCTCGGTATCCTTGATGGACATGTAGAGCCTGCCCATCTCGCTCATGGCGCGGTTGCCCTCCTGAATAATGGGGTCGATCTCGGGACCGTAGCTCTTCTTCGGCGCCGCTGTGGCAGCAGCGGGCTTATGGCCCTCCTGCTTGCGCTTCTCCCGTTCCAGCTTCTTGGCTTTCCGGGAGGCGCGCCCTTTGAGAATCAGGGCCACAAGACCGGCCGCCGCCCCCGCGGAGGTCAAAACAGTCAGAATCTTCAAGGCCATCGTCCAGCCCATGACGGCCGCCAATACCCACGCACCGACAAAAACACCGGCAAAAAGCACCGGCCAAAACTTGGAATTGTTCTTATCGGTCACGATAGAAAACACCCCCGATCAAAACTTTCATTATATTTTATAACCATTTCCCTAACACGTCAAGACTATTGCAAAAGAAGAGTTGTTTGTAGTATAATAAAACAGTATGTTCAAAAGAAAGAAAGGGATTGTTATGATGAAAATTGCACCGTCGATCCTTTCCGCTGATTTTACGAAGCTGGGCGCCGAAGTTGCGGAGGTTGCCGCCGCCGGCGCGGACTATCTCCATGTGGATGTGATGGACGGGATCTTTGTGCCCAACATCTCCATCGGCATTCCCGTGGTGAAATGCCTGCGGAAAGAAACGGACATGTTCCTGGACGTCCACCTGATGATCGACCGACCGGTACGCTATGTGGATCAATTCTGCAAGGCCGGGGCGGATCTGGTGAATTTCCATGTGGAGGCGGACTCTGTGGGAAATACCCTGTCGGCCATCCGGCGGACGCACGCCCTGGGGAAAAAGGCCGGCGTCACCATCAAGCCGAAGACCCCGGCGGACGCGCTGCTGCCGTTTCTGCCCCATGTGGATCTGGTGCTGATCATGACGGTGGAGCCGGGCTTTGGCGGGCAGAGCTTCATGATGGACCAGCTGCCGAAGATTAACATCGTACGCGGCATGATCAATGCCCAGGCGCCGGGCTGCGAGCTGGAGGTCGACGGGGGAGTCGACGTCTCCACCGCCCCGCTGGCCGTGAAGGCGGGCGCCGACGTTCTGGTCGCGGGCAGCTCGATCTTCGGCAAGGCGGACCGTGCCGCCGCCATCCGGGATATCCGGAGCACAATCAAGAATCTGTAAGGAGCTCACTATGTCTTTCTTTCCCGCTTCGCTGGAAAATCTGGTCGATCACTTTGCGGCTCTCCCGGGCGTCGGCAGAAAGAGCGCGCAGCGCCTGGCTTTTCATGTGCTGGGCCTCTCCGATGACGAGGCGCAGGCCTTTGCCGATGCGATCACGGATGCAAAGAAGAACGTGCACACCTGCCGCATCTGTCAGAACCTGACGGAGGGAGAGATCTGCTCTATCTGCGCCAGCGATTCCCGGGACAAAAGCATCATCTGCGTGGTATCCGAACCCCGCGACGTGCTCAGCATCGAGCGCGGGCGGGAGTATAACGGCACTTACCACGTGCTGCACGGCGTGCTCAGTCCCATGAGCCATGTGGGTCCGGACGATATCCGCATCAAGGAACTGCTGGTGCGCGTGGCGGAGGACGACGTGGAAGAGGTCATCATGGCCACGAACCCCGACACCGAGGGGGAGGCCACGGCAATGTATCTCTCCCGGCTCTTGAAGCCTTTCGGCGTGAAGGTGACCCGCCTGGCCTACGGCATCCCCGTGGGCTCCAATCTGGAGTTTACCGATGACGCGACGCTGAACCGCGCCATCGAGGGGCGCACCGAAATCTGATTAAAACATACAATTCCTGCCTATACTTTTCCTGAGCATTACATAAAACGCATAACACGCAATACGCACAGAATGGAGAATCTATGGTATCCAAGTTAAAAGTTATCCCTCTCGGCGGTCTTGGCGAAATCGGCAAGAACATGACCGCTTATGAATTCGGCAACGACATCATTGTGATCGACTGCGGCATGGGCTTCCCGGACGAGGACATGTACGGCATTGAGCATGTCCTGCCGGATATCAGCTATCTGAAGTCAAACCGCAGCAAGATCCGCGGCATTATCCTGACCCACGGACATGAGGACCACATCGGCGCCGTGCCCTTTGTCCTCAAGGAACTGGACGTTCCCATCTACACCCTGCCGCTGACTGCGGCGCTCATCGAACTCAAGCTCGAGGAGCACGACCTGCTGTACAACTCCCAGATCTTTACCAAAAAGGCGGGCTCCAGCTTCCGGCTGGGCTGCTTTACGGTGGAATTTATCCACGTCAACCACTCCATCCCGGACTCCGTGGCCGTCGTCATCAAGACGCCCATCGGCACGGTGGTGCACACCGGTGACTTCAAGATTGACATTACCCCCATCTCCGGCGGCATGATCGATCTGGTCCGCCTGGGCGAGCTGGGCAACGAAGGTGTGCTTGCCCTGTTCGGGGAATCCACCAATGTGGAGACGCCGGGTCACTCCGCCTCCGAGCGCAAGGTGGGGGAGAGCTTTGACAAGCTCTTCATGGGCTGCGACAAGCGCATCATCATCACCACCTTCGCCTCCAACGTCCACCGTCTGCAGCAGATCATCAACGTGGCCGCCAAGTACAAGCGCAAGGTGGCCATCACCGGCCGCAGTATGGAAAATGTCCTGCATGTGGCCTCTGTCCTGGGCTACATGGACATTCCCGAAAATGTCATGGTGGATCTGGAAAAGGTCAACAAGCTGCCCCGCAAGGAGACCGTCATCATCTCCACCGGCAGCCAGGGGGAGACCATGTCCGCGCTCTACCGCATGGCCTTCTCTGAGCACAAGCAGATCCAGGTGGACGCGGGCGACCGCGTGATCATCTCCGCCTCGGCCATTCCCGGCAACGAGACCATGATCAGCCGCGTCATTGACGAGCTTTTCCATAAAGGGGCGGAGGTCATCTATGACCGGCATACCGACCTGCATGTGACGGGCCACGCCTGCCAGGAAGAGCTGAAAATGATGCTGGCCCTGACCAAGCCCAAATTCTTTGTCCCGGTCCACGGCGAGCATCGGATGCTGGTCAAGCACGCAGAGCTGGCAAAGCTCATGGGGGTAGCGCCCAAGAACATCGTCATTGCCGAAAACGGCAGTGTGATTGAGATCAGCAAGAAGAGCATCAAGTGTGAGCAGACGGTCCCTTCCGGGGCGGTCCTGGTGGACAGCTCGGGCGTTGGCTCCGTAGGCAGCGTGGTGCTGCGCGACCGCCACAAGCTGGCGGAGGACGGCATGGTGGTCGTGGTGCTGCCGTTTTCGGAGTATACCCACACCCTGGTCTCCGAGCCCCAGATCGTCACGCGCGGCTTCATCTACGTCAAGGAGGCCGAGCAGCTGATGGAGGAGCTCAAGCGGGTGGCCATTGAATCCGCGGAGAGCTGCTCCGCCCAGCATATCACCGACTGGACCACCATCAAGAGCAAGGTCAAAAATAACATCAGCGGCTATCTCTATAAAACGACCCGGAGAAGCCCCATGATCCTTCCGGTCATTACCGAGGTGTAAACCACGATGAACATCCAGATTTTCGGCAAGAGCAAATGCTTTGATACCAAAAAGACGGAGCGCTGGTTCAAGGAGCGCCGCATCAAATATCAATACATCGACGTGCTGAAATATGGCATGAGCAAGGGAGAGCTCACTTCCGTGAAAAACGCCGTGGGGCTGGAGGCGATGGCGGATCCCGAGGACCAGGATTACCCGCTCTTTCAGTACCTGGCCTCCAACGACGCAAAGCTGGAGAAGCTCTTTGAAGTGCCGTATCTGCTGAAAACCCCCATCGTGCGCAACGGGAAGCAGGCGACCGTAGGCTACTGCCCGGAGATCTGGAAGGACTGGAAATAAGCAAAAGAGGAATGTCCGCGGTCATTCCTCTTTTGCTGTAAAAAAAAGAGAGCGCCTTCAAAAGAAGGCGCTCGGAATCGCTTTCGATCAGATTAGGTTGAGGATCAGGGTAAGCACGACGAAGGCCAGTGCAAACCACTTGGTGGCCTTGGCAAGCTTGGCGTCGAGAGACTTGGCCTTG
>JBGUNL010000266.1:0-8173 GCA_045117295.1 Candidatus Limivicinus sp.
ATAGGAGACCGTGAAGGCCATGGAGGTGTCCTTGACCAGGGTGACCACCTCGTTGGTGACGCTCGGCATGATGCGCTTGATCACCTGGGGCAGGATGATGCGCAGGAAGGTCTGGGCCTTGGTGTAGCCCAGCACTTCCGCCGCCTCATACTGGCCGATGGGGATGGACTCGATGCCGCCGCGGTAGATCTCCGCGAAGTAGGCCGCGTAGTTGATGGCGAAGGCGATCACCACCGGGATCAGTTTGTTGCGGGCCACGTTTGCGCCGAAGAGATAATACGGGCCGTAGGTCACCGCCAGCAGCTGCAGCATCAGGGGCGTACCGCGCAGCACCGTGATGAAAAAGCGCGTGACGTTGGAGATGATTTTCACCTTGCTCATGCGCAGCAGGGCCACGATCATGCCCAGCGGCAGGGAAAAGATCAGCGTCAGGAAGAAGATGGCGCAGGTCTTGCCCAGGCCCTCGCTCATCTTAAGTATCATGGTCATCAACGACATGTGGAAACCCTCATTTTATCTGCATAATCAGAATGGCCCGAAAGCGCAGCTTGTGCCGCGCTTTCGGGTTCTTTCCGTGATGGATTGATTTGTCCGCCGTCTCTTATTTGTTCAGGAACAGCAGATTTTCAACGATCTCGGCATATTCGGGCTTGGCCGCGATCTTGGCATAGGTGCCGTTTTTCACCAGAGCCTGCACTGCGTCGTCCACCGCCTTGCAGAGCTCGGCGTCGCCGGAGCGGAAAGCGATGCCGTAATACTCGGCACCGAGATCCTCATTGATGATCGTAAGGCCCTCGTGACTGGCCACATAGCTTGCCGCGACGGGCAGGTCCACAAATACCGCGTCGGCCGCGCCGCCCTCCAGCTCGGTAAAGCACGCCACAAAGCTGCTGCTGGTCATCACGTTGCCAAAGGTCGCCGCCAGGTTCGCGAGGTCTTCCTGGAGCAGGGCCTCACCGGAGGTGCCAAGCTGCACCGCCACCACCTTGCCGGCCAGGTCTGCGGAGGAAGCGATGCCGCTGTCCGCCTTCACGACCAGAACCTGCGTGTTGTAGTAGTAAGGCTCAGAGATTACATAGCCGGCTTCCTTCATGCTGTCCAGGATCGTCATGCCGGACCAGACGCAGTCGCACTCCATGGAATCCAGCTGCACCAGTTTCTGATCCCAGTTCACGCCGAAAATCTCCAGCTCCCAGCCGAGATAGTCACATACGGCCTGGCAGACCTCCACGTCAAAGCCGGTGTAGTTGCCGTCGCTCCCAAGATAACTGAAGGGGGGATACTCCGGATCGATACCCATTATGAATTTCTTTTTTTCCGCAGGGGGCGCGGCTTTCTGTCCGCAGGCCGCCAGGGCGAAGATCATGGTCAGAGCAAGCAGCAAAGCAAGAATCTTTTTCATTTCATATACCTCCCGGAGGAAATTTTTGTCGCGCTAGTATAATAACACATTAGCGAGATAAAGCAAGCCCTTTTTCACACCTGTGCATTTTTTGCACAGGCTGGTTTTTTCCATCTCCCGGCACCGGCGACCGAAAGGCTTTGACAGCAACCTGCGGCCAAGGTATAATAAAAGTATCAGAAATGGGAGGTGCTCTCATGGATCTTGAAAAGACCATCAGAAATCTCAAGCAGCGCGGCTTCAAGGTGTCCCATTTTGCCGATGGCGCGGCGGCCGCGGAGTATCTGGCCGGGCAGGTGTCCGGCTGCACCGTGGGCTTCGGCGGCAGCAGGACCCTGGATCAGCTGGGCCTGTACGAGCTCTTGAGCCGGAACAACACGGTCTACTGGCACTGGAAGACCCCCGGGAACGAGACCCGCCGCCAGGCAGCCTTTACCGACGTCTACTGCTGCAGCGCCAACGCCATCAGCGAGGATGGCGAGATCCTCAATATCGACGGCACCGGCAACCGGCTGGCCGGCACCCTCTTCGGGCATGAGCGGGTTTTCATTGTGGCCGGGACCAACAAGATCTGTCCCGACTTTGACGCGGCCCTCAAGCGGGCACGGAATACGGCGGCGGTGCTGAACGCGGAGCGGCTGGACAAAAAGACGCCCTGCCGCATCGACGGCGTCTGCCACGACTGCCACGGCAAAGAGGGCATCTGCCGGGCTCTGACGGTCCTGTGGGGCCCGATGCACGGCATGACCACGGAAGTGATCCTCATCGACGGGGATCTGGGACTGTAAGGAGGAGCTGACACATGAGCATGGTACGACGGCGGGAGGAGCTGCTGGTGGAGCATCGGCAGATGTTCGGCGGCGCCGGGGAGGCGGAAAACCGCAAGATCCTCCGGGGTGCCGGGGAGATGGCGGGCAAGGGCCGCCTCTTCAACCACATGATTCTGCGGCCCGGCTGCGAGGTGGCCTGGCACGTCCACCACGGCGACTGCGAGACCTACTACGTTCTCAAGGGCCGGGGCGAGTACAGCGACAACGGCACGGTAGTGGAGCTTTCTCCCGGCGACACCGCCTTTGTGGACGACGGGGAGGGCCACAGCCTGCGCTGTCTGGGGGACGAGCCGCTGGAGGTCATCTCCCTGGTCCTGTACACCACCTGAGCGCGGCTTTGATGTTCTGGCATCTTTTGTCAGGATTTTCTGCCGATAACTGTACACAATTCACAAATCCCATCTTGGGTCGTTGACTTTGCCTTTTCCGGCGATTACAATTGTTTTGTTGTTGGTTTTCCATGATTCCCCACAGTTTTCCAATCTGAATCATAGAGGTGTTCAAATGTACAAGGTAGTAACCAAGCGTTTCTTAAACGACGCGAAGACCATCTGTCTCTTCGAGATTGAGGCGCCCCTGGTGGCCCGCCACGCGCAGGCCGGTCAGTTCGTCATCTTCCGTCTCGACGAGCAGGGCGAGCGCGTCCCCGTGTCCGTGGCGGGCTGGGACCGGGAGAGGGGCACCGTCTCCGTCATGGTGCAGGCCGCGGGCCGCACCACCAAAATGCTCCACACCGTGGAGCAGGGCGACTATATCACCGACTTCGTCGGCCCCCTGGGCAAGGCCACCGAGATGGACGGCCTCAAGAAGGTCTGCGTGGTCGGCGGCGGCGTGGGCTGCGCCATCGCCTACCCCATCGCCAAGGAGATGCACAAGAAGGGCATCGACGTCACCTTCATCGGCGGCTTCCGCTCCGCGGACATCGTCATCCTGAAGGACGAGCTGAAGGAGGCCTCCGACAAGCTCATCATGTGCACCGACGACGGCACCTACGGCGAGAAAGGCTTCACCACCGTCTTCCTCAAGCAGGAGATCGAGGCCAACATCGCCGAGGGCAAACCCCAGTTTGACCGGGTCATCGCCATTGGCCCGGACATCATGATGAAATTCCTGGCGGACGTCACCCGCCCCTATGGCATCAAGACCATCATCTCCCTCGACCCCATCATGGTCGACGGCACCGGCATGTGCGGCGGCTGCCGCGTCATCGTCGGCGGCGAGACGAAGTTTGCCTGCGTCGACGGGCCGGACTTTGACGCCCACGAGGTGGACTTTGACTCTCTGCTCAAGCGCGCCGCCTTCTACAAGGACGAGCAGGACGCCGCGGCGCAGCACATCTGCAACATGACGGGAGGGAAGAGAAATGGCTAATCTGAAAGTCAACATGAGCCTGACCAAGGCCGAGATGCCCGAGCAGGATCCCATTGAGCGCGCCACGAACTTTGAGGAGGTCGCCCTGGGTTACGACGCCGAGACCGCCATGAAAGAGGCTGCGCGGTGTCTGGACTGCAAGAACTCCCCCTGCCGCACCGGCTGTCCCGTGGCCGTCAAGATCCCCCGCTTCCTGGAGAAGGTGCGGGACGGCGACTTTGAGGCCGCCTATGAGATCATCACCTCCACCAACTCCCTGCCCGCGGTCTGCGGCCGCGTCTGCCCCCAGGAGAAGCAGTGCGAGTCCAAGTGCGTCAGAGGCATCAAGGGCGAATCCGTCGGCATCGGCCGGCTGGAGCGCTTTGTGGCGGACTACCACATGGCCGAGCAGGCCAAGAAGGGCGAAGCGAAGGTGGAGGTCCCCGCCTCCAACGGCCACCGGGTTGCCGTCGTCGGCTCCGGCCCCGCGGGTCTGACCTGTGCGGGCGACCTGAGGAAGATGGGCTATGACGTGACCGTCTTCGAGGCTCTGCACAAGTCCGGCGGCGTGCTGGTCTACGGCATTCCCCAGTTCCGTCTTCCCAAGGAGATCGTGGCCAAGGAGATCGACAACCTCAAGGCCATGGGCGTCAAGATCGTCAACAACGCCATCATCGGCAAGTCCGAGTCTGTGGACGAGCTGTTTGACGACGGCTTCGAGGCCGTGTTCATCGGCTCCGGCGCGGGCCTGCCCCAGTTCCTGCACATCCCCGGCGAGAACCTGCTGGGCGTCTACACCGCAAACGAGCTTTTAACCCGCGTCAACCTCATGAAGGCCTACCGGGACGACTACGACACCCCCATCAAGCGCTTCGGCCGGGTCGCCGTGGTCGGCGCCGGCAACGTCGCCATGGACGCCGCGCGCGTGGCCAAGCGTCTGGGCGCCGAGCACGTGTATATCTGCTACCGCCGCGGCCGGGACGAGCTGCCCGCCCGTAAGGAGGAAGTGGAGCACGCGGAGGCCGAGGGCATCGAGTTTCACCTGCTCAACAACCCCACCCGCATTCTGGCGGGCGAGGACGGCCATGTCACCGGCATCGAGCTCAAGCGCCAGGAACTGGGCGAGCCCGACGCCAAGGGCCGCCGCTCCCCCGTGCCCGTGGAGGGCAGCGAGTGGGTGCTGGACGTCGACACCGTCATCATCGCCATCGGCACCAGTCCCAACCCCCTGATCCGCAACACCACCCAGGGTCTCACCTTCACCCGCAAGGGCGGCATTGAGGCCGACGAGGGCGGCGTGACGGCCCGGGAGGGCGTCTTCGCCGGCGGCGACGCGGTCACCGGCTCCGCCACGGTCATCCTGGCCATGGGCGCGGGCAAGGCCGGCGCCGTCTCCATCGACAAGTACATCAAGAGCAAGTCGGAGGAGTAATTCCGAAAGCGCAAAAAGCAGGCACTTCCCAGGGAAGTGCCTGCTTTTGGTTTTTCTCTCTTTTCACTTTTCTTCCCGTACCAGCCGCTCGCCGATCTTGTACACGTCGCCGGCGCCCACGGTCAGCACGATGTCGCCGGGGTGGGCGATGGCCCGCAGGGCGTCCTCGATGACGTCGAAGGTGGGGCAGAAGATGGAGCCCTCCACTTCCCTGGCCAGATCCGCCGAGGAGATGCCGATGGTGTTTTTTTCCCGGGCGGCGAAAATCTCCGCCAGAAACAGCACGTCCGGCCGCTTGAGCTGTTTGACAAAATCGTCGAACAGCGCCGCGGTGCGGGAATAGGTGTGGGGCTGGAAGACCAGTACGGTGCGCTTGTAGTTGAGCTGCTCCACCGCGTCCAGCAGCACCTTCAGCTCGCCCGGGTGGTGGGCGTAATCGTCATAGACGTCGGCGCCGTTGTACTTGCCCTTGAACTCAAAGCGGCGTCCCGCGCCGTTAAAGCCAGCGAGGCCGTACTTGACCGCGTTGGGCCGCACGCCCAGACTGATGCATGCGGCGGTGGCGGCCAGGGCGTTCTTCACGTTGTGCAGCCCCGGCACGTGCAGGGTCACGTCGGTAAAGAGCCTGCCCTTGTAGAGGATGTCAAAGTGGGAGTTTGCGCCGCGGAACTCGATGTTCTCCGCGGTCACGTCCGCGTCCTTCCCCAGGCCGAAGGTGATGACCCGGCCGGAGATATCCTGCACCGCGTCCATGGTGTTCTTGTCGTCCAGATTGGCGATCACGTAGCCGTCGGCGGGGACCCGGGCGGCAAACTCGTGGAAGGAGTGCTTCACGTCGTCCAGATCCTTGAAGAAGTCCAGATGGTCGGCCTCCACATTCAGCACCACCGCCACCGTGGGGTGGAAGGACAGGAAGGAGTTGTAGTACTCGCAGGCCTCCATGATGATGGTGCTGCCGTGGCCCACCCGGTGGCCGGCCTTGAGAAGGGGCAGGGTGCCGCCGATCATGACGGTGGGGTCCTTGTCGGCCGCCATCATGATGTGGGTGCACATGGAGGTGGTGGTGGTTTTGCCGTGGGTGCCGCAGATGCACAGGGCGTTGGCGTAATCCTTGGAGATGGCGCCCCAGGCCTGGGTGCGCTCAAAGACCGGGATGCCCATGGCCCGTGCCGCCATGATCTCTGGGTTGTCGTCGTGCACGGCGGCGGTGCGCACCACGAACTCCACCTCCCGGGTGATGTTTGCGGCATTGTGCCCGATCTTCACCTCAATGCCCTTGGCGCGCAGGGAGTCCACATTGGAGCCCTCGTTCATGTCCGAGCCCGTCACCAGGATGCCCATACCGGCCAGCACCTCCGCCAGGGAGGACATGGAGACGCCGCCGATGCCGATCAGATGGCCCCGTCTGCCGGGGGTCAGAAAGTTGTCAAATTCAGCCATAAATCTCTCCGTCAGGCGTTTCCGCCTGCAACACAGTTCTTTCATTCCCGCTCTTGCGGGAACGGAGAAAGCATGATATGATAATTCCGCATTTTCGCCCGGGCGCAAACTCCGCGCCCCGGTATTTCGCTATATTATAATACGCGGCCGGGTTTCTTGCAAGTGCTTCTTCCCGGCTCTGGAGTGCGCCATGGATTCCTGGGAACTTCTAAAACAAGAGTGCGCGCGGTGTCACGGCTGCTCCCTGTGGGAGACGCGGCATGAGCTGGTCTTCGGCGTGGGGAACGAACAGGCCGAGGTCATGTTCATCGGCGAGGGCCCCGGCGAGCAGGAGGACAAGCAGGGCGTCCCCTTTGTGGGCCCCGCGGGCAGGCTGCTGGACGACATGCTGCAGATGATCGACCTGGACCGCTCCCGGGTGTACATCGCCAACATCGTCAAGTGCCGCCCGCCCGGAAACCGGGACCCCATGGGCATCGAGCAGGACGCCTGCCGCGGCTGGCTGGAGCGCCAGATCGCCCTGGTGGACCCGAAGATCATCGTGTGTCTGGGCCGCATCGCGGCCATGGCGATGATCAGCCCGGACTTTCGCATCACCCGGGAGCACGGCCGCTGGTTCGATGTGGACACACGGCGCGTCATGGCCACCTATCACCCCTCCGCCCTGCTGCGGGACGTGTCCAAGCGCCCCGAGGCTTTTATGGATCTTCGCAGTTTGAGAAAGGAAATCAGAGCTGTCTGCGGCAGCGTTTACGATCTATGATTGAGTTTCACGCCATCACCCTTGCCGACAAGCCCTGGGTGGATCAGCACCTCTGGTGCGAGAACAGTCCCAGCGCGGACTTCAACTTCGGCAACATGTTTATCTGGGATGAGCATTACCGCCAGCTCATCTGCTGTTACGGCGACCGGACCCTGACCAAGGTCCGCCGCCACGGCGAGCCCTGCTTTGTCTTCCCCGTGGGCTGCGGCCCGCTGCGCCCGGCCATTGAGGCGCTGCGGGAGTACGCGGCCATGCGGGGCTTCCCCTTCCTGATGCGCGGCGTCACCGAGTGCCAGCGCCAGGAGCTGGAGCAGACCTACCCCGGCCGCTTTGCCTTCACCGAGGACGAGAAATACGCCGACTATATCTACGACGCGGAAAAGCTCTCCACCTACTCCGGCAAGGCCCTGCACGGGAAGAAGAACCACTGCAACCGCTTTGAGGCGGAGCACGCCTGGGAGTTCGTGCCCCTGACGAGGGAGAACATCCCCGCCTGTCTGGAGATGCTGGACGCCTGGACGAAGGACAACGCCGACCGTCTGGACGAGAGCGTGGTCTACGAGCACGAGGCCATCATGCGGGCCTTCGACCACTATGAGGCGCTGGGCCTGGAGGGCGGCGTCCTCTACGCCGACGGGAAGCTGGTGGGCTTCTCCTTTGGGGAGATGACCAGCGAGGACACCTTTGACACCCATGTGGAGAAGGCCGACGCCGGCATGAACGGGGCCTACCCCATGGTCTGCCGGGAGTTGACGCGCATGATGCTGGCCAAGCACCCGGAGCTGAAGTATATCAACCGGGAGGACGACATGGGCCTGGAGCCCCTGCGCATCTCCAAGCTGTCCTACAAGCCGCTCTTCATGGTCAGAAAGTATATGGCGGGCTGGATCGATGGGTGAACTTCACTATCGGGAATACAGGCCGGCGGACGTGCCGGCCCTCTCCCTGCTGTGGCG
>JBGUNL010000267.1:0-3225 GCA_045117295.1 Candidatus Limivicinus sp.
CTGCCGGAGAGTCTGACCGACATCGGCGGCCACGCCTTTTCCAGCTGCAGCAGCCTGACCGCCATCACGCTGCCGGAGGGTGTGACCGGCATTAACGATTCAACCTTCTATGGCTGCAGCAGCCTGCAGGAGATCACACTTTCAGAGAACTTGACCTTCATCGGCTACAATGCCTTCTACCGCTGCAGCAGTCTGCGGGAGATTACCCTGCCAAAGGGCGTGACCGGCATTGACAATGGAGCTTTTTTCGGCTGCGAATCTCTGACCGGAATCGCGCTGCCGGAGGGCTTGATCAGCATCGGCGGCAACGCCTTTTCCGGCTGCAGCAGCCTGCAGGAGATTGCGTTGCCGGCGAGCGTGACCGACATTGGAGAAGCAGCCTTTTCTAACTGCGATTCTCTCAGCGCCATCACGATGCCGGACGGCTTGACCAGCATCGGATATGGAGCCTTTGCCCACTGCAGTTCTCTGACGGAGATCACGCTGCCGGAGGGTTTGACCAGTATTGACAATGGCGCCTTTTCCGGCTGCGATCATCTGACCGATATCACGCTGCCGGAAGGGTTAACCGGCATCGGCAACAGTGCCTTTTACGACTGCGCAAAACTGACCGGCATCACCCTGCCGGAGGGGCTGACCAGTATCGGCGACACTGCCTTTTACGGCTGCAGCAGCCTGGAAGAGATCAAGCTTCCGGAGAGTGTGACCAGCATCGGAAACAGCACCTTTTACGGCTGCAGCAGCTTGAGAGAGATCACGCTGCCGACGAGCGTGACCGACATCGGCAGTCATGTTTTTGATACGTATCAAGACGGCGTGTATCAACCGTTGAACATCAGCATCCACGCCCCGGCGGGGTCCTACGCGGCGGAGTTTTTCCGGGATGATCCCCGCCTGGTGATCGACGGATAAGCCCGCGCGTCGCATAGGAAGCAAGGATCGCGTCGCACGGGGACCGTTTCCAAAAGAGGTAACATTTTACCACGCGCGTCGCGTTGGCCCCCTTTCGGAAAGGGGGCTCCGCGAAGCGGTGGGGGATCGACGGTGTTTTGGCCTTTCGATCCCTCTGCCCCTTCGGGGCACCTCCCTTTATCCAAAGGGAGATTGCGACGCACACTTCCCGCGTGTCACATAGGTCCGCAAGGACATGCAGCGGAGACAAAGCCAAAGTCGAAAGATCTGACCGGTCAGATACCCGGGCTGTGAAATCCTTCGACTCGCTCCGCTCGCTCAGGATGACACGGGGCCGGCTTTGCGGACGGCCCTTGCGGTCGCCCGGCGGAATAGGGAACACAAAAGCAATCCCCGGCGAAGGCGTACATGGGTACGTCTTCGCCGGGGATTTCCTATGGTCGGGCGCTCGCCGCGCGGGCATTTCTTTTATTCCTTTGTCAGCCGCCAGTTCTCCCGCGGCTCCCAGCCGGGGAGGGGATAGCGCTGCATGGCGCCGAAGATCTTGGACTTCATGTCCGGATAGTCGGCGCTCATGGTTTTCAGGAGCTGCTTGATCTCCCAGCGCTTGCTGCTCTTGTCCTGGGGGCAGGGGTTTTCCACCACGGGCACCTGCAACGCCTCGGCGAGATTGGCGATCTTCTGCTCCCCCGCGTAGATCAGCGGGCGGATCTGGGTGACGCCGGAGCGGTCCAGATAGGTCACCGGGCGGAAGCAGCTGATGCGCCCCTCAAACAGAAGGCTCATCATATAGGTCTCCACCGCGTCGTCGAAGTGGTGGCCCAGGGCCAGCTTGTGGATGCCCCGCTGGCGGATGGCGTCGTTCAGGGCGCCCCGGCGCATCTTGGCGCAGAGGGAACAGGGGTTGTCCTCCTTCCGCACGTCGAAGACCACTTCCTTGATGTCGGTCTTGATGCAGGTGTAGGGGATGGCCAGCTCCGCGCACAGCTTTCTGACCGGGGCGAAGTCCATGCCCTCAAAGCCCAGCTCGATGGTGATGGCCTCCAGCTCGAAGGGCTTGGGGTAGAAGCTCTTCAGGTGGTTCAGGGCCAGGAGCAGCAGCATGCTGTCCTTGCCGCCGGAGACGCCCACCGCCACCTTGTCCCCCGCCTGGATCATATCGTAATCGTCCACCGCGCGGCGAACCGTGCCGGTGAAATCGTTGAGCAGTCTGTTGTCCATGGGATCCCGCCCTTTGCGCAAAAATGTGTGTGCTCTATTGTAGCCGCCTCCGCCGCGCTTGTCAAAACCTTTTCCGCGGAGGGTTTTTCAAAAAATCAAATTCAGAGTTTCTTCGATTTTCGGAGCATTCAAGAGCATTTGCGAGTTTTGAAAATGAAAATTAAAATTCCTGTTGACAGCTTTTGTTTCCTGTGATATAAAAGGTAAGCACGCCGGAGGACCCGAACCCCCGCGGCGTCTGAATTGTCAAAAACAACATTCTTATATGGAGGCAAGACTATGTCCACTACCATGCTTACCAAGGAGACCGTTTCCCGCAAATGGTACGTCCTTGATGCAGCCGGCAAGCCCATGGGCAAGACCGCCGCTCTCGCGGCCGACCTGCTCCGCGGCAAGCTCAAAACCGATTACACCCCCAACGTTGACTGCGGCGACTACGTCATCATCATCAACGCCAAGGACGCCGTCCTCACCGGCAAGAAGCTCGAGCAGAAGTACTACCGTACCCACTCCGGCTACCCCGGCGGCCTGAAGGAGACCCAGTACAAGACCCTCATGCAGAGAAAGCCCGAGCTGGCCATGCGCCTCGCCGTCCGCGGCATGCTGCAGAAGAACACCATCGCCCAGTGGCAGCTCAAGCGTCTGCGCATCTTCGCCGGCGCCGAGCACGATCACGCCGCGCAGAAGCCCGAAGTCTGGGATCGCTAAGAGGAGGTATTAGAATATGGCAACCTACAAGACCAAGAAGCCCTATATGTACGGCACCGGCCGCAGAAAGTCCTCTGTTGCCCGCGTCCACCTCATTCCCAACGGCAGCGGTGTCATCACCATCAACGGCCGTGATATCGACGATTACTTCGGTCTCGAGACCCTGAAGCTCATCGTCCGTCAGCCCCTGGTTGCGACCTCCACCCTCGGCAAGGTCGACATCGAGGCCACCGTCGCCGGCGGCGGCGTGTCCGGTCAGGCCGGCGCCATCCGCCACGGCATCGCCCGCGCCCTGCTCCTGGTCGACGAGAGCTACCGCGCCACTCTGAAGGCCGCAGGTCTGCTGACCCGCGATCCTCGTATGAAAGAGCGTAAGAAGTACGG
>JBGUNL010000268.1:0-5352 GCA_045117295.1 Candidatus Limivicinus sp.
CGTATTACACGTTTGACGTGTCTGCGAGGAACAAAGGGCTATGCCCGCATGTGAAAAACCGCCCGCTTGGCGGGCGGATGATTATTCGTTGAGACGGTCAGAAAATGGGCGACCAGCTGTAGTTCGTGATCCATGCGTTGTCCTGCTTGGTGTGGAACTCCAGATAGTCATCGTAGGTGACTGACCTGCAGAGATCGCCGAAGCCGATGTCATCGCCGAACCAGATCTCACCCAGCTTGTAGGAGACGATATAATCGCCGGCGGGGAGATAGATTTCGGAGACATTGCCCTGCCGCACGTAGAAACGCACGAAGTGCTCCGGGTGGTCCTTGTCGGTGATGGTCATCTCCAGCGGGCCGCTCAGGGCCATGGCGTGGACCTCATTGCCGCCCTGGTACTGGAAGTGGCGCTCCAGCTCGCCGGTCTTGGGTTCCTTGTCCGCCAGGGCGGAACGGATATCATCCAGAATCTCCTGGCAGGCGCCTGCGGCCTCGCTGTCGGGATACTCCTCCATGCAGGCTTTGGCGTCCAGAGCTGCGGCATAATAATCGCCGGCGTCCAGCTTGGCGCGGGCGGCCTCCGCGGCGGCAAGGGCCTCTGCCTCCGGATCAGGCGTGGGCTCCGGGGTGGGCTCTGGCGTAGGCTCCGGGGTGGGTTCTGCGGTGGGGGCCGGCGTCGGCGCGGAAGCGGCGGGGGCAGAGGAGCCGCCGCAGCCGGTCAGAAAGAGAAGCGAGGAGACAAGCAGCAGAATGAGCAGCGGACGAAATCGGGAATGCCGGGCAGTGCGCATTTGTTTTCACCTCTTTGTCATTTTGAAGGGATCGGAAGAAACGCTTCCTTGTCCATACCATATCAGATACAGGCCAACGACGCAACAGCAAACTGTCGAAAAAGTCGGAAAACAGATGCGTTTTGCCCGCACAAAGTCTCTTGCACCCGCGGGCGGCAGCCGTTATAATAGAAAAAAACAACTGCGGGAGGGATCCTTATGCCGACACTTGGCTTCATCGGAACCGGAAATATGGGCGGCGCCCTGGCGCGGGCCGCCGCTAAGAACGCGGAAAACCGCGTGCTGCTCTTTAACCGCACCCAGTCCAAGGCGGAGGCCCTGGCCCGGGAGATCGGCGCGGAGGCCGCCGCCGCGGGGCAGCTGGTGAAAGAGGCGGACTTTCTCTTCCTCGGCGTCAAGCCCCAGATGCTGCCCGGCCTGGCGGAGACGCTTGCCCCGCTGCTGCAGGCGCGGGAGAGCCGCTTTGTGCTGGTGACCATGGCGGCGGGCACGTCCATGGAAAAGCTGCTGGGCCTGCTGGGCGGGGACTGGCCCGTCATCCGCATCATGCCCAACACCCCGGCCTCCATCGGCCAGGGGATGATCCTCTATACCCCCGGCCCGGGGGTGACGGCGGAGGAAGAACAGGCCTTTCTCACGGCCATGGCCGCCGCGGGGCGCTATTTGAAGCTGGAGGAGCGGCTCATCGACGCGGGCTCCTCGGTCTCCGGCTGCGGCCCTGCCTTTGCCGACCTCTTCATTGAGGCCCTGGCCGACGGCGGCGTGGCCTGCGGCCTGCCCAGAAAGCAGGCGCTGGAGATGGCGGCGCAGATGCTGCTGGGTTCGGCGGCGCTGTGCCTGGAGAGCGGGAAGCACCCGGGCGTCTTGAAGGACGCGGTCTGTTCCCCCGGCGGCACCACCATCCAGGGGGTACGTGTGCTGGAGGAGCGGGGCTTTCGCGCCGCGGTGATGGACGCGGTGATCGCCGCGTATGAGAAAAACTTCAACCTGAAGTAAAAGGAGGCTCTGCCCGGGGGCTGCCCCTGCGTTTGCCGTCGGCGCCGTCTCAACAAACCGGAAGGCTTTATCCGTGCCTGCACGGAATGGAAAGGAAGGTTTTTATGTATCTGGATATAACCTATCTCGTGCTGGTGATGCCCGCGGTGATCCTCTCCCTGTGGGCCAGCTGGAACGTCAAGCACACCTACAAGAAATACTCCAAGCAGCTCAACAGCCGGGGCCTCACCGGGGCGGACGCCGCCCGGCGGGTCCTGGACGCCAACGGCCTGCGGAATGTCCCGGTGGAGCGCATCAGCGGGGAGCTGACCGACCACTACGATCCCCAGGCAAAGGTGGTGCGCCTGTCCGACGGGGTCTGGGGCGGCACCTCCACGGCGGCGGTGGGCGTGGCATGCCACGAGGTGGGCCACGCCATCCAGAACGCGGAGGACTATCTGCCCGTGAAGATCCGCCAGGCCATCATCCCGGCCACCAATATCGGCGCCAAGCTCTCGGTGCCGCTGCTGATGGCCGGCCTGATCCTCTGCGGCTTCATCCCGCAGCTGATCTATCTGGCCTATGTGGGCGTGGCGGGCTACGGGCTCTGCGCCCTGTTCCAGCTGGTGACCCTGCCCACGGAGTTTGACGCCAGCCGCCGGGCCCTGCGCACCATCGACGGCATGGGCCTGCTGGAGGGGGAGGAGTACGCCGGGGCCAAGAAGGTGCTGAGCGCCGCGGCCCTGACCTACGTGGCGGCGCTGGCCACCACGCTGATGCAGCTGCTGCGCTTTCTCATCATCCTCAACGACCGCAGACGCTGAGCCCTGCGGGACGTTTCAAACGAAGGCGGAGAATCAGAGCCTGTGTTTGAGATCCTTCGCTTCGCTCAGGATGACACGGAGACAAACGGCAAAACGCCCTGTTCGCAAAAGCGAACAAGGCGTTTTTGTGTGCTGCGTGATTTACGCCTCCAGCTTGTCGAAGGCGGCCTTGAGCTGCCGCATCGCCTGCTCCACCACGGAGCGGGGCGTCGCCAGGTTGAAGCGCTCGAAGAGGGCGGTCTCCGCGCCGAAGATCTTGCCGGAGTCCAGCCAGAGCTTGGCGTCCTCCACGATCAGCTGCTCCAGCTCCTCGGGGCTCAGACCATAGGCGGAGAAGTCCACCCACAGCAGATAGGTGCCATCCGGGTCCACCACCCGGGCCCTGGGCAGGTTCTCGGCAAAGAAGGCCTTGGCGTATTCCACGTTGCCGTGGATGTACTCCACCAGTTCATCCACCCACTCGGCGCCCTTGGTGTAGCAGGACATCAGGGCAACCTGACCCATGATGTTGGCCTGGCTGTAGCCGGCCTCGTTGTTGGCCCTGCGGTACCTGGCCCGCAGCTCCGGGTCGGGGATGATGATGTTGGCCGACTGCAGCCCCGCCACGTTGAAGGTCTTGCCGGGGGAGGTGTAGAAGGCCAGGATGCGGCGGTACTTCTCCTCCAGGCACATGCAGCTGAAGAAGCGGCGGCCGGGGAAGATGAAGTCGCAGTGGATCTCGTCCACCATCAGCACCACGTCGTTTTCCAGGCACAGATCCGCCGTGCGGCGGACCTCCGCCTCCGTCCAGACCCGGCCCACCGGGTTGTGGGGGGAGCAGAAGATCAGCGCCTTGACGTGCTCTTCCTTGATCAGGCGCTCCATTTTCTCAAAGTCGATGGAGTAGCGCCCGTCGATGTAGTCCAGCTGGCAGTTGACCAGATGGCGGCCGTTGTTGCGGATGGCCTCGCTGAAGGGGTAATAGACCGGCTGCATGACCATGACCCCGTCGCCCGGTGCGGTGAAGGCCTGCACGCTCAGATGGATGGCGTAGACCAGACCCGCGCCCAGAGTGACCCATTCGGGCTCCACCGTAAAGCCGTAGCGGGTGGAGAACCAATGATTCAGCGCGTCGAAGTAATCGTCCAGCGGATCGGTGTAGCCGAAGATGCCGTGATCCACGCGCTTGTGCAGGTCGGCCAGGATCTCCTCGGGAAGCCGGAAATCCATGTCGGCCACCCACATGGGAAGCAGGTCGTCCCTGCCCTTGCGCTTCATGCCGAAATCGTATTTCAGGCAATCCGTACCGCGCCGGTCGATGATCTCATCAAAGTTGTATTTCATGGTGAATTCCTCTTTCCCTCGCGGCCGCCCCAAAAGGGGCGGCCATTGTTGTTGAGATCCTTATGCCTTGTTTGCCTGCCGGGCCGCGAATTCCTTCTCCTCCTTGGTGCGCAGGAGCCCGAACTGGATGGTGAGGCAGGTGACGATGAGCAGGGCCACGGGGTAGAAGGAGTACTTGAGGACGGTGAAGGGGGAGTCGCCGCTCAGGGCGGTGAGCATCATGATGCCGCCGTCATGCGGGATGAGCATCATGAAGCCGCAGGCGAAGATGTCCACCAGGGAGGCCAGACGCTTGGGGGCGATGTGATACTCCTCGCCCAGCTCGTTGGCGATGGGGCAGGAGACGATGATGGCCAGGGTGTTGTTGACCAGGGCCGCGGACAGCACGCCGGAGAGAAGGCTGATGCCGTACTCCGCGCTGCGGCGGTTGCGGATCTTGGAGCGGATCTTGGTGACGAACCACTCAATGCCGCCGTACTCGCGGGCCAGGCCCACGGTGCCGGAGATCAGGGCCGCGGCGATGGAGATGGAGAACATGTCGGCCATGCCGCCGCCGATGCCCTGGATCCACTCCAGGAAGCCGCAGGAGCCGGTGGCAAAACCGATCACGCCGGTGACGGCGATGCCGAGCAGCAGCACGCTGGTGACGTTCATGCCGGCAAGGGCGGCCACCAGAACGAACAGGTAGGGCAGGACCTTCAGCACGTTGAAGGCGCCCGCCTCCACGGCGCCGCTTCCGCCGCCGCCCACCATCATGTAAAGGAGGATGGCCACGATGGCGGCGGGAAGGGCGATCCAGAAGTTCATCTTGAACTTGTCACGCATCTCGGAGCCGCAGCCCTTGGCGGCGGAAATGGTGGTGTCGGAGATCATGGACAGGTTATCGCCGAAGTAGGAGCCGCCGATGACCGCCGCGGCGGTGATGGCGGTGGACAGGCCGGCGCCCTGGGCTACGCTCAGGGCCACGGGGCCCATGGCGGCGATGGTGCCCATGGAGGTGCCGATGGCGGTGGAAATAAGGCAGCACATCAGGAACACGCCGGGGATGAGGAGCTTGACGGGGATGAAGTGCAGGGCCAGGTTCACCACGGACTCTTTGCCGCCCATGGTGGCCGCGGCGCCCTGGAAGCCGCTGGCCAGCAGGTAGATCAGGATGACCTGCATGACGCCGGAGTTGCCCATGTGCTCGCAGAAGAGGTCGGTCTTCTTCTGGATAGAGTCACCGGGCTGCAGGACCATGGCCACGGCAAAGCCGCACAGCAGGGCCACGTGGCGGGGGAAGGCGCCGAAGGTGTTCTCCGCGCCCATGATGCTGAGGATGACGCCGGTGCCGATGTAGAGCACGAGGAAAACCAGCAGGGGCAGGAACGCAAGTCCGCCGAGGTTTTTCTTTTCGTTTGCCATAATTCGTCTCCTTTTTTCAATCCGTTTCTTTTTTTC
>JBGUNL010000269.1:0-2849 GCA_045117295.1 Candidatus Limivicinus sp.
CTTGCGATTTAAAGAAAAAAAGCGTTGACAAATCCGGCGCCGGGTGCTACACTTCACCCAAACCGAAGAGGAAGAGTGAGTAAGCCGAATCTCTTTTTCCACAGCGAGCCGCCGGCGGTGTGAGGGCGGTGAAAAACATCCGGCCGAATGGACTTCCGAGGGCGAGCGGAAAGGGCGAAAGCCCGAGTATGTGAGCCGGGGCAGGACTCCCCGTTACGAAAAGTCGGCGTATGTTGGTACGCGTAAAGGTGGGCGCGATGAGCGCCAAGCCGGGTGGCACCGCAGGTTCAGATTCTTTGATCCTGTCCCAGCAAAGAAATTTGCAGGGACGGGATTTTTTTGTTTCCTGTCCCAAAAGAAAGGAAGTCTTCTCCATGAAAAAAAGCATCGCCCTTCTCCTCTCCGTTCTGATGATCCTCACCCTGGCCGCCTGCGGCTCATCGTCTCCGGCGGCCACCGCCGCCCCGGCTCAGTCCGGTGCGGAAAAGACCGTCTACACCGTCGGCATCTGCAACTTCGTGGATGACGCCTCCCTCAACCAGATCATCGCCAACATCCGGGCGAGACTGGGAGAGCTGGAGAGCGACACGGTGGCCTTCGAGATCCTGGAGGACAACTGCAATCTGGACGCCAACGTCATGAACCAGATCATCACCAACTTCATCGCCCAGGACGTGGATCTGATGGTGGGCGTGGCCACGCCCGTGGCCATGGGCATGCAGGCCGCCACCGAGGAGAATCCCATCCCCGTGGTCTTCGCCGCCGTGTCCGATCCCCTGGGGGCGGGCCTGGTGGAATCCCTGGAAAAGCCCGGGGCCAATCTCACCGGCACCTCCGACTATCTGGACACCAACGCCGTGATGAACCTCATCTTCGCCGCTGACCCGGACGCCGCGAAGATCGGCCTTTTGTACAACGTGAGCGAGGATTCCTCCACCGCCCCCATCGCCGCGGCGAAGGAGTACCTGGCGGCAAAGGGCGTCCAGGTGGTGGAGCGCACCGGCACCACCGTGGATGAGATCACCCTGGCGGCCCAGGCTCTGGTCTCCGACGGGGTGGACGCGGTCTTCACCCCCACGGACAACACCGTCATGACGGCGGAACTTGCCATCTACGAGACCTTTGCCGAGGCGGGCATCCCCCATTACACCGGGGCGGACAGCTTTGCCCTCAACGGCGCCTTTTTGGGCTACGGCGTGGACTACGCCAATCTCGGCCGGGAGACTGCCGACATGATCGCCCAGATTCTGCTGGAGGGGAAGGACCCCGGGACACTCCCGGTCAAGACCTTCGACAACGGCACCGCCACTGTCAACACCGAAACCTGCGCGGCCCTGGGCCTGGACTTTGACACCGTGTCTGCGGCCTTCGCCCCCTACTGCACCCGGGTGCAGGCCATCACCACCGCCGAGAGCTTTGACGATCTGAAATAAGTATCCGTGAAGGAGTAAGAAAAAATTGCTGTCGATTCTGCAAACCGCGCTGGAGCTGGGCCTGATGGGCTCGCTCACGGTGCTGGCACTGTTTTTGAGCTACACGATGCTGGGAGTCTGCGATCTGTCCACAGACGGCTGCTTCACCCTGGGCGCCGTGACCGGGGCGGTGGTGGCTCTCGCGGGGCACCCGTATCTCTCTCTTCCTGCGGCCATGTGCGCGGGCGTCCTCTCCGGCCTCGTCACCGCCACCCTGCAGACCCGCATGGGCATTGACAGTCTGCTCTCGGGCATCATTGTCAACACCGGGCTCTATTCCGTGAACATTGCCATCATGGGCGGGGCGTCGCTGTTAAATCTCAACAAGACCGCCACAGTATTTACCGCTCTGAAAGACGCCCTGGCGGGGACGGCCCTGGCCGGGTGGTACAAGGCTGCTGCGGCGGTGATCGCGGTCGCGCTGGTGATTGCGTTTCTCACGCTGTTTCTGCGCACCCGCCTGGGTCTTGCCATCCACGCCACCGGAGATAACCCCGACATGGTGCGCTCCTCCTCCATCAACCCCGCCATGACCACCACGGTAGGCCTCTGCATCTCCGGCAGCTTCACGGCGCTCTCCGGCTGTCTGCTGGCCCAGAGCCAGAAGTCTGTGAACATCGACATCGGCTCCGGCATGGTGACCATCGCTCTGGCCTCCCTGCTGATCGGCCGGGCCTTCGCCCCCCGGGGTGGGGTGACCCGCCGGGCCTGCGGCGCGGTGGCGGGCGCCATCGTGTTCCGCCTGGTCTACGCCCTGGCCCTGCGGTTGAACATGCCCGCCTTCATGCTGAAGCTGGTCTCCTCCGTCATCGTCGTCATCGCCATCGCGGGGCCCTATCTCCGCGCGCGTTACCCGGAGCTTGCCCGCCGTGTCCGCCACGGCAGGGGAGAGGAGGGGAAAGACCGTGCTTGAACTGAGCCATCTGTCCAAGACCTTTCACCCGGGCACGGTAAACGAGAAAAAAGCCTTGGACGATCTCTCCCTCTCCGTCAGGGACGGGGACTTTATCTCCATCATCGGCGCAAACGGCGCAGGCAAGTCCACGCTCTTCAACGCCATCTCCGGCGTGTTCCTGACAGACAGCGGCCGCATCGTGCTGGACGGGGAGGACATCACCCTGCTGCCGGAGTACAGGCGCTCCAAGATCATCGGAAGGCTGTTCCAGGATCCGGCCCAGGGAACCGCCCCCGGTATGAGCATCGAGGAAAATCTGGCCCTGGCCGCGGGCTGGGGCGGGTGGCTCGCCGGCGTTTCCCGGAAGAGCCGGAACGCTTTCCGGGAGCGCCTCGCGCGGCTCGGTATGGGACTGGAGGATCGGATGCAGCAGCCGGTGGGCCTGCTCTCCGGCGGCCAGCGCCAGGCCCTGGCCCTGATGA
>JBGUNL010000270.1:0-8434 GCA_045117295.1 Candidatus Limivicinus sp.
CGCCCTTGGGGAAGGCGGGGGCAAACCGGAGGCTGCGGCCCAAAGCGCGCAGATCGTCCGGCTCCCATTCGTCCCAGTCCGGCAGCAACACCACAGCGTGGGGGATGCCGGGGTTGCCCAGCTCCAGATAGGCGCAGTCATAGGTCTGCCCCTTCACGGAAACCGGGCGGTGCAGATCCAGAACCGAGGGATCGTTGAGCCGCACCCGGTAGCGCACGGCGTCCACCCGCTGCCCGGTGACAAGGCCGGCGGTGGTCTCCACCCGCTGCGTCGCGCCCGCGAGACCGTGCTCATAGCCGTAGCGGCAGATACATCTGGCGCCGTTGCCGCACATCTCGCCCAGGCTGCCGTCGGAGTTATAAAAGCGCATGCCGTAATCCCCGCCGCGTTGGGCGTCGACCACCAGCATCAGCCCGTCCGCCCCCAGGGAGGTGTGCTGGGCGCAGAGCCTGCGGGCCAGCGCGGGGACGACGTCGAAGGAGAGCCGCGCCTCCCGGTTGTCCAGGATGATGAAGTCGTTTCCGGCTCCGTGCATTTTGGTAAATTTCATGCTGTTTTATCCCCAGAGGGCGGTGAGCGTGGGAATGAGCTGCTTTTTCCGGGACATCATGCCGGGCAGGAAGAGGACGTTGTCCTTGGGCTCCACATTGAAGGCCTGGCGGATGATCTCCGCATTGCCCACATAGAGCAGGTGCGAGCCCTCGGAGAGCACGTCGGTGAGCATGAGCACCACCAGATCGAACTCCTGCGCCTTGCGGATCTTTTCCATGACGGCGAGGAACTCGTCCTTGCGCTCCAGGTAGGCCGCCGCGTCCACGCAGGTGATCTGGCTGACGCCCAGGTTCTTTTCGGCGATATGGAACTGCTTGTAGTCGGTCTTGAACAGCTCCTCGGCGCTCTTGTCGCCCACGCCCGCGGAGGAGAACAGCTCCTTGCCCAGATCCTCCACAGAGACCTTTGCGATCCGGGCCAGACGCTCGGCCATGGCGATATCCCGCTTGGTGCAGGTGGGGGATTTGAACATGACCGTGTCGGACAAAATGGCGGCGCACATCAGGCCGGCCATGGCGGGGGAGGGCATGACGCCGTGCTCCTGGTACATGGCGGTGAGGATGGTGTTGGTGCTGCCCACCGGTTCGTTGCGCACGGCGATGGGCATCTTGGTCTGGATATCGGCCAGGCGGTGGTGGTCGATGATCTCCATGATCTCCACCTGGTCCAGCCCCGGAACGGACTGGGAGGCCTCGTTGTGGTCCACCAGCACCACCCGCTTGCTTCTGGGGCGCAGCAGGTGATAGCGGGAGAGCGTACCCACCACCCGGTCCTGTTCGTCCAGCACGGGATAGTAGTGGTAGCGGCTGTCGATGAGGGCCTCACGCACGTCGTCCACGAAGTCCGTCAGATGGAAGGAGATCAGATCCTCCGTTCGGCAAAAGCGGAAGACCGGGATGCCCTGGAAGATCAGGCGGGCGGCCTGCCGGGCGTTGAGAGGCGTGGAGATGATGCAGGTGGAGGCGGTGCTGTCCACCAGCTCCTGGGGCACCTCCGTCTGGCAGAGAATCAGACAATTGACCCCGGACTCCAGCGCCTTCTGAATGATCTCCGGCTGCTCGCCGCAGATGAGGATGGTGTCCTTCTCGGTGAAGCTGGGATCCTCAAAGGCCTTGGGCAGGGCCACGGTCACCTTGCCGGTGACGGTCTCGGTGAGGTTGGAAAACTCGTTGACCAGCCGACCTTCCAGCACACTGATGAGGTTGAAGACCGGCAGCGCCTCCACATGGCAGTCAAACACGGTGCGCAGTTCGTAGGCGGCGATATCGCCGGTGGAGAGCATGCCGTAGAGGGTGCCGTCGTCGTTGAGGATGGGGATGGCGGAGACGTTGGCCTCCTGCATGGTGCGCCAGGCCAGATCCAGCGGCACGGATTTGTTCAGCTCCGTGGGGTGGTCAAAGTCCAGGTCGCTGACCTGGGAGCGCATGGTCTGGATGTACATGGGCGGCTCAAAGCCGAAGCGGTCCAGCATGCGCTGGGTCTCGTCGTTGATGGCACCGATGCGGACGGCCTTGTATTCCCGGTCACCCAGGGCGTTGCGCAGATTGGCGTAGGCCATGGAGGCGACGATGGAGTCGGTATCGGGATTGCGGTGGCCGCAGACGTAAATGTCGTTCATAAGATCCTCCTGATGGAAAATAACTAAAAATATTATAGAGGAATCGCCATCGCATTTCAAGTAAAACACGGCTTTTCCCGGACGAAAGAATGTGTTAAAATAAGAAAAAACAGATTTGGAGAAACGCGATGAAAAAGAAAACCCTGTCCCTGCTCTCCCTGCTTTTGTGCGTCTGCCTTCTGTGCGGCTGCTCGGGCGTGTCCGGCAGCCTGACGGGGCTGCTCTCCCAGGAGCGGGAGGATTACGCTGTCCGTACGCTCTGCCGCTTTGCGGACATGCCCTACGAGCGGCCGGATCTGGACGCCATGCGGACCAAGGCTGCCGAGATCGAGGAGGCGCTGGAAAAGTCGGCGCGTTTTCGCAAGGTGACCGGGCTTTTGGACGAGCTCTTTGCCCTGTACTACACGGCGGATACCATGGCCGCCATCGCGGATATCCGAAACTGCCAGGATCTGACGGACGAGTACTACGCGGAGGAGTATGCCTGGAACGCCGCCGCCCAGGCGGAGATCAGCCAGATCATGGAGCAGGTGTATCTGGCCTGCGGCTCCTCCCGCTATGCCGAGAGACTGGAAAAGGACTACTTCTGGGAGGGCTTTCTGGAGGAGTACGGCCCGGAGAGCGAGAGCCTGCTGACGGATGAGTACGTGGCCCTCTCCGCCCGGGAGAGCGAGCTGATCGCGCAGTACCGCGGTCTGACCAACAACCCCGTGATTGAGATCGACGGGGAGGAATGGTTCCTGGGCGACTGGACGTATAACGCCGAAACCGACGAGGAGATCGCCCGGGGATACGACGCGTTCTACGAAAAGTACAATCCGCTTCTGGGGGATCTCTATATCCGGCTGGTTCAGCTGCGGAAGGAGGAGGCAAAATGCCTCGGCTTTGACAGCTACGCGGATATGCAGTTTGAGCTGGGCTACGGCCGGGATTTCACCGTGGAGGAGAGCGACCGCTTTGTCGACTGTGTGCGGGAGACGCTGGTGCCTCTCTATGAGCGGATAGAAGAGCAGGGCATGTGGAACGACGTCTGGTACAGTCTGGTGGAGGAGCAGGATCTGGAGGACGTGCTGGAGGCTGTCGCCGCGGCCGTGGGGGACGAGGCCGCAGAGGCATATGCCTTCATGAAGAAGTACGAACTGTACGATCTGCGCATCAGCGCCGACAAGCCGGACATGAGCTTCCAGACCTATCTGAGCGATTACGAGGCGCCCTATCTTTTCATCAGCCCCAGCGGCAACAGCCAGGACATCCTGACGGTGACCCATGAATTCGGCCACTATGTGGAGAGTTTTATCAGCTTCAATGCCGACCGGACCATGGACCTGGCTGAGTGCTTCTCCCAGGCCATGCAGTATCTGGCTCTGGAGCCCATGCGGGAGCTGTACTTGGACGAGGAGGTGGACAACCTCCTGCAGATCAATCTGCTGGACAGTCTGGAAACCTATGTGCAGCAGGCCTCCTTTGCCGCCTTTGAGCGGGCGGCGTTTGAGACGGAGGATCTGAGCGTGGAGAAGCTCAATGCCCTGAGTCTGCAGCTGGCCAAGGATTACGGCTATTACGACGGAGTGAGCGAGGACTACTACGCCAAAAGCTGGATCGACATTCCCCATTTCTTCGAGCAGCCCTTCTATGTGGTCAGCTATCCGGCCTCGGCGGGAGTGGCCCTGGAGATCTTTGAGCTGGAGCAGGCAAAGCCCGGCGCCGGCTTTGAAAAGTTCCTGGAGCTCTCCGAGGCGGAGGACCCCGGTCTTATCGCCGCGGCGGAGAGCGCCGGGCTGCACGATCCGCTGTCGCCGGAAAGAGTGCGGGAGATCGCCGCCTTCCTGGAGCGGGAGCTGAACGCCGGCGCCGCAGGACTTGCCGCCGCATAAAAAACAACGCTGCGAAATGTAAATCCAACCGTCATTCCGAGCCAGTGCACACACTGGCGTGGGAATCCGCCTCTCTTTCGTGAACGGATTGCCACACCAGTGACAGCGGTCACTGGTTCGCAATCACGTGTTGAGACATTTCGCAGCGCTGTTTTTATTCGTTCTCGACCTTGATCTGACAGACCTTCATGGCCTCCAGGGCATTCCGGTGGCTGGCGGGCGTGACCCCAGCGCAGCAGGCGGCGTCCACGATGACGGGCACCTCCGGCAGAAAGGCCTTGACCAGCAGGGCGTTGGAGATGACGCAGATGTCCGTGCACAGGCCGATGAGGGTGACGGAGCCGATGGGGTCCAGGGTGTTCAGCCCCAGCAGCACCTCCCCCAGGCGGGTGGAGCCGAAGGTGGGCTTGTCCACGGGCTCGGTTTTGCACAGAGCCATGAGCTCGGGGCGGATCTCCCAGCCGGGCGTACCCTTGACGCAATGAACCACCGGCAGATTTTTTCCCTCCTGGGTCTCCAGATAGTTCTCGGGGTGGGTGTCCCGGGTGAAGAGCACCTTGCCGGGAAAGCTGCGGATCTTCTCCGCCGCGCGGGGGACGATCTCCACGGCCTCGGCGGTGCCCAGGGCCCCGTCGATAAAGTCGTTCTGCATGTCGACAACGATCAGAAGTTCCTGCATGACGCTTCTCCTTTACTTGCGGGGCGGGATGATCTCGATCCAGTAGCCGTCCGGGTCCTCCAGGAAGTAGATGCCCATGGAGGGATTTTCAAAGCAGATCCAGCCCGCGGCCTCATGGTCGCGGTGGGCCTTGTCAAAGTCGTCGGCTGCCAGGGCCAGGTGGTATTCCTGCTCGCCCAGGTCGTAGGGCTCGGTGCGGTCCCGCATCCAGGTCAGCTCCAGCTGAAAATCGCTGCGCCCGTCGCCGAGATAGACGATCTTGAAGCTGCCGTCGGCGGCATTTTTCTCCCGCACGGGCTTGAGACCCAGGGCCTCGTCGTAGAACTTCAGGCTGCGCTCCAGATCAAAGACATTGAAATTGAAGTGATTGAAGGTGTACATGAGTATGCCTCCTCGTGATTGATAAATTCATTATATCGCGCCGGAAGCGGGATGGTCAAGCGGAAGCGGAAGCTTCAAATTCCTGAAATTATTTTGCGCCGCCATCTTGCAAAGCGAAGGGGGCGGGGATATAATCAGGTATCCAAAGGGGGGGAGACCATGGACAAGAAAACGGAAATCTGGCGGGCGGTGAAGTTTGCGCTGTTCTCCGCCTCAGCGGGCATCATCGAAATCGTCAGCTTCGCCCTGCTCAACGAGCTGACAAACTGGAGCTACTGGCCCTGCTATCTGATCGCGCTGGTGCTGTCGGTGCTCTGGAACTTTACGCTGAACCGGAAGTTTACCTTCCGTTCGGCCAACAACGTGCCCGTGGCCATGCTGAAGGTGGCGGCCTACTACGCGGTGTTCACGCCCCTGTCCACCTGGCTGGGCAGCTATCTGGCGGACACCCTGGGCTGGAACGAATACCTGGTGACGGCGATCAATATGATCCTGAACTTCGTGACCGAGTTTCTCTATGACACCTATGTGGTCTTCCGCGGCACCATCGACACCAACGACCTGGCCAAAAAACAGAAGGAAAAGAAATAAGAAAAGGGGCTGTCTCAAAACGTTTACCGTTTTGTCATCCTGAGGAACGAAGTGACGAAGGAGCTTTCTTTTGAGGGTTTTTGAAAACTTTCAAGGAAAGATTCTTCGCTTCGCTCAGAATGACACGGAGTTTTGAGACAGCCCCTTTTTGCGTCATGCCTTTTTCTTCGGTTCGATCTCGCTTGCGATCATGGCGCCGATGACCAGCACCGCGCCGATCAAAGCGCCGGCGCTCATGGGCTCCTTCAAAAGCGTGATGGAGAGGATCACCGCAACCACCGGATCCAGATAGCTCAGCAGCGCTGCCGTCTGGGCGGGCACCTGTGCGATGCTGCCGAAATAGAGCACGTAGGCATAGCCCGTGTGCACCACGCCCGCCACCAGCAGCATGATCAGAATGAAGGGCGTAAGCTGCAGGGAGCCGATATTTTCCGTCAGCAGCACGTAGGGGAGCAGCACCACGGCGGAGACCGCAAACTGCATGATGGTGCGGTCGCCCGCGGAGATGTCCTTCAGCGTGCGGTTGACGATCACGATGGCGGCGTAGAACCCCGCGGCGATGAGGCCGAAGAGCAGACCCTTCGCCCCGTGCAGGCCGCTGGACAGCACGTCCGACACCAGCACCATGCCGAAGATGGCGACGGCGGAGCAGACGCCCTTGCGCAGGGTGATCTTCTCCCCGAAGATCACGGGGGAGAGCAGGATCACAAACACCGGCGCCATGTAGTAGCACATGGTGGCCGCGGCCACGGAGGTGTGGTTGTAGGCTTCAAAGAGGAAGATCCAGTTGATTGCCAGCATGGCGCCCAGAAGCAGCAGCTTGGGGAGATTGGCCTTCACCGCGGCGCGGTTGACCGGCTCGTGTCGGAGGGCGCGGACGATCAGCAGAAAGCAGAGGCCGATCACCGCCCGGGCCAGGGCCACCACGCTGGAGGGGAAGGGGATATAGCGGCGGACGACGCCGATGCTGCCGAAAATCAGCATGGAGAAAATCAACTGATTGCGGGGAGAGGTGAGCTTGTTCACGGGCATTCAACTCTTTTCGGGAAATTGTGCATATTATACCAGCATCCCGGACGCAGCGCAAGAAAAAACTGTGAACGCCGGGGGAAACAAAGGCTTGACTTCAATGGGGAATATTGTTAAAATAAATCGTCTCAATTGGATAGTCTGAGTTTATCCGAAGCAAGATATCGACCGCTCGCCCCCAAGCGAGCCAAGGCCACACGGACAGCCGGGTCGGACGCCGACGAACCGCAGGTGCGGTGGCAACGACAGTTGCCTTATTGATTGAGTTAAAAGCTCAAGTTTTATGGTTTTGTAAAAGCATACAAATCTGTGAAATGGTCAATAAGAGTAGGTAAAGTCATCTTTGCTCTCTAAGCTCTTAACATCCATTGGGCCCGGGTCCCCGATCAAACAGGGGAAAAGGATGCTGCGCGTTCGCGCATCTTTTCAGGGAACAACAGGCGGCTGTGCTTTTGCGCGGCCGCCTTTTCTGTATGCATAATCATTCCGGGGGAGAGAGATATGAAGAAAATCATTGAGCTGAAGAACATTTCCAAGTCCTTTGACGGGGAAAAGGTACTGGACAACATCAATCTGGATATCTACGACAACGAGTTTTTGACCCTGTTGGGCCCCTCCGGCTGCGGCAAGACCACCACGCTGCGCATCATCGGCGGCTTTGAGACGGCCGACGAGGGCGACGTGATCTTCATGGGCGAGGATATCAAGGACGTGCCCCCCTACAAGCGCAACGTCAACACCGTTTTTCAGCGCTATGCCCTCTTTCCCCATCTGAACGTGTTTGAAAACGTGGCCTTCTCCCTGCGGGAAAAGAAGGTCCCCAAGGACGAGATCAACCGGAAGGTCACCGAGATGCTGTCCCTGGTGGCCCTCAAGGGCTTTGAGAAGCGCAGCGTCACCAGTCTCTCCGGCGGCCAGCAGCAGCGCGTGGCCATCGCCCGCGCTCTGGTGAACCAGCCCAAGGTCCTGCTGCTGGACGAGCCCCTGGCCGCCCTGGATCTCAAGCTGCGCAAGGACATGCAGGTGGAGCTGAAGAACATCCAGAAGGCCACCGGCATCACCTTCGTCTTCGTCACCCACGACCAGGAGGAGGCCCTCTCCATGTCCGACACCGTTGTGGTCATGTCCGAGGGGCGTATCCAGCAGATCGGCACCCCCGTGGATATCTACAACGAGCCCACCAATGCCTTCGTGGCGGACTTCATCGGCGAAAGCAACATCCTGGACGGCATCATGCTGGAGGACCGGAAGGTCTCCTTCGCGGGCCACGTGTTCGACTGCGTGGACGCGGGCTTCGGCAAGCGGGAGCCGGTGGACGTGGTGGTCCGGCCCGAGGACGTGGACATCGTCTCCGAGGAGAAGGGCATGCTCCGCGGCGTGGTCACTTCCGTGACCTTCCTGGGCGTACACTACGAGATCATCGTGGATATCGACGGCTTCAAGTGGATGATCCAGACCACGGACTTTGTGGACGTGGACGAGCATATCGGTCTGTACATCGAGCCCGACGCCATCCACATCATGAAGAAATCCGAATACTCCGGCATGTTCGGCGACTACTCCTCCTTCTCCGACGAGATGGACGAGATCGGCGAGGTGGAGATCGAGGAGCTGGGCGAGATCGAAGATCTGGGCGAGATCCGGTCGGAAAGCGAGCCGAAGGATGAATAAGAAAACCAACTCCCTGGTGCAGCGCCTGACGCTGACGCC
>JBGUNL010000271.1:0-8606 GCA_045117295.1 Candidatus Limivicinus sp.
GCAGCAGCTCCAAACGGCGGAAAAGCGCGTGGATCTCCTGCGGGACATGGTAGAAAAGTCCGCCGCGGCCACCGGGGAAAACTCCGAAGCGACGTTGAAATGGAAGCAGGCCCTTTATGGCGCAGAGGAACAGGCAAACAAGCTCCGCGTTCAGAACGAGGAAACCACCGAGACGCTGGAGCACATGGGCGACGCCATGGAGGAGAGCACCGAAAAGGGCGCGTCTCTCGGCGATCAGGTGGACAGCATCGCCGGGAAGCTGGGCGTCAAGCTGCCGGATGGGGCGAAAAAGGCCCTGGATGGGATGAAAGGAATGTCTGCCGGATCGGCAGCGGCCCTGGGCGCCATCGCGGCAGCCGCGGCGGCAGCGGTCAAGGCCATCCAGAAGCTCAACGAGATCACGGAGCAGGCGGCGACCAAAGCGGACGACCTGATGACACAGAGCCTGGTCTCCGGCGTGAGCACCGACCTTTTACAGCAGTTTCAGTACGCGGCGCCATATATCGACGTCTCCGCCGAGACCATGAGCGGGGCGCTGACCAAGATCACAAGGAGTATCGGTACGGCACGGGACCAGTTTGCAAGTTACGATGAGGCCGTGAGAAAATCAGCTGAGCAGGGGAAGGCCTACGAGGGCGATCTGGGCGCGCAGGCGGCCGCATTCCAGCAGCTGGGCGTTTCCGTGACAGACAGCAGCGGACAGCTCCGAGACGCCAACACGGTCATGTTTGAGGCGCTGGAGGCCCTGGGAGGGATTGGGAACGAGACCGAGCGGGACACCATCTCTATGGCGCTCTTTGGCAAGTCCGCGCAGGAGCTCAACCCGCTGATTCTGAACCTGGACGAAGCGCAGCGCCTGTACAACGAGGCGCTCTCCGAGGGCTACGTCCTGAGTGAGGATCAGCTGAAGATCCTGGGGCAGGTGGACGACGCCCACCAGAAATACACCCAGACCATCGAGAAGAACACAAACCAGATCGCCGTGCAGTGGGCACCGACAAATAAGAAAGCCTATGAGGACCTGACCAAGCTTGTGGACACAGCAGGGAAGACGCTGATCGACTCCAAACTCGTGGAGAACACCGGAGCGCTGGTGCAGAGTACGCTGGGCATTGTGGAGGCCGGCGCCGACCTGGTGGGATCGCTGCCCGGATGGGTAAATCCCATCCAGCAGGTATCGGACGCCATGCGCGGACTTGCTATCGTGGCGGCAACGGTGGCAGACGCGATGAACGTTGTGGGAGGCCTGATGCCGTGGAACTGGGGAAGCGGCATGCTCAAACAAGGTTTGGGCATGGGAAGCACAGAGAGCAATCTCCAGCGGATTTTGAACCACAACCGCGATACGAATGGCCGCATCTTGAACGCTTACAACGCCGCGGGGACGGAGTACTGGCGCGGGGGCGGCACCTGGGTGGGCGAAGCCGGCCCCGAATACGTCCAGCTGCCCAGGGGCAGCAGGATCTACTCCAACCAGGAGAGCCAGCAGATGAAGGCGGCCCCCACGGATACCACCAGGATCGAGGCGCTGCTGGAGCGCAACGTGCAGATGCTGGAACGGATAGACGGTGAGTTCTCCGGGCTACGAGTGAGAAGGAGGATGGCATAAATGGCAGAAGTACAGCTTCTCCTAGAGTGCACAGCCTCGGGGCTTGTCGACAAGGAATACCCCAATGATAACATCCGACCCAGTACTCCGCCCGGCTCCCAGGGAGCCGTCTATGACCTTTCGTGGACGATTGCACGCGATAACTATAAGCGCGCGTATTTCAAGTTCGCGCCCGTCCCTGAAAACATCAAATTTAAACGACTGTATTCTGTCACGGTTTACGTCTACGGCGGTGTGCGGATGTATGCTACACCCGGATCTCTGGATCTTTATGCGCCAACCAGGGATTTCGACCCCGGGACCATCACCTGGAACACGAGGACGGCAGGCGAGAAAATCGCCAATGGCGTCGCAAATTTTACAGGCTACGGGATCTCATTTATCCTGCCCATCTATTCCGGCGAGTACGGGGACCACACCTACAAGTCCGAGAGTGCACACAAACTCTTGAAATATGGCGGCGCTTATCTGTATTCCCCGACGGAGAACGTCGGCCCGCTAGAGATCTATGACATCGGCTACCGGCTCCCCCCTCATCTCAATCTTTACTATGACGACGAGGTCACTGTCCTGTCCCAGGCTACCGGCAGCGGGAAAACATCCGGCTTTGTCAACCCACACGAGCCGCAGGTATTCGCCTGGACTTTTGAACCGGCAGGCGAATACTCCTGCGCAGGAGAGTGGGGGCAGACATCCGCCACCTTCTACTGGAGGGCGGGGACTTCCGGATCCTGGACGGCGCTGGCCGCCAGCGGCAGCACCCAGGCCGTCACGATCCCGGCGGAAACCATGCCGGTGGGGACGGTCCAGTGGTACGTGACCGCAACTGATGACCAGGGAACGACAAGCACCTCCCCCATTTACACGATCAGCACCGCCGACAGTTTGCAGATCGCGACCCCGGTTTCCCCGATCGGTACAGTGGAGGACGAAGACTCCGGCATCCTGCTTACCTGGCAGACGGGAAACTCCACAGGCACTACGCCAACGGGCGCAGATCTGCAGATCAGCAGCGACAGCACCACCTGGTCGGATCTTGCCCATATTACTGGATCCGCCACGCAGTATGCCGCCCAGGCTGGCACCATCCCGGGCGGCACGGTCTACTGGCGCGTGCGCGTCTATAATCTGGACCCCGTTGCGGGGCCGTGGAGTGAGCCCGCTGCGTTTGTGGCCGTGGCAGCGCCTCCGGCGCCGATCGTCACGGCCGAGGCCGTCCCCTTCGCCGTTATCAGGTGGCAGTCGATCGGGCAGCAAACGTGGCGCGTCACCGTGGACGGGACCGTCTACGGCCCCTACTTCGGGGCCGACAAGAGCTTCACGCTGCCGAACTATCTGGAAGACGGGGAGCACACGGCGCAGGTGGAAGTGCAGGGCAGTTTCGGCCTCTGGAGCCAGGCGGGAGAGGCCACCTTCACGGTGGCCAACGTGCCAGGCGAGGCGATCCGGCTCTCCGGCGTGTTCTGCCGGGACGCGGAGCTCAACTGGGAAACGGAGAGCACTGCTGCCGATTACTTGATCTATCGCGACGGGGCCAGGATCGGGCACACGAGGAGGAAAAGTTTCACAGACCGGACGGTGCTGGGCCGGCACAGCTGGCAGGTGATCAACCGGCTGCCGGGCGGCTTCTACACAGCCAGCAACGTGGTACAGGGAGCACTTTGCACCGGGGAGCTGGCCATCGCGCTGCTCACAGGAGGCGAATGGCTGGAGCTGACAAAGAGCCGAAACCCGACACGCCAGGAAAACTACACGCTCACCCAGACGATCAGCCTGAGACACTTCGCGGGGCAGGAGTACCCGGAGGCAGAGACGAGCCCATACAAGACCCTGCAGGTGAGCTTTGACGTCTCGTGGAGAAAAGACGAGGAGGAACAGGCACTGCTCTTTGAGTCCATGATCGGGAAACCGATCATCTACAAGGCGCCGAGCGGGGAATCGATGGTGGGGATCATGACAGCAATCAGCAAAAACAGCGTCAGCTTCTTCCGCGCTTACGCAGCCACCGTGCAGCGCAAAAACTGGAGGGACTTTGTGGATGAGGACCGTTGATTTTGCCTATCACGTATTGCGAAACGGAGCCTTCTACGGACTTCTGAGAGCGCCGGAGGGAAGGAGCAGGCAGATCAGGATGAGCGACGCGGCGGAGATCAAAACGTCGCTTTCCGGGACGTTTGCGCCAATCGTGGAAGATGTGGACGGCAACGAGCTGCAGCCGGACTGGCTGAGCGACGAGATCCAGCCGGTGATGTTTCTGGACGGGATCGAGAACCGGCTCGGGGTCTACTTGCCGGCCACAGTGACGCCATCCGAGAGCGACGGAATCGAGGAACTGCAGATCGAGGCCTACGACAGGTGCTGGCGCGTGAAGGACACCTACACCAGGGTGAGCCTGTACTGGCCAGCCGGGACCAACTACCTGGAACCAGTGGAGCAGCTGCTGGCAGAGTGCGGGATCACTTTGATCGTCAAGACGCCAACCACCAAGGTCTTCGCGCAGGACCGGGAGGACTGGCCCGTCGGGACCAGCAACCTCACGATCATCAACCAGCTGCTCTCCGAGATCAGCTACAACCCACTCTGGTTCAACGAATCCGGGGCTGCGGTGTTGGAGCCAGAGTCAATTCCTACGGCTGAAAATATCGAGCACACGCTGAGCGACCAGCCGGAGGATCTGACGGCCGGTGCGTCGGAGGTCATCCGGATGCTGCCTCAGATCCGCCGGGAGACGGACATCTACCAGGCGGCAAACGTGTTCGTGTGCATCTGCAGCAACGCGGACAAGAGCGGCCCCCTGGTGGCCACCAGTCGCAACACCAACCCGCAGAGCCCGCTGTCCGTCATGCGGCGGGGGCGGGAGATTGTGAAGGTGGTGCGGGTCAACAACGTGGCCGACCAAGCCGCGCTGCAGGCCTACGCCGACCGCCTACGCAACGAGAGCATGCTGGGCGGCGAGACCATCCGAGTCACCACCGCGTTGCAGCCCGGGTTCAGGGTGGCCGACGTAACAGCACTGCGCTACAAAGACCTGAGCGCAGTCTGTGTAGAGCACGCCTGGACAATGGAGCTGGCCCCGGGCGGGGAGATGACGCATGAGCTAGAGAGGGTGGTGGTGCATCTTGACTGATATTTTGGAAATGGACGAAAACGCCGGGGCGCAGGCACCGGTGACGGAGTTCTATCTGGCGACGGTGGTCGCCTGGTCCAACGCGGACGGGATACAAATTCGGATCGACGGCCAGGATAAGGCCATGACCAAGCGCTACAAAATGATGCTGATGTGTCGGCCGCTGCACGTAGGCACACGCGTGGTGGTCATGAAACAGTCCGGAACCTACATCGTTCTGGGCGAGATCTCCAACCCCAACAGCTGGAAGTCCATCACGGACCTGGCCAGCGACGCCGGCACGGCGGCAATCATCGCGAAAGTCAACGAGATCATCGCCTGGATGAGAACCCAGGGGATGCTCTGGACGAGCTGAGAGGAGGACAACATGGCAATTCACCGCGCGGGGACATATAAAATCACCATCAAAACGCCCGAGCCGCCCTCGGAATATTCGAGCATCCGCATCACGTGGGCGCAGGGGCAGCGGATCGTCATAGAGAAGACAAACGCAGACAGTGACAGCGTAACGATCACCGACGACAGTGTGGTGGCGGTGCTTACGCAAGAGGAAACCTTGCTGTTCGCGCCCAGCGTCGGGTCACCCATGGGCGGAGGAGCTGGACAGACAGCTTTTGTGCAGATCCGCTGCTACAAGAGCGCCACGGACGCCCCGGCCTCCGCCGTCTGGCCGCTCGCGGTCTATGACAGCCTGTACCAGGAGGTGATGGGCTGATGGCGGACGTCTTCGAGCTGCAGTGCCCCTGCAACGAGTTTCAATTCACGGATCCGGAGGACAGCTGGGAAACCTGGAACGGACTGCGCGGCCCGGCTGGGCCAGCCGGCCCTCCGGGCGCGCCCGGCCCCGGCGTGCAGCTGCGCGGGCCTGTGCCCAGCACTGCGTATCTCCCGGCCACGGCACCCTCCGGGGAGCTCTGGCTGGTGGGCGCCGCGTCGCCCTACGACGGCTGGTTCTACAACGGCACCAGCTGGCAGAACGCGGGCCAGATCGCCGTGGGACCGGCAGGACCTGCGGGCGCGGACGGCAGCGACGGCACGACCTTCACGCCCTCGGTGAGTTCTGCCGGCGTAATCTCCTGGACCAACGACGGCGGAAAGGCCAACCCCGACCCGGTGAACATCAAAGGCCCGCAGGGCGACCCGGGAAGCGCAGGCGCGCCGGGAGCCCCGGGCAGCGACGGCACGACTTTCACGCCCTCGGTGAGTTCTGCAGGCGTGATCAGCTGGACGAACGACGGCGGAAAGGCCAACCCCGACCCGGTGAACATCAAAGGCCCCCAGGGCGAGCCGGGAAGCGCGGGCGCACCGGGCGCCGCCGCGACCATCGCGGTGGGCACAGTGAGCGGCCTGCCGGCCGGTTCCGCGCCGACGGTGACCAACAGCGGCAGCAGCGCCGCGGCCGTGTTCGACTTCGGGATCCCCGCAGGCGCCACCGGACCCACCGGTCCTGCCGGGCCTGGCGTGGCAGCCGGAGGATCCCCCGGCCAGGTGCTGGCGAAGACTTCCGGATCGGACTACGCGACCGGCTGGATCACGCCGGAGGTCGGCGGCGGGGCGCTGTACTTCCCCTCGGTGCCCATGACGGCCACCACCGGCACGATCATCTCAATCAGCAACGCGGCGATCACGGAGGACTACGTGCTGTCCAGCGTGGTTTTTTCCAGGCCCGCAGCGGTCACGGCCGGCGGGACTTTCAGCTCCGGCGCGGGGACCTTCTCCATGACCGGCACCTGCACGGACGCCACCTGCACGGCGCAGATCACCCTCGTTAAAAAATCCAATTAAGGAGGACAAAAATGGAAGAGAAGTTTTTTCTGGTCCAGATCCAGAGGAAGAGCGGCACCTACACCAAGGGCGTGGTCGTCCACGACAGCCTGGACACGGCGCGGCAGGGTTTCCACGCCTATCTCGGCGCCTACAGCTACGGCCACGACAAGGACATCGACTTCGTCGAGGCCATGGTGGTCAATATGCAGGGCCGGGTGACCGACAGCTGCGTCGACAACCGGATCCCCGCACCGGAGCCGGAACCGAGTGATTCCGGGGAGGTGACTCCCTGATGGCAACGGGGACATGGGAGGCCAACGGCTGGAGACTGCTTTGGGAAAACCCAAATCCGAACAGCGATTTCCCAGGACAAACTCTTTCCATCAATACTAGCGGATATGAGCGTTTGAAAATAGATTTCAACCTTAACACAGCGTCAGCAGCGGGGAATGAAATTTATTTTACAAGTGAGGTCGGTTTATATTTCAACCGTGCGTTGTTTTTTTGTTTCTATGGTGGCAAGTATGTGCAAAGGACAACAAATCCGGGCTGGAGAACGGCAACTACGCTCACATTTGGAGCCGGTCAAATTTCAAACACGTATGGAGCTGTCCCGACAACTGCAAACAATTACCTTATCCCGGTTAGGATCTACGCAAAATAAAGATATGGAAGACGACGAAAAGACCGAGAGCGGTCTGCTGACGGAGGACTGAAATGCTGCAGGAGATCATCGACGAGCTGGCCGCCCTGGGCTGGCACGCCGTGCTGCACGGGCCGGAGATCCATCTGGCACTGCCCGTGCTGTATCTTGTCATGGCGTTGCTGATTTTATTCTGGAGGAAACGATGAACGCGAATTGCCAGTGCCGGGTGAAGCAAGAAGTTTACAGTTGAAACGTTTGATTTGCCGGACGAAAAAGAAAACCAGATTACAGAAGCGGCTGAACACTTCTGCAATCTGGTAAAAGAAGCGCTCAATTAAGCGTCTTCTTTTTTGCGCTGTTCATCATATTCCTTGATGGCAGCGGCAATTGCGGCAACGATCTGGGTTTTCAAATCATCCATGTCAGACATTAAATATTTGGTCTGGATGGCCTTTTTTGCCGCGTTTTCAATTTTCTTATAGTCCGTCTTTTTCACCTCCTCCCAAGCATAATATATAATTTTATCACATGGGATAGAGACTATCAAGAAAAGGGGTATGATTCCCACGAACGTAAAAGAAAACTATGACATTTCTGGAGGAAGAAATGAAAGGCATTGACATCTCACACCATCACCCAGATCTGGACGTGGCGTCGATCAAGGAGCAGGGATTTGAGTTTGTGATCCTGCGCTCCAACTCCGGCGTGTCCACAAGGGACCGCTGCTTTGAGTCTCAGTACAAACAGGCATCTGACGCGGGTATCCCGGTCGGTGTTTTCGTGGACAGCTACGCGCTCACCGAGGAGCGGGCTGTACAGGAAGCGCAGTTTGCCATGAGCGTCCTTGCCGGACGCACGGCGCCGCTGGGCATCTATATGGACATCGAGAACCAGGGCGGGCAGTTCAGCATCGGCCGGGCTCAGCTTGCCGCAGTCATTCGGGCGTTCTGCCGGACGATCAAGACAGGGGGATACACGCCCGGACTCTATGGTTCGGATCTGGGGGTGTTCAGCTTGGTGGACAGCAACGCTTTTGACGACGCGCTCATCTGGGTCGCCCGCTATGGCAGGGAACCCGACACCCCCTGCGATCTGTGGCAGATGACCAGCGAGGGACGCATCGCCGGGTACAGCAACAACCTGGATATCGACATCGTCCGCTCGGATCGGTTCCGCAGTCTGGTGAGCGGCAACGCAAAAACGGCCCCCGTCCGGGAGCAGGACGCGGAGACCACCGCCATCGTGCGGATGCTGCAGACCTGCATGTGCCAGAACGGATACTGGCCGGCTGACCGGATCGATGGAATTAAGAGCTCGGAGTTCCGAAAGACAATCGTGGAATACGCCACGGATGTGGCAAGGACATAAGAAAAAGGAGAGAGATAACAATGAACGCGAAACAGATCTATTATCTTGTGCTGGCTGCCCTGGGGGCAATAGGAACCTGGATTGCAAAT
>JBGUNL010000272.1:0-3346 GCA_045117295.1 Candidatus Limivicinus sp.
AACTTCCTGGACATGCCGAATCTGCAGTTCTCCGTCAACAGGGAGAGCCCGAATCTGGACATGGCCAACGAATTCATGCGCTTTTTGATCACGCCGCGGGAGCTGAACGAGATGGCGCAGAACAAGGGCCTTATGTCGCCGACGAAGGACCTGTCCTTTAACAGCATGTATGCCGCCTTCGGCGCCGTACCGGAATCCCGGATCCTGTCGCCGGAGGTGATCGGGCTGACGGATGACGCGGTCATTCAGCTGCGGCAGGCGGTTTATCGGGTCGGGACGGGCGAAATGACCATCGACGAGGCGGTGGCCGCGTACGGCACCTTTACGCAATGAACCGCCGGATCAAAACTACTGGCGTGCAGACTTTGAAAAACAGACAGCCGCAGCGGGTTTCCGCTGCGGCTGTCTGTCTATGATCTGCTTTCAGGCTCAAACCGGCGCCGGTCCGGGAAGCTGCGTGCCGGGAACCGGGGGATCCCCTTCCGGAAGCTGGGAGAAATACAGGGCATGGGCCGCCTCATAGGAGGCGTTGAATGCGACGTCGCCGCCGTTGTGCAGGCGCTCAAAATAGAGGTGCTCATGATCCGCCAGTTCCGGATGGACACGCACAACCGTCGCCACGCCGACATTCGAGCAGACTGCCGCGATCCGGCGGAACTCCACCCCCAGATTCGTAAAGGCAATGTCCGCGAACATACTGCATGCGCCCTGGCTCAGACGCTGCAGATGGTTCCGCCGAAGGACGGTATTCAGCTCGTTGACGATCTGAACGAGAGGCTCGATTTCACGGGCTGCCTCCTCATCGCGGTCGCGGAAGGTCTTCTCCGTGTTCTCCAGGATCTGGCGGAGGACGGACTCCACGACATGGATTTCGCCGATGGCGGTCTGGGAAAAGGCCGTACCGTCGTGCGACATGTTCGCCGCGACCTCCGCGATGCTGACCGCGTGGTCGCCCAGACGTTCAAACTCCGTGGTAACCTTGTAATACTGGTTGAGGATGGCGACGTGCTGCTCCAGCTGCAGATGGGGCAGCAGCTCAACGGTATAGCGGCTGACGCGGTCCGTAAGCCGGTCGAGGTTTTCCTCCTCCGCAAGGATCTCCCGATGGAGGTGCCCATCGTATTTCTCCAGCAGCAGGAAGGATTTTTCAATATTGCTCTGCGCCGCGTGCAGCATCGCCAGCAGCAGCTGGTAGCAGCTCTGCAGGGCCAGCGCCGGCGTGTTGAAAAAGCTGGGGTTCAGGGCCTCGAGCTCGTCGTGATATTTCTCCTGCACTTCGGGTGAGGCGTCGTCCTTCACGATGCGGCGGCTGAGCCTTTCGTAGGTGTTGAGCATCGGGAAGAGACAGATGGAGCAGGTGAGGTTGAAAATGGTGTTGGTGTTGGCGATCATACCGGAGTTTACGGTGCGGTCCCACAAGCTATCCAGGAACCCCAGCCGGTGGATGATCGTCACCCCGACGAGCACGAGGACGGTCTCGCTGAGGTTGAAAAGGATATTCACCACGCCCACGCGCCGCGCTTCCGCTTTTGCCCCGATGGAGCAGACAATGGCCGTCGTCACGCAGTCGCCGAGATAGATGCCGACAATCACGGCATAGATCGCCTTGAAGGTCAGCATGCCGGAGGCCGAGAAGGCCTGCAGGATGCCCACCGTCACAGACGAGCTCTGCAGGACAAAGGCGACGCCGGCACCGGTCAGGTAGCCGAGGAAGGGGTTTTCGCCGAGGCCGGAGAACAGACGCTCAATCGTGCCGGATTTTGCCAGGGCATCCACCGAACCCGTCATGTTCAGCAGGCCGGAGAAGAGGATGCCGAAGCCGATGGCGATGTTGCCGACAGACTTGGCATTGCGGACAAAACCGCCCATAATCAGCACCATGCCGAGGATCAGGGCGAGGGGCGCCAGCGTGGACGGCTGGAAGAAGCGCAGCCACATGGCGCCGGAAGCGTCCACGTCCAGCAGGCGGATGATCTGGCCGGTGACCGTGGTGCCGACGTTTGCGCCGACGATGATGCCGAGCGCCTGGTGCAGCGTCAGGATCCCTGCGGCGACAAGGCCGGCCGTGATGACGATCATCGCGGTCGAAGACTGAATGAGCGCGGTGACAAGCATACCGAGGAAGAACGCCTTCACGGGGTTGTTTGTCACCTTTTCCATGGCCAGCCGCAGCGTGCCGGAGGAATTTTCCTTCAATGAATCGCCCATCAGACGCATGCCGTAGAGGAACATGGCAAGACCTCCCAGCAGGGAGATCACATCAAATATATTCATAAGCAATCCTCATCTTTTCATAAGAGAACATAATGAACCAACAGCAGTATAGACCTTCCCTCTTCCACCGTCAATGCGCCATATAGCTGAAATTCGACTCCCGGGGGTCTGCGGGAATTGTCTGTTTCGAGAAAAGCGTGGGGCTTTGTAGCCGAAGGTCATGCCTTTTCCAAAGAACAGCCGGGCAGGAACTTTCATGCTCCTGCCCACCTGTGTACGTTTGGAATGAAAGGTGAAAAGAACTTGCCCGGGATGTCGATGCGCTCGATCTTGAAGATGACCGGGCGGGTGCCGTCGTTTCGGCTGCTCTTATTGTACCACAGCGCCCCGGACCTGAACAAGTCCGGGGCGCTGAACCATTATTTGCATATCGCATCCAGGGCAGGCCGGATGCCGCCGTCCAGGGAGATTCCCTTGTCCTTCAGTCGGGACGGGACGTCCGCCCGGCTGCGGCCGATGCGCACCAGCGTGGCCCGGGGCCAGTTTGCCGCCATCTGCTCGAAGGGGAAACGGATGATCGTCGGCGTATTGAAGCCCACGCCCAGCTCCAGGAAGACCACCTTTTTGCGCTTGTTCTCTTCCAGGAAGTCCATATACCGGCCGCGCTCGGCATACCACTGCTCATCCTGCACGAAGTACTCGTCCTTGCGGATATTGATCTCCATGGGCTCGCCGCAGCGGGGGCAGTGCGGGACGAGCTCCGCGGGGATGCGGCAGTCCTTCTGCTTTTCACTCATCTCCAGGATGAGATCGCGGTTGTCGTAGAGGGTGTCATGGCAGCCTCTGGCGCACTGCAGCTTGCCGTAGTCGCCCTGCACCGCCCAGATGCGCAGGGGGTCAAAGCCCGCTTTGTAAAACTGCGCGTCCACGTTGGTGGTGATGACGAAATAGGGCTTCTCCTTCACCAGCTCAAGCAGCTGTTTGTACGGCTCGCCCACCGGGGCGTCGTAGCGGTTCATGCGGATGTGCCGCGACCAGTAGGCCCACTTCTCCTCCTCGGTTTCGAAGGGGTAGAAGCTTGAGCTGTACATGTCCGTCATGCCGTAGCGCGCGATGAAGTCGGAAAAGTTTT
>JBGUNL010000273.1:0-6121 GCA_045117295.1 Candidatus Limivicinus sp.
CAAGTACAGCTTCGTGAAGGTCCTCTCCGGCAAGATCGCCGCGGGCATGTCCCTGCGCAATGTGCGCGCCTCCTCCACCGACAAGCTGGGCCGACTGTACACCATGTGCGGCAAGAAGAGCACCGAGGTCACCGACGCCTGCTGCGGCGACATCGTGGCCATCGGCAAGATGGACTGGAAGACCGGCGACACCGTCACCGATTCCAAGGACGATGTGGAGCTCCCCGCCATCGAGATTCCGGAGCCCTGCTACTCCATGTGCATCGCCCCCAAGACCAAGGGCCAGGACGACAAGGTGGCCGGCGGCCTGAACAAGCTGGGCGAGGAGGACATCTCCTTCACGCTGGTCAACAACGCCGAGACCCACCAGATGGTCATCTCCGGCGCCGGCGACATCCAGATCGGCGTGCTCTGCTCCAAGCTGAAGAACCTCTACAACGTGGACACCGAACTCAAACCCGCCCGCGTTGCCTACCGTGAGAAGATCAAGGGCAAGGTCGAGGCCCACGGCCGCCACAAGAAGCAGTCCGGCGGTTCCGGCCAGTTCGGCGACGTCTGGATCCGCTTCGAGCCCCAGGACGAGCAGGACGACATGATCTTTGCCGAGGAAGTCTTCGGCGGCTCCGTGCCCAAGAACTTCTTCCCCTCCGTGGAAAAGGGCCTGCGCAACGCCGTGCAGAAGGGCGTTCTCGCCGGTTACCCGCTGGTCGGCCTGAAGGCCACCCTGTACGACGGCTCCTACCACCCCGTCGACTCCAACGATATGGCCTTCCAGACCGCTGCCCGTCTGGCCTACCAGGATGGCATCCCCAAGGCCAAGCCCACCATCCTCGAGCCCATCGGCCAGCTGTTCGTCACCATCCCCGATGAGTTCCAGGGCGCCATCATCGGCGACATCAACTCCAAGCGCCGCGGCACCATGATGGGCTCCATGCCCGCCGAGGACGGCATGACCACCATCGAGGCCGAGGTTCCCATGGCGGAGATGAGCTCCTACACCATCGACCTGCGCTCCATGACGCAGGGTGCCGGTTCCTTCACCTGCAAGTTCGTCCGCTACGAGGAAGCTCCCGGCAACGTGCAGCAGAAGGTCATCGAAGAGGCCAAGGCTCTGGCGGAGCAGGAGTAAGACACAACAGTTCAAAGATTATGGGCGGCCCTGCGGCCGCCCATATCTTCCATGTCGGAGTGATTGTGATGAAAAACGGATTGACCGGTTTGAAAAACTTCATCTGGGCCGCCGCCATTCTGGCCGCGCTGCTGGCGCTGCTGATCGGCATGGTCTTTGCCATGTCCTCCAGCTACAAGGGCGAACGGGACAGCGGCACCATGACCCTGGGCGAGACGGTGAAGCGGGAGAAGAAATCCGCCGACGGTGTGGACGCCGGACTGGACGCCGCCCCCGCCGTGCTGCGGGAGCTGCCCGCCACGCAGAAGAACACGCTGGAATCCGTCTTCGGCATGACCTTCCTGATCGACCGGACGGTTTTGGGCCTGCGCACCTACTGCGAGAACTACGGAGACGGGGTCACCTCCTCCATCTGGACGGACGGCAACACGGGGCTGAGCGCCTTTGAGGCGGCGGACACGCCCATCATCTTTGTGGACGGTTCGCTGATCACGCCGCCCAACGCCGCCATGATCTCCAAGCCCAAGACCCTGGTGATCTACCTGGGCGGGGACAAGCTGGCCGACACCGGCGAGCTGGACTTCATCGACGGCTACACCCGGCTCATCAACGAGCTCCGGGACGCCAGCCCCAACACCCAGATCATCGTCTGCTCCATCGCCTCCGTCAGCACCAATTACCAGGGCGGCGACGGGCTGACCCCCGAGCTTATCGCCCGGGCCAACGACTGGATCCGCCAGGTCTGTCTCAACACCGGCGTCTGGTACGCGGACATCGCCTCCATCCTCAACGACGACGCCGGCTATCTCTCCGACGCCTATCTGACGCCCGACGGGCGCAGCGTGGCCGCGGCGGGCATCGCCCTGATCGTGGACTACTTCCGTTTCCACGGCGTCTCCTGACAACGGCAGCTCTTTTACCCGGCGGGTTTTCGACCCGCCGGTTTTTTGTCCGCAGTTCGGGGACAGCCCTCCGCCGGGAAAAAACTTTGTAGGAACGCATAAAGCTTTTTTCTTCATTTCCCACTGTTCTTGTATGATTTTCCAAATCTGGTTTCCCCCACTTGACAGAGGAAAAAGCCCGGGCTATAATGCAGCCAAACTTCCAGAAAGGAGAACACGAGTCAGATGCGTATTGTCACCGTCAACAGCAGCATGATGATGGAGATGTGCATGTTCGGCATGTGCATGATGATGCGCGCCCAAAAACAAGACTCGCCATGTGTTCTCTCTGTCTGATATCCTGTTGATTTTGATCGGGACCGGAAAACACTGCGGGTTTTCCGGTCCTGTTTTTTTATTGTCTGAAAGGAACGCAGCCTGATGATCGAACTGGAAAAGCTGAGCAAAATCTATTCCTCCCCCGCCGGGGATGTGGAGGCCCTGCGGGACGTGAGTCTCCGCATCGAGGACGGGGAGATCTTCGGGATCATCGGCCTCTCCGGCGCGGGCAAGAGCACCCTGGTGCGATGTATCAATCTCCTGGAGCGGCCCACCGCCGGGCGGGTGCTCATCGACGGCAAGGATCTCACCGCCCTGCCAAGGGCGGAGCTGCTGCAGATGCGCCGCTCCATCTCCATGATCTTTCAGGGCTTCAATCTGCTGGAGCAGCGCAGCGTGCTCAAAAATGTGACCTTCCCGCTGGAGATCTCCGGTGTGAAGCGGCAGGAGGCCCGGGCCAGAGCCCGGGAGCTGCTGCGGGTGGTGGGCCTGGAGGACAAGGCAGACGCCTATCCGGTCCAGCTCTCCGGCGGGCAGAAGCAGCGGGTGGCCATCGCCCGGGCCCTGGCCACAAGGCCCCGGTATCTGCTCTGCGACGAGGCCACCTCCGCCCTCGACCCCAACACCACCCGCTCCATTCTGGAACTGCTGCGCAGCATCAACCAGAGCCTGGGTGTGACCATCGTGGTCATCACCCACGAGATGAAGGTCATCGACCAGATCTGCGACCGGGTGGCCGTCATCGACCAGAGCCGTATCGCCGAGGAGGGCCGGGTCAGCGAGGTGTTCACCAACCCCCGCTCGGACATTGCCCGGGAGCTGATCCTCCCCCAGGGCCGCGCTGCCATCGACACGGTGGGCGGCAAGAAGATCCGCCTGATCTTCGACAGCGCCGTCTCCCAGGAGCCCATCATCTCTCGCATGACCCTGGACTGCCAGGCGCCGGTGAACATCATCTTCGCCGACACCCGGGAATACGATGGCGTCATCTTCGGCCACATGATCCTGGAGCTGCCCCGGGATGAGCACCAGGCGGAAAAAATCATCACGTGGCTCAAAAACAGCCCCGTGGAATGGAAGGAGGAAGTCTGATGCTGTCAGAGACCTTCTATAAGCTCTGGAACGCGGGCATCCTGCAGCGCGGGATCTGGGAGACGGTCTACATGACCCTGCTCTCCACCGCTGTGGCCTATGTGCTGGGGCTGCCCCTGGGGGTGATCCTCCACGTCACCGATCGGGAGGGCATCCACCCCATCCCCTGGCTCAACCGCATCCTGGGGCTTGCGGTGAACTTCTTCCGCTCCATCCCCTTCATCATCCTGATGGTGGCCATGCTGCCGGTGGCAAACCTGGTGGTGGGCACCTCCCTGGGCAACAAGGCCATGATCGTCATGCTGGTTATCGCCGCCGCCCCCTACGTGGCCCGGATGGTGGAATCCTCCGTCAAGGAGGTGGACGCCGGGGTCATCGAGGCCGCCCAGTCCATGGGCTGCACCAACTTTCAGATCATCACCCGGGTCCTCCTGCCGGAGGCCAAGCCCGCCCTTATCCACGGCGCGGTCATCTCCATGGTCACCATCCTGGGCTACTCCGCCATGTCCGCGACCATTGGCGGCACCGGCCTTGGCCAGATCGCCATCAGCTACGGCCATCAGCGCTTTCATCCCGATATCAAGTGGATCTGTGTGTTCCTGACCGTTTTGATCGTACAGCTCATCCAAATCGTCGGCACCGCCGTGGAGCGGAAAACCGACAAGCGCATCAAGTGAGGTGTTTTCCGTGATTTATACCAGTCTCTGCAAGCTCCGAATGTGCACAGAAAGCGAAGGAATATTTATGTAAACCGTTTTATGTTCACATTTGAAAGGAGAAAACAAACATGAAAAAGATTCTTGCCCTTATTCTCACTCTCGTTGTCATCCTGAGCCTGGCCGCCTGCGGCTCCTCCGCCGCCCCCGCCGCCACCGCAGCGCCCGCCCCGGCAGCGGAAGAGGCCCCTGCCGCCGAACCCGTCAAGCTGGTGGTCGGCGCCAGCTCCACCCCCCACGGCGAGCTGCTGGAGATCGTCAAGCCCGTGCTGGCCCAGCAGGGCATCGAGCTGGAGATCGTGATCTACGACGACTATGTGCTGCCCAACACCGCCCTGCAGGACGGCACCCTGGACGCCAACTACTTCCAGCACGCCCCCTACCTCAACAGCTTCAACGCCTCCAACGGCACCGACCTGGTCCCCGCGGGGCTGGTCCACTACGAGCCCATGGGCATCTACAGCGTGAGTCTCTCCGCTCTGTCCGACCTGGCCGAGGGCGCCACCATCCTGGTCCCCGACGACGTGTCCAACCAGACCCGCGCGCTGCTGCTGCTCCAGCAGGAGGATCTGATCGTCCTGCCCGAGGGCTCCAGCGTGGACACCGCCCCCTCCGTGCTGGACATCGTGGACGCCAAGGGCTACAACGTTCAGGCCGCCCAGGCGGACACCATCCCCTCCCTGCTGAAGAACAGCGACGAGGGCACCATCGCCGTTATCAACTACAACTACGCCCTGGACGCCGGCTTCAAGACCACCGACGCCCTGGCCATCGAGGACGCCTCCGGCAACGCCGCCCAGACCTACGCCAACCTGGTGGCCGTCCGCCGCGGCGATGAGACCCGTCCCGAGATCCTGGCCCTGGTGGCCGCCCTGCAGGACGGCGCTGTGGAGACCTTCAACGCCAACACCGGCGCCGGCATCGTCGCGATCAAGTAAGCTCCTTCCGCTGCCGCCGGGTAGAATTTACAAAAATTTTTCAAAAAAGCTCCTTTTGTGACAAATTTATTACAAAAGGGGCTTTTCTTTTTTTGCGTTCTGGTTTATAATAGGCGCAGCATCTAGGAAAAGGAAGGCGAACTCTTTGAAGAAGTCTGTTAAAATCATTCTGATTGCGCTCTGCGTTGTTCTGATTTGCGTCGCCGCATTCAGTGCCTATAAGATCTTCTCTACCCTCTCCGCCTACAAGCAGGCGGAGCAGACCTATGACGACCTCAGCTCCCAGGTGGTGACGGTGGTCCCCTCCCCCACGCCGGTGCCGGAGGTGGAAAAGAAGCCTGACGCGGACCCCGAGGTCTCCCCGCTGCAGGTGGACTTTGCCGCCCTGCGCGCCCAGAGCACGGACTACGTGGCCTACATCTACAGCCCGGACACCAAGATCAATTACCCCGTGGCCTACACCGACAACAACTTCTACTACATCGACCACATCCCCGGGGAGATCGAGAACGCCAACGGCACCATTTTCATCGACTGCCGCAACGCCTCCGACTTCTCCGACAAGAACACCTGCATCTACGGCCACAACATGAACGACGGCTCCATGTTTGCCAATCTCCGCAACTACCGCGAGGCCGACTATTACCCCGAACACCCGGTGATCTACCTGAGCACGCCGGACTTCAACTACCGTCTTGACCTGTTCGCCGGCTGCATCGTGGAGCCCACCTCCTACGCCTACGCCCGGGAGTTTGATTCCGACGAGCAGTTCTTGGCACACGTGGACATGCTGAAGGAGAATTCCACCTTCGAGTCTGACGTGGAGGTCACAGCGGAGGACCGGATCGTCACCCTCTCCACCTGCACCTACGAGATCGACGACGGCCGCTACGTGGTGGTCGGCAAGCTCACCAAGATCCACTGATACAAAACAGACGAAACCGCCCGGCTGATTGCCGGGCGGTTTCGACAGCTTGTCAAAAAAGTCCTTGACGGACTTTTTTGACTGCGCTTCAGCCGCCGAGC
>JBGUNL010000274.1:0-2754 GCA_045117295.1 Candidatus Limivicinus sp.
GTCGACCGAGCCGAAGTTGCCGTGGCCGTCGACGAGCATCATGCGCATGGAGAAGTTCTGGGCCAGGCGCACCATGGCGTCGTAGACAGAGGCGTCGCCGTGGGGATGGTAGCGGCCCAGCACGTCGCCGACGCAGGTGGCGGACTTCTTGAAGGGCTTGTCGCTGGTCAGACCGTCCTCGTACAGGGTGTAGAGGATGCGCCGGTGCACGGGCTTGAGCCCGTCGCGCACGTCGGGCAGGGCCCGGCCCACAATGACGGACATGGCGTAGTCGATATAGCTGGTCTGCATCTCATTGACCAGCTCCGACTCCGTGATCACCTGATTCGGAAAGGCGATATCCTCAGGTTTGTAGTCTCTTTTATGTGCCATATAATAAAATCCTCCTTACAGGCTCCCCTGAAAGGGGAGTGCGCGCCGCCGCTGCCTGTGGCAGAGGAAGGCGGCACGCAGTCTCCGCAGCCGCGCCGTTTGCGGGCCGTCGTGAAGCAAGCCCGTAAACGGCATTTGCGGCAAGGCGGGCAAAGCTGTCCGGCGCCAGCCGGACTGAGGGGTCTGTACCCTCCTGCGCCATCCTTCGTGGCTGTTTCTGTCAGCGAAGCTGACGGAGGGGGTTGTTCCCTTCTGCGCCACTTTTCGTGGCTGACTGGGGGATCCTCTCCCGATCCCTCCGCCCCTTCGGGGCACCTCCCTTTCCCAAAGGGAGGCTTTAAATGTCCAGATTCACGACGTATTTTGCGTTCTGCTCGATCCACTCGCGCCGCGGCTCCACGTCCTCGCCCATGAGCACGGTGAAGACCTGGTCGGCCTGGATGGCGTCGTTGAGGGTGATCCTTCTCAGCGAGCGGGTCACGGGGTCCATGGTGGTCTCCCACAGCTCGTGGGGGTCCATCTCGCCAAGGCCCTTGAAGCGGGAGATATCCACCTTGGCGTTGGGGTTGTCCGCGCGGAGCTCCTGGCTGATTTTATCGCGCTGCTCGTCGGAGTATGCCACCTTCTGCGTCTTGCCGCGGGTGAGCTTATACAGCGGCGGCACCGCGGAGTACACGTAGCCCTTTTCGATCAGCGGGCGCATGTAGCGGAAGAAGAAGGTCAGCAGCAGCGTGCGGATATGCGAGCCGTCCACATCGGCATCGGCCATGATGATGATCTTGTGGTAGCGGAGCTTTTCGATGTTGAACTCGTCCCCGATGCCGGCGCCCAGGGCCACAATGAGGGGATAGAGCTTGTCGTTGCCGTAGATCTTGTCGGCCCGCGCCTTCTCCACGTTGAGCATCTTGCCCCACATGGCCAGGATCGCCTGGAAGCGGGAGTCCCTTCCCTGGATGGCCGAGCCCGCGGCGGAGTCGCCCTCCACGATATAGATTTCGCAGAGGCTGGGGTCGCGCTCGTTGCAGTCCTGCAGCTTGTCGGGCATCTGGCCGGACTCCAGCCCGGTCTTGCGCCGGACGGACTCCTTGGCCTTGCGGGCCGCCTCCCGGGCGCGGTTTGCCATCATGGCCTTTTCCAGCACGGCCTTGGCGGTCTGGGGGTGCTCCTCAAAGTAGGTGGTCAGCTGGTCGCTGACGATGGAATCGACGAGGGTGCGGATGTAGGCGTTGCCCAGCTTCTGCTTGGTCTGGCCCTCAAACTGGGCCTCGGGGAGCTTGACGGAGATGACAGCGGCGATGCCCTCTCTGACGTCCTCGCCGGAGACCTTGTCCTCGCCCTTGATGATGTTGTTCTTCTGGCCGTAGGCGTTGATGACGCGGGTGAGCGCGGTCTTGAAGCCGGTCTCGTGCATGCCGCCCTCGGGGGTGTGGATGTCGTTGGCAAAGGAGACCAGGGTCTCGTTGTAGCCGTCGTTGTACTGCAGGGCGATCTCGGCGATGGCGTCGCCCTTTTGCCCGGAGAGGTAGATCACGTCGTCGTGGATGGGGGCCTTGTGCTTGTTGAGGTAGGCGACAAACTCCCGGATGCCGCCCTCGTAGCAGAGGATGTCCCGCTGCTCCAGGCCCTCCCGCTCGTCGCGGATGTCGATGGCAAGGCCGGCGTTGAGAAACGCCTGCTCCCGCATGCGGGTGTGCAGGGTGTCGTAGTCGTAGACCACGTCGTCGAACATCTCGGGGTCGGGTTTAAAGCGCACGGTGGTGCCGTGGCGGATGGTGTCCCCCAGAACGCGGATGGGCTGGGTGATCTCGCCGCGGGAGAACTTCATGCCGTAGCGCTTGCCCTCCTTGTGCACCTCCACCTCCAGCCACTCGGAGAGGGCGTTCACCACGGAGGCGCCCACGCCGTGCAGGCCGCCGGAGACCTTGTAGCCCCCGCCGCCGAACTTGCCGCCGGCGTGCAGGACCGTGAAGACCACCTCCAGGGCGGACTTGCCGGTCTGTTCCTGGATATCCACGGGGATGCCGCGGCCGTTGTCGGAGACGCGGATGATATTGCCGGGCTCGATGACCACCTCGATGGCGGTGCAGAAGCCGGCCAGGGCCTCGTCGATGGAGTTGTCCACGATCTCGTAGACCAGGTGGTGCAGGCCCGAGGCGGAGGTGGAGCCGATGTACATGCCGGGGCGTTTCCGCACGGCCTCCAGCCCCTCCAGCACCTGGATCTGTGACGCGTCGTATTCCTGTGCGTTCTTTTCCAATTCGATATTGTCAGACATATAATTCTCCATTCGTTAACCGTAGGGGCGGCGATCCGCCACCCGCGCGGGGCAGCGCTCAAAGATGCAGAAATCCCCGGCGAAAGCGTACCTGGATACGGATTCGC
>JBGUNL010000275.1:0-4474 GCA_045117295.1 Candidatus Limivicinus sp.
CCGTACAGATCGCGCACCACGGCCGAGGCGGTGGGCCAGCGGCCCGCGCCCTGGCCCATCAGCACGATGGCCCCGGCGTTTTCGCCCAGGTACTTGGCCATGTTGAAGTTCTTGAGCACCGAGCACTCCGGCGCGGAGGCGGGGAAGAGCACGGGCTCCACGTAGGCATAGACGCTGCCGCCGGCCCCGCCGCCGGAGGTGACCAGTCTGCAGGTGAGGCCCAGGGACTGGAAGTGGGTAACGTCCTCCGCGGTGATGCTCTCAATGCCCTCGCGGCAGAAGCCGTCCACCGGAAGCTTGTCATAGGCCACCGCGCAGGCCAGCATGATCTTGCGCAGCGCGTCCAGACCCGACACATCCGCCGTGGGGTCGGCCTCGGCATAGCCCAGGGCCTGGGCCTGCTTGAGCACGTCGCCGTAGTCCCTGCCCTCGGACTGCATGGCGTCCAGCATGAAGTTGGTGGTGCCGTTGAGAATGCCGCCCAGGGAGAGGATCTTGTCGCTCTCGGAGGCGATGGCCAGATTGTGCAGGAAGGGGACGCCGCCGCCGCAGGCCGCCGAGAAGAGGAAGGACACGCCCTTCTCCCTGGCCAGCGCGGCCAGCTCGATGCCGTGGGCGGCCACCAGGGCCTTGTTGGAGGTGACCACATGCTTGCCTGCCGAGAGCGCCATGGAAACATAGGTGTTGGCCGGCTCGATGCCGCCCATGACCTCCGCCACGGCGAAGACCTCCGGGTCGTTTGCGATGGCCTCCATAGAGGAGACCTTGAAGGGGGCGTCCTCCTTGCCCGGGCGCACCAGCACCGGGCCCTGCTCAAAGCCGGGAGCGTTCTTCAGCATCTCGTAGACGCCGACGCCCACGGTCCCAAATCCCAAAACCGCAACTTTCATAGCTTCCTCCTTGAATGTGTCCGTTAAATAAAGACACATGTCTTTGCAATGGCGACAGTTTATCACAGATCCGGGCAAAAAACAAGGGCCGCGCTGCGAAAAAAATCGTCAGAATTGCACGGACGGAACCAACAAAAATTGTCGGTTTTTCACAATACCGGGAGAAGGGCCAATGCGCCGCGGCGGGGCAGGGAACGGAGCGTTCCCCGTTTTCGGGGAAAGAAGGATTGAAGAAAACCCGCCTGTTTGGTATACTGCAGACAGACGGAAAAACACGACAAGGAGGATATACAACATGGCATTTATGGAAAAACTCAGCGACGACAAGCTGGACGACATCGCGGGCGGCGTCAAGTACAACATCGGCGCGTCTCCCGTGGACGTGCTGGACGCCCCCAACGGCCGGCTGATCGCCCGCCTGTACCAGGGTGATTTTCTTGTGACGGACGGGACCTCGGCCTATGCCGGCGGTGTGAACTGGTACCACGTCTACTTTGCCCGAGGCGACGGCTACGTGCACGGCGCCGTCCTTGGCTGGTGATCCAAAAAAAGAGGAGCCGATTGGCTCCTCTTTTTTGGATCAAGTTTTTGCACATGCAGCCGGTTTCAATCCGTTTTTGACGCAGCTCTGCCGCGTCAAAAACACCCTGAGATGAGCTGCGCGAATCCTCGCGCCGACCAAGCGAGGCTTGTCCCCCGTAAGCCGAGCGCGATAAGCGCGAGTATCTCAACGGAGAGCCCAGCGAAGCGGGTCTCCGTTGAAGTGCGAAGCGCTTATTCTTCCGGCCCGTCCACCAGAATCCAGCTGGTGTTGTCCGGGATGTAGTTGATGACCACCGGCACCAGCCGGTCGTAGACATTGCCCTCGGTGACGCTGGGCTGGATGTCCTCCACGTTGAAGGGGTAGCTGAATTTGTCCGTCTCCAGGTACACCCGGTCGTAGAGCTTCATGAACAGCACCGCATTCTGCCCGGTGGTGAGATCGTCCCGCACCAGGGCCTCCCGGGTGTTGCAGTAGATGGACAGCACCTTGTCGCCCCGGTCGTAGAGCTGATCGGCCACGCCCGCGGCGAGCCCGCAGACCGCGGCGGCGGTGCTGCGCGGGGTGGAGATCTCCCGGGTGTAGACCAGGGGGATGGCCTCGGCCAGGGAGGGGTGGGCCACATCCTTGAGCACCACCTCGTCAAAGCCCAGGTCCCAGAGCTCGCGGCACATCTCGGCGATCCAGGTCCGCAGATCCAGGTTGTAGGCGTCAAGCCAGGTGCCCAGGCCGTCGCGGTAGTTCATGCCGCCCTCGGTGTGGATGCAGAAGGCGGTGGTGCGGGTGGGCAGCAGCTCGTCGATGCAGCAGCTGATCTGCGCCACGAGATAGATGTTCTTCTCCTTGAGGGAGGCAATGATATCCGGCAGGGCCTTGGAGGTCTCGGACATCATGGTCAGCGAATAGGCCTGGGCCATCTGGGTATGGGTCTCCCAGAGGGTGATGCCGCTGCGGGGCTTTACCTCCATCATCAGCGCGTTGCCCGCCACCAGACGGGCGGAGTACTCCAGGATCTTGTCGGAATTGATGTTCTCGGAGGGGATGAAGATGGCGCGCACCGGCGGGGCGTTTTCCCCGGCCCGGGTGCGGGCGTAGGAATAGTCCGCCTCGCCCAGGGTGAGCGGGACGCTGACCGGGTCAAAGTCTTTGACCACGTGGCCGGTGCTGTCCACCTCGCTGACGCCGCCCGTGCCGCCCAGAATGGGCAGCTGCACGGAGACGCCGTCCTTGGAGATGACGGCATACTTCTGCATGCCGTAGAACAGAACCAGTATGACCGAAAACACCGCAAGCAGGATCAGAAAGGGGAGGAACGCGTAGTTCCTGCGCTTGCGCCGGCCCTTGTAAAACTCCTGTACGCGTGCCAAGGGATCACTCCTCGATCATGGAGATGCGGCGGATGTGGCGGGCGTCGTGGGAGAAGGCGGTGTCCAGGAAGGTGTCGACGATCATCAGGGCCAGCCCCTCGCCGGTGACCCGGGCGCCCAGGGCCAGGACGTTGGCGTCGTTGTGCTCGCGGGTGGCTTTGGCGGAAAAGCAGTCCCCGCAGAGGGCGCAGCGGATGCCGGGCACCTTGTTGGCGGTGATGGAGACGCCGATGCCGGTGCCGCAGATGAGGATGCCGCGCTCACACTCGCCGGAGGCCACGGCGTTGGCCACCGCCTTGGCGTAGACGGGGTAGTCGCAGGAATCGCTGCTGTAGGTGCCGCAGTCAAAATACGCCAGACCTCTCGCCTCCAGGTGTTCCATGATCTTCTGCTTGAGAGCAAAGCCGCCGTGGTCGCAGCCGATAGCAATCATTGTATCTTTCCTCCTGTTTGTGTCAGATGGTGGATTTGTATAGTATAACACGATTCCGCCGCCAAATCAACTCACACCCGCGCAGACCGAAATTGACAAGGCGCCGCGCCTTTCGTATAATAAAAACATAGTCCTTGTTTGATTGCGGCAAAGGAGAAAACGCCATGAAACGTTGCATGTCTTTTCTTTTGATCCTGCTTCTGCTCCTGCCCGCCGCGGCGGGACAGGCCTTCGCGGAGGATGCGCTGACCTGGGAGCTGCGCGGCGGCGTGCTCACCGTCAGCGGCAGGGGCAGCATGCATGATTTTGAGACGGATGAGGCCCCCTGGCGCGACTATGCGGAACAGGTGCAGGAGCTGGAGGTGGGCTACGGCGTGACCCACATCGGCAGCCAGGCGTTCCAGTACATGGATCATCTGAAGACCGTCAAGCTGCCGGAGAGCGTCACCAGCATCGGCGAGGCCGCCTTCTTCAAGTGCACCGACCTGGGCTTTGTGCGCCTGCCCAGCGGCCTCAGGGAGCTGGAGACCTCGGTCTTCGACCACTGCTCGTCGCTGGAAAAGGTGGCCCTGCCCGAGGGGCTGGAGGTGATCGGCAACGCCGCCTTCAACTGCTGCTCGGCGCTGGAGGAGATCGTCATGCCCGCCTCCGTCGCGGAGATCGACGACTCCGCCTTCAACGCCTGCCGCAGCCTGCGGACCGTGTATTTCACCGGCAGCAAGGCCCAGTGGCAGCATATCAAGGTGGACGGCTACAACAAATATCTGCTCAATGCCACCGTCGTCTACAACGCCGACCCCGCCGACCATATCATTTCCGAGGATGAAGTCTGGGCCGAGGAGAGCCGGGAGCTCTACTGGACCCTCTCCGCGGACAAGACCCTGACCATCTCCGGCTACGGGCGCATGCCGGATTACGCCGCGGACGTGCCGCCCTGGGAGAAGGAGCGGGCCAACATCAAGGCCATCGTCATCGGTCCCGGCATCACGCACGTGGGCGATCAGTCCTTCCAGTACTGCAAAAACGTCAAATCCGTCACCCTGCCGGACACGGTGAGGAGCATCGGGGACGCGGCCTTCTATCAGTGCGAGAGCCTGCGGGAGATCACCCTGCCCGCCGGGCTGCAGACGCTGGGGGCCCAGACCTTCGACCACTGCGAAAAGCTGCGGAGCATCTCCATCCCCCGGGGCGTGACCACGATCCCGGAGGCGGCCTTCAACTGCTGCGCCGCCCTGGAGACGGC
>JBGUNL010000276.1:0-10838 GCA_045117295.1 Candidatus Limivicinus sp.
TGCACAGCACGGTGATGATGATGGGGGAGAGGCCGGCGGCCCGGATGCGGTCCAGGTCGGCCTCCAGCACCGGCTGGCCGTGGGTGACGGTTTCTCCCTCCGTCACCAGAGGGCGCAGACCGTCGCCGTTGAGGGTGAAGGTGTCAATGCCCGCCAGGAGGAGAATCTCCATTTCGTCCGCGGTCTTGAAGGTCAGCGCGTGGCCGGTGTCGGCGATCTCACTGACGACGCCGTCGCAGGGGGCGAGGATATGGCCGCTGTCCGGCAGAATGCCGATGCAGCTGCCGATGACACCCGAGGAGAACATGACGTCGGGGATCTGCTTCATGGGGACGGTTTGACCGCTCACGGGAGCGGTGAGCGCCAGCTGGACCGCGGAGTATCCGCCGATGGCCAGCAGCGGCTCCCCGGCTTCGATCCGCCGGGCCTTCTTCCGGCTGAGACGGGTGAAGGAGGCGGAGCGCAGGGCGGCGGCCTGCTCGTCGGGCAGGACGGTATCAAAGTGCAGTTCCTCTTCGCGGTAGAAAATGTTGGTGGTCAGGTAGCCGCCGATGTAGCTGATGACCAGGGCCGTCAGGTAGAGGAGGACGCTGCGCACCGAGCCGCGCGGCCCCGCCGTCATCACGAACGCGCCCAGCAGGCCGGAGGGCCCCCAGGTGGTGGAGGCCACCTGCGTGACCATGATGAAGGCACCGCCGAAGCCGGCGCCGAGGCCCGCCGTGAGAAACGGCTTGCCCAGCGGCAGCGTGACGCCGTAGATCAGCGGCTCGCCCACGCCCAAAAGACCCGCGGGCAGCGCGCCGGAAATCACGGAGCAGAGGTTGTCGTTGCCGACTTTCCTGGCTTTTTTCCAGAGGGCGAGCGCCGCGCCCACCTGGCCCGCGCCCGCCATGGCGAGAGCGGGGTAGAGGGTGATATAGCCGATCTCCTGCAGCTGGACGCTGTAGAGCGCCACCAGACCGTGGTGCATGCCCGCGGCCACCAGCGGCAGGAAGGCGGCCGAGGCGAAGTAACCGGAGACGGCCCGGACGAAGACATTCTCGGACAGGCAGGCCCGGCTGAACAGCCAGACAATGCCCTCGGAGGCGTAGCCGAACAGCGGCATGATGAAGAGAATATACGGGACCACGCACAGGAGCATGGTGAGCAGGGGCGTGAAGACCACGTCGATGGAGGCGGGCATGACGGAGCGGATCGTCTTTTCCACAAAGGCAATCAGCAGAGCGCCAGCGATGACGGCCAGCACGCCGCCCTTGCCGCTGCAGAGAACGGAGTCCAGCGGAACGGCGCTGTTATACAACCCCATGAGGGAGGCGATGACATTGATGCCCTCCAGGGAGGTGATCATGCCCAGCATGCCGCCCAGGATGGGCGTGCCGCCGAAGCGCTCCGCCGCGCGGTAGCCCGCCCACGCGGTCAGAAAGCTCATCATGGCGGTGTTGATCAGCGTCAGGATCTGGACGATGAAGGCCCAAATGTTGTTGTCTGTATAGTTCGGGACCGTCTGGGAGATGAGGGACGCCACCCCGCCGCAGAGCCCGGCGCTGATGATGCCGGGGAGCAGCGGGAGAAAAATATCGCCTATGATCCGCAGAGAACCCCTGATCCTGTCTTGTTTCATGGATGGTATCTCCTGTTATTCCTTCACGCCGGACGGCCCGAGGGCCCCAGATAGCGGAAGCACAGCATGGTGAGGTCGTCAAACTGTTCCGCCCCGTCCACGAAGCGGCCAATATCCTGCGCGACGTTCAGCAGAATCTGCTCCGGCGGCGCGTCCGGGTCCCTGTTCAGGGCGTCCAGCATCCGCTCGGTGCCGTACAACTCCTCGTTTCTGTCCGTGGCCTCCGCCACGCCGTCCGTGTACACGAAAAAGCTGTCGCCGGGGTGCAGCTGAAATTCGTGCTGCCGGAAGGGGATGTCCTTCATGGTGCCCACCGGCATGGAGTGCCGGTAGATCTCCAGCGCGTAGCGGCCGCCGGCCCGGCGCAGCACCGGATGCTCGTGCCCGGCGTTGGCCGCGACCCCCTTGCCGGTGGAGATCTCCAGCACCGCGACCCACACGGTGACGAAAAACTCCGCCTCGTTGCTCTCGCAGAGCTGGTTGTTGACGCTGGCCAACGTCTCCCCGGGGCTTTTCCCGTTCTGCAGACTGGATTTGATCAGCACGCGGGAGACCATCATCAGCAGGGCGGCGGGCACGCCCTTGCCGGATACGTCCGCCATGACGAAGCCCATATGGTCGTCGTCGATCATGAAGAAATCGTAGAAGTCGCCGCCCACTTCCTTGGCGGGGGTCATGCTGGCGTACAGGCTGAACTCCTTCCGGTCCGGGAAGGGCGGAAACAGGCGGGGCAGCTGGCTGCCCTGGATGCGGCTGGCCATATCCAGCTCCGCCCCGATGCGCTCCTTCTCCGCGGTCACGCGCTTGACCTGGTCGATGTACAGCTCGGTCCGGGCGGACTGCTTGGCGAAGGATTCGGCCAGCACCTCGATCTCGTCCCCGGTCCGGTACACGTCCTCCATCAGAAACTGCCGGCTCCGGATGCCCATGGAGGCCACGCGCCGGGTGATGGTGTTCAGCGGTCCGGTGATCCGGTTGGTGATGGAGTACGCGGAGACCATCCCGGTGGTCACGATCAGAATCACCAGGAGGATCAGAATGTTCCGGACATGGAACATCTCATTTTGAAAGGCGGCGACGGCGCTGCTCCGAAAGCTCTCATACTGATCCTCCAGCCCGCTGTCCACATAGATCTGCTTCTGGGCCTCATAGGTCTCGTTGACCAGATGCTCCACTCTGTTTGACTGGTAAAAAAAGACTGCCGTATAGGCCGCGATGATCAGCACGATCGTGACCAGAAGCATGCGGTAAATCTTGAGTCGGATCCCGCCTGTGAAGAACCCTCTGCGTTTTTTCATGCGTGTCTCCCAGTGAAAACATGGATGCTTCCACTTTCTCATGTTAAAGCCATTCTACTGAAAAATCCTTGGGAATACAAGTTTTTTTTGAAGCGGCGGCGGCAGGGAAGCCGCCGGCGCACGCTCTCCGGATTGCATTTGCCGCGCCGTTTGATTTGTGGTATCATAAGAAAAAACAAACGGACAGGAGGCAGAAAGATGGAGCCTTATCGGCACATGGTACAATACTATGAGACGGACAAAATGGGCATCACGCACCACTCCAACTACATCCGCTGGATGGAGGAGGCGCGGACGGACTTCCTCCGGCAGATCGGCTGGCCCTATGAAAAGCTGGAGGAGGCGGGCATCTTCTCCCCTGTGACGGCGCTTTCCTGCAAATACAGAGCCAGCACCACCTTCGCGGAGAACATCGACATCCGGGTGCGCGTCGCCGAATTTCGCGGCGCGGTGCTGAAAATCCGGTACAAGATGACGAACGCGGCGGGCAAAACGGTGTTTGAGGGACAATCCGAGCACTGCTTCCTGAACGCCGGGGGGAGCATCCTGCGGCTGAAACGGGACTGCCCCGCCCTGCATGAGACCCTCACCGCCCTGGCTGCGGACGGGGCGGGGGAGGAAACGGATCAAACGGACGGGAGGTGAGCCGAACTGCACGATATCTGGAATCCCTGGCACGGCTGCATCCGGTGCAGCGAGGGCTGCCAAAACTGTTACATGTACTACCTCGACGCCCTGCGGGGGCAGAACGGCGCGGATATCTACCGCACCAAGGCGGGCTTCCGCTATCCGCTCTCGAAGGATCGAAACGGCCGGTACAAGGTCAAGAGCGGGGAGATGATCCGCGTCTGCATGACCAGCGATTTCTTCCTGGCCGAGGCCGACCCCTGGCGGGAAGAGGCCTGGGAGATCATGCGCCAAAGACCGGACGTAAAGTTCTTCCTGCTGACCAAGCGGCCCGAGCGGGTGGCGGAGCATCTGCCCCGGGACTGGGGCGGCGGCTGGGAGAACATCATGTTCAACGTCACCTGCGAAAACCAGCGCCGCGCGGACGAGCGCATCCCCATCCTGCTGCGGCTGCCTTTCAAGCACAAGGGCATCATGTGCGCGCCCTTCATCGGCCCGGTGAGCATCCGGGAATATCTCCCTGCCGGGCAGATCGAACAGGTGCTCTGCGACGGGGAGAACTACGGCGGGGCGCGCCCCTGCCGTTATGAATGGGTCAAAGCGCTGCGGGACGAGTGCGCGGCGTATGATGTGACCTTCACCTTCTGCGGCACGGGCCGCCGCTTTGTAAAAGACGGCAGGACCTACCGCATCGAGGGAAACGGCGTCCAGAGCCGGCAGGCCTATAAATCCGGCCTGAGCTATCAGGGAAGGCCCATGGTCTTTCAGCTCACGGACACCTGGGGCAATCCGATCCCCGAAGAGGAGCTCTATAAGCCCTGGTTCGGCGAGCGCTGCCAGACCTGCGGGATGAAACAGACCTGCAACGGCTGCAGCCGCTGCGGAAAATGCGGGGCCACGTTCCCCGCGGACGCCGACGGGGAATGTCCACGCGCCGTTCCCTCCCGTTGACTTTGCCGGGCGGCTGTTTTAAGATACACACAGAATCACCACAACGGCCCAAAGGAGGAACACGCCATGAAGAAGCTGGACAGCTTTCCCAGGGTCCCCCTCGGGATCTTCCCGACGCCCATTCAGAAGCTCGAAAACGTCAGCAGACTTCTCAACACGAACGTATACGTCAAGCGTGACGATCTGACCGGCATCGGTCTCGGCGGGAACAAGGTGCGCAAGCTGGAGTTTTTGCTGGCGGACGCAAAGGAGAAGGGCGCGGAAGTGGTGTTTACCACCGGCGGGGCCCAGTCCAACCACGCCATGCTGACGGCGGCAGCCGCCGGCAAACTGGGGATGAAGGCCATCCTGGTACTGAAAAAGCGCGGCGTGACGGAGCGCCTGGGCAACCAGCTGCTGGAGCACCTGATGGGCACGGACGTGCGCTTTGTGGACACCGACGACTACGCGGACATCTACGCGGAGATGGACCGGATCGGAAAAGGTCTGGGAAGACCCTACTACAAGATCCCCTGCGGCGGCTCCAACGCCCTGGGGGCGCTGGGCTATGTGGACTGCGCCCGGGAGATCGCCGGGCAGGGACTGCGGGTGGATCACCTGATCTGCGCGGAGGGCAGCGGCGGCACCATGGCGGGCCTGGCCCTGGGGGCCAAGCTCTTCCTGCCGGGGACGAAGGTCTACGGCATGATGGTGGACACCGACCCCTTTGACCAGATCACCCCCGCCCTGATGCGCGAGGCGGCCGCACTGCTGGAGATCACACCGGACATCACCCCGGCGGATTATACTCTGCGTGACATGTGCGGCCCCGGCTACGCCATCGCGTCCGAGGCCGGCAACGCCGCAGTTTCCCTGATGGCCCGGCAGGAGGGACTGTTTTTGGATCCGGTTTACACCGGCAAGGCCTTCGCGGGCCTGGTGGAGCTGGCGAAGGAGGGCGCCTTCGGGCCGGAGGAGAACGTGCTGTTCCTGCACTCCGGCGGCGCGGGCGGACTTTTTGCCATTGAGATGTGAGCAGGCAGACTGCGGAAAAACAGATGGGGAGGAAGCAAGCATGGAAAAGCTGGAAATGAAGGATCTGGAACAGGTCACCGGCGGGCTGACGCAGCCGGCCAAGAGACCCAAATATGTCTCCGCCTTTTTCTGCGAGTACTGCGGCGCCACGATTCACCTGAACGGCGTCTATTCGCTGGACCGTGCGAAGGCGGAGCACAACCGGAAATACCATCCGACGGCGAAAAAGTAGACCGCGAATCGACAAAAAGAGAGGGAGAGAGGCAAAAAACGCCGCTTTCCCTCTCTTTTGCATTGCGCCGGAGAACAAAGATGTGATATAATCCGTCCAGCTTAACGACAGGAGGACACAGACATGGCCTTTTCCCTGCGGCCCTATCAGGCGCCGGATTTTACCCAGGCTCGCTTTCAGGGAGCGGCGGAGGCGGCGCTCGTCCCGGCTCCCGCGGACGGGATCGCCCCGACCGGCTACCACGCCATGAGCATTTTCCCGGAGTATTTCAAGATTGACGGCGCCTGGCACCTGGCAGAAGAGAGCCGCATGGACTGCGTGGCGGTTTGGGAAGACGGGCGCGTGGCGGTGACGGAGTTCCGCCGCCTGAAAAAGGGCGCGCTGGTGGTCTGCGGCCGCAGCGAGGACGGCAGCGAGGGGATCTACGTCCACCCCGGCGCTTTTCGCCATCCGGGGGAGATGCTGCGGGAGGAGACCTTTGCTTTCCGGCAGAAGCGCTCCCGGGAGACCGCCTTTTCGCGGGACTATGACGAGCTGTACGAGATCCTGCGGCATGACCGGGACCACGGCAAGATCGTCTGGGTGCTGGGCCCGGCCCTGGCCTTTGACTATGACGCCCGGGAGGCCTTCTCCCGCCTGATCGAAAACGGATACGTTGACGCGCTGCTGGCGGGCAACGCCCTGGCCACCCACGACCTGGAGGCTGCCTGGCTCAAGACCGCCCTGGGGCAGAACATCTACACCCAGGCCAGCCAGCCCAACGGCCACTACAACCATCTGGACACCATCAACCGCGTCCGCGCCTGCGGGTCTATCCGCGCCTTCCTGGAGCGGGAGGGGCTGACGGACGGGATCATGGCCCATCTGGAAGCCTGCGGCGTGCCCTATGTGCTGGCCGGGTCCATCCGGGACGACGGCCCGCTGCCCGAGGTAACGGGCAACGTCTACGAGGCGCAGAACAAGATGCGCGACCAGGTGCGCGGGGCCACTACGGTGATCTGCCTTGCCACCATGCTCCACAGCATCGCCGTGGGCAACATGACGCCCTCCTACCGGGTACTGCCCGACGGCACCGTCCGGGAGGTCTACTTCTACTGCGTGGACATCTCGGAGTTTACCGCCAACAAGCTGGGCGACCGGGGGAGCCTCTCGGCCAAGGGCATCGTCACCAACGTGCAGGACTTCATCGTCACCCTCAGCAAGGGCCTGGGACTTTGACGAAGATAAGAATACCGAAAGGAGAGCATCCATGAAATTCCTTGATGATGAATGGTATGCGCTGCATCTGAAAAAAATCGACGAGCTGTTTTCCGAACCCGGCAAGCTGAACACCCAGTTGGTGGAGGTCTATCGGAACGTCTGGGGTATCCCCGGAAAAACCAAGTGGATCAAATACGTGGTGGAGAAAACCATGGTCACGTCCGTCACCCGCGGCGACGGAGAGGACAGCATTCCCGACGCGGCCTTCCGCTGCTTCGGCGATTACAGCAGCTACGTGGCGGTGTGCCAGCGACGGCTGGATCCCAAGCTTGGGATCCTGGGCAACGTCTTTAAGTTGGAGGGCGGTGTGATGGCCGCCATGCCCATGCTCCCCACCTACGACAAGCTGACCGCCTGCAAGCGTCTGGAGGGAACGGAGTTCTGATCGGATGCGCGGTGAGCGGCACGCTCTGTTCCCACGTCTTGCAAAGCGGCAATCACCTCCGCTATAATGGGGGCGGAAGCAAAAGAAAACAGCGCCCGGAGGCGACAGACAGGAGGAAACCCATGAACAGAGAAGAATACAAACGCCTGGAAGAGGCGCTCAATACGGACGAAGGGCTGCGCACCCGCTATGGCGAGGCTCTGGCCCGTGCCGCGGACGGAGAGCAGGACCCCGCCCAAGTTGCGGCGAAGGCCGCGGCGGAGCTGGGCTTTGCTCTGGATACGAAGGGCGCGGAGCCTGTGGGCGATGAGGCGCTGGACGGCGTGGCCGGCGGAACCTCTATCCCCTTTGCGGGGGATGACGCCTTCAACATCAATACCTGGATCGGCAAACTGCTGCGCGGCGCCATGAAGAAAGACAGCGCCAACGGACTGTTCTGATCCGGCCAGGCGACAGACACAAGACGGACAGGCAGGGCCCGCTCGTTCGGAGCGGGCTCTGTCTGCGGGAAAGCCCGGGTGACAACACGCGGGCTTGTTTCTTGCTGTATAAACATATTATATAGGTAGGAAATAATGGAAACACGCGGTACAGGAACAGGGCATGGCGTCGGGAATACAGCACGGAAGAAAAAACAGACGGGCAGGGGCCGGAAGCATAAAGACAAAGAAAAAACTTCTCAAACGCATTATTGCATCGATTTTTGACGCTTCTTGTGACGGCTGCCCCCATATAATGTGGGTGAAAAGAGGATCACAAGATGCCCGCATGTCTGTTCTCTGCGAGAGCAGGACAGGAAAGGAGATAAAAAATGAAAAAGAAAACTGCAGCCCGCTTCGGCGCGCTCCTGCTGGTGATGCTGCTGCTTGTCGGCATGCTCCCCATGGCCGCCTTTGCGGAGACACCCGAGGAGGCTGCCCCCGCCGCTGCGCCTGCCGCATCCTCCGACGCACCCGCCGCCGGCTCCTCCGACGGCCCCGCCGCCGCATCCTCCGACGCGCCCGCCGCCGGTTCCTCCGACGCACCCGCCGCCGGTTCCTCCGACGCGCCCGCCGCCGGCTCCTCCGACGGCCCCGCCGCCGGCTCCTCTGACGCACCCGCCGCCGGTTCCTCCGACGCACCCGCCGCCGGTTCCGCCGATGCACCCGCCGCCGGTTCCACCGACGCACCCGCCGCCGGTTCCACCGACGCGCCCGCCGCCGGCTCCTCCGACGCGCCCGCCGCCGGCTCCTCCGACGCACCCGCCGCCGGCTCCTCCGACGCACCCGCCGCCGGTTCCGCCGACGCACCCGCCGCCGGCTCCTCCGACGCGCCCGCCGCTGTCGAGGTCATTGCTCCCGCCGCGGCATTTGCCGCGTCCGCTGACGCGCCCGCCGCCGGTTCTTCCGACGCGTCCGCTGCCGAAACGTCCCTGGCAGCGCTGAAAAACGGAGCCCAGACGCAGATGATGGTCTTTACGCTGGCTGCGCCCGCTGCGGCGAATGCGACAGAAAACAATGGACCCATCACCGTGGTCATCGCGAACATCCTCCGCCCCGACAACAAGGCCGGCAAAGATGAGAATGGACATCTGACTCCCTATGACGCCACCTGGGCAACGATTACCAAAAACGGAAGCAAAGGCGTTACGACAAGGAATACCGGCGCCATCGCAACGAAGCTTCCGTATACGGTAAGCGATTACGGCGTACAGTATACCTTTGAAAACAACATCATCGTGAACAACGGGGAGGATCCGGCCCCTGTGCTGGTGCAGACCCCGGAGGAGATGACGGCGATCCAGGATTCCTTCATTTCGAGAATTGCCAACAAGGGGAACGGAAATGTCGAAATCACCTACCAGAACGGCGAGAAGGAGACCATCACCGTGGAGGGCTCCACGCTGACCATCTCCCCGGTCTATACCGTCGCCCCCGCGTGGCTGCTGGAGGAGAACTATATCGACAATGTCTCCACAGGCAGCGGAAGCTGGAGCAACTTTGACGCCATCGAGAGCTACACCCACACCTTCAAAAAACCCGACGAGCCGGAGGACTACAGATTTGAGTTCTGGAAGAGCGAGCTGACCGACAAGGAGTATCTGCCCGGCCAGAGCCTGAGCTACAGCTCCGCCACCATCACCTTCAAAGACACGGAAGAGGCCGAGACCGTCGTTCTTCCGGACGGATCAACCACAACCGTCCCGAAGAAAACGGAGAACGTCTACGCCTACTGGCAGCCGGTGGCCGGCGTGGATTACTACGTCAACGGGGCGCTGGACAACAGCGAGAGAAACTTTGAAAACGACGTGGAGGTCTACGGCTACACCCCCGGCAACATCGACGACGCGGAGTTTGAAGGCTGGTACAAGGACGAAAACTTCGAGACCCGGTATGAGGACGACGCGAAAGCCGCCCTTCCCGAGATCACCAGGGAAAACAACACGGCCAACAAGATCATCGCCTACGCCCGCTATGTGATCAAGCTCGGCGTCTCCAAGATCTGGGATGACGGGGACGACGCCGACGGGATCCGGCCGGACAGCGTGAGTGTGGATCTTTACGCCGGCGAGGGCGACAGCCGCCAGGCGGCCGGAGAAAGCGCCGAACTCAACAGCGACAACGAGTGGAAGCACACATTTGAAAACTTGACCGCCTTTGACAAGCAGGGCAAGCGCATTGCCTACAGCGTGGAGGAGAGCGCGATCCCCGAGGGCTACACCGCCGCGGTGGAAGAGACGGAGGGCGGCTTCACCATTACCAATTCCCACACCCCGACGCCGCCGGCGCCTCCGGGAGGCAACCCTGATCCTGACCCGAATCCCGGCCCGAATCCCGACCCCGACCCCGATCCCGATCCCGACCCCGTTCCGCAGCCCGAGCTGATCCCCGCGCAGCCCGTCCCGCTGGTCGCGCTGGAGAACATCGGGGAGGACCTGATCCCGCAGGCCAGACCCGCGGCCAAGAGCTGGGCTCTGCTGAATCTGCTGTGCTCCATCGGCGCCGTCCTGACTGCGCTGGGCATGGGCCTGGCCATGAAGAACGGGCAGAATGAGGACGAAGAGCCGGTCAAGGTCGATGAGGAAAACGAGGAGGGCAGCAAGAAGAGCAAGCTGCTGGGCATTCTGCCCGCCGCCGCGTCCGTCATCACCTTCATCCTCACCGAGGATATGCGCAATCCCATGGCCCTGACGGACAGATGGACGCTGCTGATGGCGGTGTTCTTCGTGAGCGGCCTGGCCCTTGCCTGGTTCACCCGCCGGAAGGAGAAGGAAGAAAAGACCGCGGCCGCGGTCTGATCCCGGACCTTGCATCATAACATCATAACAAGTAGTGCCTGCCGCTGCAGCGGCAGGCACTTGAGACTGTCAAAAAACCTGCGGTCATGAAGGACGATAGAGCCGCAGGGGAGCTCGAGGGGGCAAGGCCCGCCTCGAGTTGGATAAACCGCCGTCCGGAAAGCCTTGATTTC
>JBGUNL010000277.1:0-1812 GCA_045117295.1 Candidatus Limivicinus sp.
GGTCATCCTCATCGATGAGATCGCCTCCGGCAACATGCGCGTCTACAAGGACGGCCAGTACGTCGATCCCATGACGCTCTCCGAGCTCTTCTTTGCCTGATGGGAGGATTCTTCGGAGCAGTCTCGAAACAGGACTGCGTACTCGACGTGTTTTTCGGCGTGGACTATCACTCCCATCTCGGCACCCGCCGGGCGGGCATGATCGTCCGCGACGCGGAGACCGGCTTCCAGCGCCAGATCCACAACATCGAGAACACCCCCTTCCGCACCAAGTTTGAAAAGGACCTGCCGGGCTTCCACGGCTGCAGCGGCATCGGCTGCATCAGCGACACGGATCCCCAGCCCCTGCTGGTGCGCTCCCATCTGGGCTTTTACGCCATCACCACCGTGGGCATCATCAACAACGCCGAAGCGCTCATCGAGCGCTACTTCTCTTCCGGCGGCCCCCAGTTTATGGCCATGAGCTCCGGCCAGGTCAACCAGACCGAGCTCTTTGCCGCCCTCATCAACGAGAAGGACAGTTTCGTGGAGGGTCTGAAAAACGTGCACGAGCTGGTGGACGGCTCGGCCACCATCCTGCTGCTGACGGAAAACGGCCTCATCGCCTCGAGGGACAAGCTGGGGAGACTGCCGGTGCACATCGGCAAAAAGGACGGGGCCCACTGCGTGAGCTTTGAGTCCTTCGCCTACCACAAGCTGGGCTATGCCGACGCCTACGAGCTGGGGCCCGGGGAGATCGTCTCCGTCACGGCCGACGGGTATGAGACCCTCTCGCCCGCCGGGAAGGACATGCGCATCTGCGCCTTCCTCTGGACCTACTACGGCTACCCCAACTCCAACTATGAGGGGGAGAACGTGGAGGTGGTGCGCTACCGCAACGGCGAGATCATGGCCAGAGACGAGATCGCCCGGGGCAACATGCCCAAGGTGGACTACGTGGCGGGCGTGCCGGACTCCGGCGTGCCCCACGCCATCGGCTACGCCAACCGCAGCGGCAAGAGCTACGCCCGCCCCTTTGTCAAGTACACCCCCACCTGGCCCCGCTCCTTCATGCCGGACCGGCAGGAGGTGCGCGACCAGGTGGCCAAGATGAAGCTGATCCCCGTGCCCGAGCTGATCGAGGGCAAGAAGCTGCTGTTTGTGGACGACTCCATCGTCCGCGGCACGCAGCTCAAGGGCACCATCGACTTCCTCTATGAGTCCGGCGCCGCCGAGGTGCACATGCGCTCGGCCTGCCCGCCCATCATGTACGCCTGCAAGTATCTGAACTTCTCCCGCTCCAACTCCGAGATGGACCTGCTGGCCCGCCAGATCGTCCGCGAAAACGAGGGCGAGGAGGGAGACAGGCACCTGGAGGAATACGCCGACTGCAATACCGAGCGGGGCCAGTGCCTGCTGCATGCGATCTGCGAGAAGCTGGGCTTTGCCTCCCTGGGCTACCAGAGTCTGGACGGGCTGATGGAGGCCATCGGCATCGACCGGGACAAGATCTGCACCTACTGCTGGACCGGAAAAGAGTAAAATTCGATTGCGAAACACGTTTCGCAATCGAGATACTCGCTTTTATCGCACTCGGCTTGCGGGGGACAAGCCTCGTTTGGTCGAAGCGAGGGCTCGTTTTGCTCGCCTCAGTGTGTTTTTGAGGCGGCAAAGCTGCCTCAAAAACAGATTTGATTTCTTTTTCGCATGCGCGAAAAACTCTGCGAGGCTTGGCTGAGCCGACGCAATCAAAACAAACAAGGAGAAACGCCATGAGCAATTCTCATTCCGCCTCCTACGCCGCGGCCGGCGTGGACATCGAGGCCGGCTACA
>JBGUNL010000278.1:0-3109 GCA_045117295.1 Candidatus Limivicinus sp.
GGCAATCGCCCGCGGCATCATGGCCCGGCCAAAACTCATGATGTTCGACGAGCCGTCCCTCGGCCTTGCGCCCGTGATCGTGACGCAGATGTTCGAGGCGATCAAGGAGCTGAATAAAGAGGGCATCTCCATCCTGCTCATCGAGCAGAACGCGAACAAGGCCCTGCAGATCTCCGACCACGCCTACATCATGCAGACCGGCCTTGTGGTGCGCTACGGCACCGGCAAGGAGCTGCTGGCGGACGATACCCTCAGCGCCGCCTACCTCGGGTCATAAGCAATCGAATACCGTTTATGCAGGAGCCGCAGGATTTGCGGCTCCTGCGTTTTCCTGCTCATGAAAGATTATCAGTTTTTTATTGACAGATTTCGCCTTTATAAGTAAAATATACAGGCTGACTTGATTTTTATGCCCGATCGGCCTTGAACGGGCGAAACGGAGGAACACTGCATGAGCAAGGAAAACTATGGCTTTACCACCACCGCCATACACGGCCACAGCACCAAGGACGCAAACGGCGCCCTGATCACGCCGATCTACAACACGTCCACCTTTATTTTCGATTCCACCGCCCAGGGCGCTGCCCGCTTCGCACTGGAGGAGCCCGGTTATATCTATGCCCGCCTCGGAAACCCGACCTGCGCCGCACTGGAAGAGACCTTTGCCAAACTGGAAGGCGGCGAGGCAGCCATCGTGACCGTCTCCGGCATGGGCGCCATCACCGCGACCATCTGGACGAATATCTCCGCCGGCGAAGAGATCGTTGCCGACAAGACGCTCTACGGCTGCACCTTTGAGTTCTTTGAGCATCATCTGAGCCGCTTCGGCGTGAAGGTCCACTTCATCGAGATGACCAATGAGGAAGAGCTCCGTGCCGCACTCAACGACAAGACCAGAATCGTCTATCTGGAGACCCCGGCCAACCCGAACCTGAAGATTACCGACATCGAGAAGACCGCGAAGATCGCCCACGAATTCAACCCCGCAATCAAGGTCATCTGCGACAACACCTTCTGCTCCCCGTATATCCAGCGCCCGCTGGAACTGGGTGCGGACATTGTCGTCCACTCCGCCACCAAGTACATCAACGGCCACGGCGACCTTCTGGCCGGCTTTGTGGTCAGCGATGCCGAGACCATTAACCAGATCCGTCTGGTGGGCATCAAGGACATGACCGGCGCCTTCATGCCGGCCAACGAGGCCTTCCTGGTGGCCCGCGGCCTGAAGACCCTGGAGATCCGGATGCAGCGTCACTGCGAAAACGCCATGAAGGTGGCGCAGTATCTGAAGACCAACGACAAGGTGGAAAAGGTCTTCTATCCCGGCCTGGAGGATCACGAGGGCCACGAGATCGCAAAGAAGCAGATGCACGGCCTCTACGGCGGCATGGTCAGCTTCATCGTCAAGGGCGGCCGTGAGAAGGCCGCGGTCGTCGCCGACAACGTGAAGGTTGCGACGCTGGCCGTTTCCCTCGGCGCCACCGAGACCCTGATCGAGCATCCCGCTTCCATGACCCACTCGCCCTATACCGAGGTGGAACTGGAAGCCGCCGGCATCCCGGCCGGCCTCATCCGCTTCTCCGTGGGCCTGGAGAACGCAGAGGACATCATCGCCGATCTGCAGCAGGCCTTTGACAAAATCTGAGAATTCTGAGAACGGTTCAAGCTATTGCGCCCGGTTTCTTCTGTGCCGAAGAGACCGGGCGCAATGCCTTTTCCGGCGCTGACGTGCACATGGAAACAAAAAATCTGCAAAGAATATGGAATTTATGAATGATTTTTCTGCAGATCTATGGTATGCTATCTAATGGGAGATTGTATGCCTGACAGGTGTCGTTCTGTTTTGAAGAAAGGATTCCCATGAACATGGCCGAAAACATACACTGTTCTCTGAAGACAGGCGGCCGGCGGCTGTTGTTCTGTCTGCTGCTCTGCGCGCTGCTGATTTCCGGCGCGGCCGGCGCTGCACGGGCGGAAACCTACGGGGAGAATGCGTTCGGATTTGTGGACGCCGTTATGGACAGCCGTGACGGAATTCCCGAGGACGCGGAGGGCCGCCTGGCCCGAATCCGGGAGGTCGGCGTGCTTCGGGTGGCGACCGAGCCCTATTTTGCGCCCCAGGAGTACATTGATCCGGCTCTCAGCGGGCAGGACCGATATATCGGCGCCGATATGGAGCTGGCCCGCATGATTGCCGAGCGGATGGGCGTGACGCTGGAAATTGTCCCGATGAAGTTTACCGGGGTGCTTCCCTCTCTGGCGCTGGGAGAATGTGACCTCGCCATATCCGCCTTGGCCTACACACCGGGACGTGCCGCTCAGTATACGCTGTCCCTGGGCTATCATTTTTCGGAGGATACCGAGAGCTCCGGTCTTCTGATCCGTACAGAGGACCGGGAAGAAATCCGCTCCCTGGAGGATCTTGCGGGACGGGACTTGGCTGCCCAGCGCGGAACGCTGCAGGAGAGCCTGCTGGCCGAGGGGGTCACCGACTACCGTCAGTTCCGGCGTCTTGTTTCCGTTCGCGAGGTCTATCTTGCCCTGCAGCAGGGAAAAGCGGATGCCGCCATGGTGGACCGGGAGACGGCCCGGTCGTACCTGGAGTCCAATCCGGACTGCGGGCTGATGCTGGTGGAGAATCTCGGCTTCGGCATGGCGGAGGAGTGCCGCGGCGACCGGATTGCTGCCCGAAAAGGGGAAAATCAGCTCATTGCCTTTGTCAACGACATCATCCGGGACGTGGTGGAGTCCGGAGAGTATGAGCGCTGGTACCGCCAGCATGCCCTGAACGCCGACTGGCTGGGGATTTGAGAAAAGAGGCGCATCGATGAAACACTGGAAAAGCTGGCAGATCGGTCTCTTTGCCGCCCTCTGCGTGCTGATGAACGTGGGCGGGGCCCTGCTCTGCACGCGCCTGTCCCTGCCGCTTTGGCTGGACTCCTTCGGAACGGTGCTGTGCGCCTATATCATGGGACCGGTCTGCGGCGCGATGGTCGGCGTCACGGGAAACATCGTCAGAAGTCTCTCCGACCCGTCGGCCTGGGCTTACGGCCTGACAAGCATTGTGCTGGCGATGATCGTCGGCCGCGGCCTGAAAAATCACGCCATG
>JBGUNL010000279.1:0-3550 GCA_045117295.1 Candidatus Limivicinus sp.
CCGATGCAGGCCTGTTTGATCGCCCGGACGCTCTTGCCGAGCTTCTCCCCGATCAGCTCGGTATCTCCCAGCGCCAGGACTTCTCCGTACTCGTTGAGCCCGTAGCGCCCGGCCCTGCCGCCGATCTGGTTGATCTCCGCCGTGGTCAGGGGCCTAAACTCCTTCCCGTCGAATTTCTCCGTCTCCGCGAAGATGACGCGCTTGATCGGCAGCGAGATGCCGAGGCCGATGGCGTCCGTCGCCACCACGATGTCGTTTTCCCCGGCCAGGTATTTGCGCACCTCGCTGCGGCGTGCCTCCGGCGGCAGAGCGCCGTAGATCACGCTGGCATGAAAACCGTGCCGCTCCAGGATGGCGGCCGTGGAGAGCACGCTTTTCCGGGAAAAGCAGATGATCGCGTCGTCCGGTCGGAAATCCCCGTAGCCCCGGCACTTCCCCGCATAGCGCAGGGGGGCCAGCCGCTTGTGCCACACGACGTTGTAGGGATCGCCGAAGCTCGTGATCAGCCCCTCGATAAAGGGCAGCGCCTCCGGGGCCATGCAGATGTGCACCATCTCCGCGTCCACCAGGCAGATGGCCCGCAGCCACGCCGAGCCGCGGTTTTTGTCCGCGATCAGCTGCGCCTCGTCAATGACGGCGGTCTTGTAGTGCCGGTTGAAATTGCACAGCTCGATCGTGGAGGAGACGACCTGCGCGCCCTCCACGGGGATCGACTCCTCCCCCGTCAGCATGCTGCAGGGGATGCCAGCGTCGTTGAGCTTGTCGAACATCTCCAGCGCCAGCAGGCGGAGGGGCCCCAGGTAAGTCCCCGGCGTGTGGGTTTTCAGATCCTCGATGGCGTCGTAGGTCTTGCCGCTGTTGGTGGGGCCCACGTGCAGGACGAACATCCTCTGCCTTCCGCGCGCTCTGTTAATCAGGGCCTCCGGCGAAAAGGCGGCGTAGAGCTCCATAATCTCCGCAATCTGCCGGTCCCGCCGCGCCTGCTCCTCACGTTCTTTTATCAGCTTCTGGATTTCCGGATGCCGGACCGCCTGCGCGGCGACCGCCTCGGGCCAGCCCTCCGCGGTCCACCAGGACCCGCCGCGGCCGCGAACCCGGAGGATCTCGGGCTTGGGGAAATACGCCTGGATAAGTTTTTTGGTGATGTTATATTTTTTGATGACCTGCTGCCGGGTGAGCAGATCGGATGTTTTCTTCCTGCTTTTGGCCATAGTCGGGTTCCCTTGCTTTTTTGTTTTTGGATAGCATACCACGGAAGGCGGGCAATTACAAGGAAAGCGCCCGAACGGCAATGCCGCCCATTCAAAACGGTGCCGTGTATTGGCGCTGTACAAAATGAAATCCGTATTATATAATATATTTATCTTTCCCTCCGTCCACACGATGGAACACCGGCAGGCATAACTTGGCTTTTGTGGGAGATCCGCGCATGAAAAAGATTTTTATTATTCTGGTCAATGTGGTCATCATGGCCGCCATATTGATCTTCGTTGTTCTCTACTCCAGATTTGAAAGCAGGGATTCTTACCGGAGGCAGATCGAACACTTTGAAAACACAACGGTCACCATGGAGCGTGTGACGGAGAATTATCTTGAGGGCGAGCAGAGGATCTGTGACGTCTGGGCGCGCTATATCAACAACAAGTCCATGACGATGGAAGAAGCCGCCGCTTATATCCGCGCTTCGCATGTGCTGGAGAACACTTCGGCGCATCTGATCTCCCTCGACACGCTCACGGGTCTCTCCACGCGCCCGAAACAGGGCACGGCCGCGGACTATGCCGTTTCCTATGAACGGATCGGGCTTTTGGAGAATGTGGACTGGATCGATGAAATCGGGAAGTCCGTCAACATCACCCGCGCCTACACCAACCCGATGAACGGCGAGCAATCCCTGGCCTTCTGCAACCGGGTTGCGCTGCTTGACCCGGAACACGAAGCGCCCGTGGATGCGGTTTTGCTGCGGGTCATTTCCCTCTCGGAGCTGGAACAGAAATGGGTTTTCCCACAGACCGAGCTGATGAACGCAGAGCTCGCCATGATCGATGCCAACGGGGATTATATCCTGAAAGGATACAGCTTTAAAAACGCCAGCTTTTTTGAGTTCTACAAATCCTATAATCCGACGGATCCGGAATCGTCGGGCCGCTTGTTCGACAGGATCACCTCCTCCACAGGCTCCGTTTCCATGACAAACTCCCACAGACAGGAGTGCGTCCTCGCTTTTACCCCGGTCACGGCCACGGCCGGCTGGACGCTGCTGGGCCTCGTGCCGGCGGAGGATCTCAAGGTCGACACCGAAAACTGGCTGCTCATCGGCGTCGTCTCTGCCGGGCTGCTGATCCTGTTTCTCTGCGATCTGTTCTATATGCTTGAATTCAACAAGCGCCTGAAGATCGCGGCCAGGGATGCGGAGTCGGCCAACAGGGCAAAGACCGATTTCCTCTCCACCATGTCCCACGACATCCGCACGCCCATGAACGCCATCATCGGCCTTACGGCGATCGCCGAGAAGAATCTCGAGGATGTGGAGTCCACCGGGGAAAACCTCCGGAAAATCAGTCTTGCCAGCAATCATCTGCTGACGCTGATCAACGACATTCTGGACATCTCCAAGGTGGAAAGCGGGAAACTGAAATTGAGTCCGCTGACCTTCTCCATTGTGGAAACGGTGGAAAACCTGGTCAACATTTCCCAGCCGATGATCAAGGAAAAGAATATCGACTTCAGCTTCCACATCAATCAGATGGAAAAGGAATATCTCTACGCGGACCAGCTCCGTCTGAATCAGATCTATATCAACATCCTCTCCAACGCCGTCAAATACACGGAGCCCGGCGGGCGCGTCAGTGTGGATCTGCGCGAGGAGGAGAGCGCCGTCCCCGGCTGCGTCCGGCTGAGCTATGTGGTGGCGGACACGGGCATCGGCATGAGCCCCGAGTTCATGGCCACCATGTATCAGCCCTTCTCCCGGCAGATCGACAGCCGCGTCAACAGCATCCAGGGAACCGGCCTGGGTCTCGCCATCACCAAGCAGATGGTGGATCTGCTCGGCGGCACGATCGACTGCCGGAGCGAGCAGGGCAAGGGGACGACCTTCACGGTGGTGCTGGACATCCCCATCGCCGACAGGCAGCGTGACGAGATGCAGCTGGATCCCCTGGACGTTCTGGTCGTGGATGACGATGAGATCCTGCTGCAGACGGCGGCGGACACCCTTACGTCTCTCGGCGCATCCGCGGAGCAGGCGCGAAGCGGCCTGGAAGCTCTCGGCATGATCGAGCACAGGCATCTGGCCGGGCGGGATTACAATGTGATCATTGTGGACTGGAAAATGCCCGACATGGACGGCCTGGAGACGATCAGCCGGATCCGCGCGGAGATCGGCGCCCAGGTTCCGATTTTGCTGATCTCGGCCTACGACTGGTCGGATATCGAGGACAAGGCAAAAGAGGCGGGCGCGAACGGCTTTGTCAGCAAACCGCTCTTCCGCTCCACGCTCTATGACAAGATCAACGCGCTGATCGGAAAGGAATCCAAATCCGTGGAG
>JBGUNL010000280.1:0-11080 GCA_045117295.1 Candidatus Limivicinus sp.
ACAGAACCCGGCTTACAGGCCAACTCATACAAAAGCACTCCGCATTTTTTGCGGAGTGCTTTTGTCTTATCCGGCTTGTCAGAAGGAATCCCAGATCCCGCCGAGCTTCCGCTCCTCCAGCGCCCGGAGGCGCTTTCCGATCTTCAACACTCGGAAGAGCCGTTCCCGCAGAAAATCTGTGGCGAGGCAGAAAACATACAGCGCAAGCACGATCGCAAGATGAGAAAGCATCATCAGCGGCAGCGGCAGTTCCCCCAGGATGGACAGACGCCCGATCACATGGGTGCGAAACAGCGGATGCTCATGGATCAGATACACACTGAAGGCAAGCGGCGTCAACGCGGAGATCAGCTTCCTGCACCTTTCGGAGAAATGCATGCGCTCAAACAGCAGCAGCAGCGCCACGGCGGCCATCAGCACAAAGGGCGAAACATGGACCATCAGATGGTTGCCGATCCGCGCCGTACGCCATTCGACGGCAAGCTTGAATCCCCACATCACCAGACAGCTGCCCAGATAGAGCAGCGCCAGTCTGCCGCGGCTCCATTCCCGCAGAAGACCGTAGAGCCGGACGTAGGCGCCGATCAGATACGCCAGGGAAAACCAGAGCGCGCCGCTGCCGAAATTGGTATAAAAGGGGTCCACATGCAGAAGCGTCGGAAAGACGGAGAGAAACACAAGCAGGCCACAGATCACGGAGCCCAGCTGCTTTTTTGTCAGCGCTCTGCAGGCGGCGTTCAAAACCGGCATCAGCAGGAAGACCAGAAAATAGGCGGTAAAAAACCAGTAGCGGTCAAAGAGAACCGGGAAAAAGGCCTGCAGCCAGTCCCGCTTTGACACACCGGCGGGCACCAGAATCTGCGCGGCGGCGGTGATCAGAACGCTGTAGAACAGCGCGCGCAGCCAGAGCACGGCCAGATTGGCATACCGGTATCTCCCCTTCACGCCCACATAGCCGGAGATCAGCATGTAGCAGTTGAGACAGCAGATGCACAAAAACTCCACCAGCCAGACCGCCTCGTATCCCAACGACAGCCGGGGCAGACGGTCCAGGATTCCGCCGTGGCCGTAAACGTGCAGGCACAGCACCATGAACATGGCGGTCAGGCGCAGAAGGTCAATGCCGTAATTGCGTGTTTCAGAAATCTGATTATATTGTCCCTTCTCGTTCATATACATGCCTCAAAAAGCATACCTGCTCATTTCTTCTTTCATTATGATAGTCTATTCAAATTGAAAAGTCAAATAATACAATGATTTAGAATGAAGCATCCAATTTTATCAGCAGTTATTCTAGCGTTGCTTTTATCAGTTTTCCAATTGTTCGCGTAAGTTCAGCTTCAAATGCACGCGTTGCATCATCAGCGCCACTTTGTGCGTGGCAGCATTCATGGATTAGCGTTCCTGAATAAAGACTCAAGTCTTTGAGCACTGGGCGTGCAATTATTATTTCCCCTGTTCTTCGATCCCAATAGCCATAGCCATCCCACCGAGAACAGTCTTTATAGGATAACTCAGCAATTCTTATTTTTTGGACATTAACAGGTTTTCCTCCAATTAGAGATAGTATTTCCTCTGTTTTGTTATAATTCTTTTTTTCTTCTTCGTTTAATTCTGAGATATGGATGTATTCTTTTATATATGGCCTATTTTCTTCTTCAAATATGCGCTCAGTTGGGTATGGATTTTCATAACGGTTTCGATTCTGTGAATTAAAATGTCTAAGTATTTCCTCTGGAATCTGAATTGGCGTTTTACCGTTACTTTTTATTCTTCCAATTAAATCAGGCTTATCCGTTAGTGTTTTTTCAGAAACGAAGACAATGTTGTCTTTCTCCATCATTGCTTTGAGCTGAAATGCATATTTGAGCATCTCATTTGAGTTGCCTATTTCTTCGCGCCGTCTTCCAAGGTCACACTCATTTGCGATTTTTTTCTTTACATATTCACTTTCTGCGATTTTCAGTATATCTCGGACGGTCTTCATGTAAGTTGCGCGTCCAATGTTTTTTCTTTCTCTTGTAATAGTTCTTCTTTGAGATTGAGATAGATGTGTAATATTATAAGAGAAAAGGAAGTTTGTTTCTTCCGCAACTTTAAGGCCATAAAGATATATGGACGCTTTCTCCTCTGTGTCCTTTTCTAACACTTGACCCAACCGGGTATCTTCTAAAACTGTTTTTTCATTAAATACTAAGAATAAATTCTTTGCTTTCTCAATTTCCTCTTCTGGACAATTTGTTAATTCAACATCTGTCCCTTCCATGTATGGAGAATCCGGATCATATATAAGCGCATGTAATGTTTTTATATCCGAAAAATCTGCCTTTTTCAGCATTTCTACTCTTATTGTGTTATATTTCGATCGAATGACAATTCCAACATTGTGACGATAAAACGTTGCTATTGCATCTTTTAAACCAATTCCGAACTTTCCTATTAATCTTTCGTCGTTTAGCTTTTCACAGTTTTCATTCTGCGTTAAAGAATTGTATCGAAGGCCTCTGCCATAATCCCTTATGTGCCAACAATCATTTTCTTTTTTTATTTCGATTTCTTTAGAGTTTGTAATGATTTTTTCATCGAGCGCATTCGCAATTATTTCTCGTACCGCATCAGATATATCCCAGTTTTCAAGTATTGTTTCAATGTTCAAATCAAAGGATTGTTTCATTTTTTCTCTCTCCTTTTTTAGTGTTTTTAAAATGCGCTCAAAGCTTCCAATATTTGCAGAAACATCCTGTTGATTAAAACAACAGGATGTTTCTTACGTTCCTTGAATGCAGTTTTTTTGTTGGATTACTCGGCGTCTTCCCAGTTGTGCCAGACGTTCTGGACGTCGTCGTTGTCCTCGAACATATCCAGCATCTTCTGCATGTTCTTGATGTCGTCCTCGTTTGTCAGCTTGATGTAGCCGTTCTGGGGCAGCATCTCCACCTGAGCAGACAGGAGCTTATAGCCCTTGGCGGTCAGCGCATCAGCCACGGCCGCCACGTCGTCTTCTGTGGTGTAGACGGTCATGGTCTCGTCGCCCTCATTCTCAAAGTCGGCGGCGCCGGCGTCGAGAGCGTCCATCATCACGGTGTCCTCGTCCAGTTCCTCGTCCTCATTGTCAATGACAATGACGCCCTTGCGGTCGAAGGACCAGGAGACGCAGTTGGCAGCGCCCATGTTTCCGCCGTATTTATCGAAATAGTGGCGCATCTCACCGGCGGTGCGGTTGCGGTTGTCGGTCATGGTTTCCACGATGACGGCCACACCCTGCGGGCCGTAGCCTTCGTAGGTGATCTTTTCGTAGTTTTCGGTATTGCCTGCGCCAAGCGCCTTGTCGATGGTGCGCTTGATGTTGTCATTGGGCATGTTGGCGGCCTTTGCCTTGGCAATGACGGTGGCAAGCTTCGAATTGCTGCGGGGGTCACCGCCGCCGCCCTCCTTGACCGCTACGATCATTTCACGGGCGATCTTGGTAAAGGCCTGCGCGCGCTTCGCGTCTGCGGCACCCTTGGTTTTCTGTATGTTGTGCCACTTGGAATGTCCGGACATAATAACAACTCCTCTTATCTAAAAAAGGTATAACAAATTGAGCTTTGATATTTTACCACAGACCGCAAAGCATGACAAGGGATAATTGAAAAAAAGAACTCAGACGCATTTGGGGATCAGCAGAAGCCGCCCGTATTCCATCGCCTCCCCATCGTTTTCTTTTTCAATGGCCTCCACGCTGGAGTGATAGGCTTTGGCCAGAGCCCAGAGGCCCTCCCCCTCATTCCGCACAAGGGTGAGTGTCGGGAAGTCTGTCTCCCGGAATGGGTGTTCCTCATCCAGCTCCACCGCGCTGAGGCGCTGGATCTCCCGGCTCTGTCCGCAAGTCAGGCTGGCCTCCAGCTCCAGTTGAAGAGACAGGCTCTCCCTGTCCGGCTGCAGCTTCAGCTCACGGATGCGGACGTCCGCAATCCGTATGGCATTTGTCGAACACACAGCTTCCGGCATGATCGTCCGCCGTACCGCGGACAGGAGCCCGCCCTCCGCGCGATAGACAATGTCAAAATGAACCGCCGCGCTGATCTTTTCCTGCTCCAGCGTCACACGCGATACCGTGGGCAGAACGCAGAGCACATCCCTGCAGTCTTCCATGACCTGTATCTCCTGCGCGGCCGAGAGAATCTGCTTCTCCTCCTGCCCGGCGGCTTCCAGGAGCAGCGCGTCTGCCTTGCGTTTCATGGGCATGCGATTGCTGTAAGCGTCCGTGATGCTGCTGATCTGCATGCGTTTCCGGCTGACCGCCTGCAGCAGCGCGTGCACCTCCATGGAGAGGACCTTCTCCCCGTTGATGCTCTCTGTCAAGTCATAGTAGGACCCTGTCACACAGACCCTGACGCTGCCTGCGTCCATCTGTTCCTCTCCCAACTCCAGGATCTGGGAAAAGGGTGTGGAAAACACCGTCTGAACCGGGCAGTCCGCATCTTCCGTCAGATAGACCACGTGTGCTTCCGCGCTGCCTTTTATGATTGCCTTGCTGCCGATCAGCTGGCAGTCCTGGATCGCAAACACCGTTTGCTCCGAAACCAGCTGCGCCGGTTCGGGTTTTCCCTTCGGGAAGGGAAACTGCTCCGTCAGGGCAAAGGTCTTCTCACAGACCGCGTTTGGAAGCAAAACCTCCGTGTCCTCCAGCAGCACGTGCAGCTCCTCCCTTGCCTCTTCAGGGACAATGGTCTGCACCGGGATGCTCGCCGCGCGATAGCAGCTCATTTCCGCCGCCAGATCAAAACTGACCGAAACCTTCCGGGGATTGAGAATTCTTGCGTCCACCGCCTGCACATGCAGACTCACCTGTGTCAGCAGATCTCCGTTTTGCTCCGGCAGCTCCAGCTCCGCTGTAAACGGCTTGGAGAGTCTCACAAAAGACAGACGGTCCTGCTGCTCCGTGATGTACAGCAGGGAAGCTCTGGCCTCTCCCGAGACCAGGATCCCCTTCCCGCCGTGATCCTTGCTCTTGAGCAGCACATCCGCCTGCACCGCCGCGATCCGTCCGATATCGTCATTGGTGTCCGGCACCACGCATTCCGCGTTTTCCTGCACTCTCCTGCTGACATAGCCCACTTCCTGATAGGCCCTGCCGGTTTTGTTTTCAAAGGTGATTTCCATTTGCATCCTCCATCTGCCGCTCTGCCTGTTGCCGCGGTCTCCATAAGCGGCAGATGGAGATCCGCAGACGGCAGGTGCCTGGGACGCACCCACACGCCCGGCGCTTACTCGTCTCTCCGCAGTCTTGCCAGGATTCCGGCAAGCAGTCTCGGCAGCTTGAACACCACAATCCTCATGCTTTTCCGCTCCTTTACCACGCCAGAATATTGTATCAGCAGCAGCGATTATACCAAAAGCCGAAGCAGATCAGCAGCGCCGCAAGGGCAAACCACCAGAAGGCCGACGGCAGCACCAACGACAGGATAATGATGACTCCGGCCAGGATTGCAGCAAAGCCAAGCAGGGTATTTCTTCCTCTGCGCAAAAAACCGCCCCCCGCGATGTAAACTCGTCACAGCTTACGCGGGGGACGGTTAGATTATGCCGTCTCGTCTATTCGTCCTTGTATTCCCAGAACTTGTGCTGGGCGCTCAGATCATAGAGTCGGGCGTAGGAGCGGTAGCGGCTTTCGGCGATGAGCCCGTCTTTTACGGCCAGGGTAACGGCGCAGTCCGGCTCCTTGAGGTGGGCGCAGTCGTGGAAGCGGCACTTGCCCAGATAGGGGGCAAAATCAATAAAGTCGTACTGCAGCTGCTCCTTGAGGATGGTGTTGGTCATGGTCACGTCCAGGGAGGAAAAGCCCGGCGTGTCGGCAATATAAGTATCCGCCCCCAGGGCGTAGATCTCCACATGGCGGGTGGTATGTTTGCCGCGGCCCAGCTTGTCGCTGACCTCCGCGGTCTTGATCCTGGCCTCCGGCAGGAGGACATTGAGGATGCTGGATTTTCCCACGCCGGAGTTTCCTGTAAAGGCGCACACCTTTCCGGCCAGCACCTCCCGCAGTTCCTGCATGCCCTCGCCCGTCTCCGCGCTGGTGCGGATTACTTTGAATCCGGCGCCGCTGAAAATCGAAAACAGCCTGTCACCCGGGTCCACATCCGTCTTGTTGATACAGATGACCAGCTCACAGTTGGCCTCCGCCGCGATCACGGAGATCCGGTCGATCAGGAAGGGATCGGTGACGGGATTGGTGTTTGCGGCGATAAAAACCAGCGTGTCGATGTTCGCCACCGCCGGGCGGATGAACCAGTTCTTTCTCGGCTCCAGACGGTCGATCCTGCCTTTTCCGTTGGCGTCGACGCCGCACTGCACCCGGTCGCCCACCAGCGGTGAACTCCCGTCCAGCCGGAATCGTCCCCGGGCCTTGCACTCAATCCGGCGTCCCTCCGATTCCACATAGTAAAAACCGCTGAGCGCTTTGACGATGATTCCTTCTGCCATGGATCGGCAATCTCTCCTATTCCAGCGGTCCCGAAGAGACCTTGAGATAAATTTTGCTGTGCTCCTCCACCTCGGTGAAGGCGTCGGCGCTCTGGCCGATGACCGTGCCCGCGTCCACGTCGCTGGTGATGCGGTCGGAGCCGCCGAAACTCAGCCCGGCGCTCTCCAGCTTGGCCATGGCCGCGTCCTCGGACAAGCCGATCACGTTCGGCATGCGCACATAGCTGATCTGCGGTCCGGTGCTCACCGTCACATAGACCGTGGAGCCGGAGCTCATCTGCTCCCCTGCGCTGGGACTGGTGCTGATGACATAGTCCTTGGTGACCGAATTGGAGGTCTCGTTCTCGATATCCACCACAAAGCCCGCCTGCTGCAGCCGGTTCTTGGCCTCGCGGTAGTCCAGATTCACCACATCCGGCACGGGATTGAAGACGATGCCCGTGCTGACCGAGAGCTCCACCTTGATGCCCTCGGTCGTGACCATCATACTGCGTCCGGGGTCCGGGTTCTGCGCCAGGATGGTGCCGCTCTCATTCTGCGTGTTGATCACATAGACCACGTCAAAGCTGTAAAGCGAGGCGTAGTCCGTGTTATCCAGGACCGCCTGGTAGTTCTGCCCGATAAAGCTGGGCAGGGAGATGCGCTCTGCCGGGGAAAAGATCTCCCCCAGCCAGAAGTTCCACATGAAGGAGAAAAGCAGCAGGCAGACCACCAGCGCCCCGAAGGTGCCCAGCAGATAGGTCACACGGCGGGCTCTGCGGTGGCGGAGCTGATAGCGCGCCCGGTCCAGCTCGCTGACAGAACGGATGGGGATCACATCCGGCTTGTCGACGGAAATCTCCTCTTCCTGAGGCTCGGCGGCCTTGAGCTGCTCCTGAATAAAGGTCTCAAGGTCGTCCAGCAATTCATTCGCGTTCTGATAACGCGCGTCCATGTCGGCGCACATGGCCTTGAGCGTAATGCGCTCCAGCTCGGGCGGGACGTCCTTAACCAGCTCATGGGGCGCCTTGGGATTGGCGTTGATGTGCTGGATGGCGATCTCCCCGAAGGTCTCCCCCTCATAGGGTTTTTGCCCGGTGAGCATCTCATACATCACCACGCCCAGGGAATACAGGTCGCTGCGGGCGTCCGGCAGCTCACCCTTGGCCTGCTCCGGCGCGATATAGTGGATGGAGCCGATGGCCTGGCCGTCGTTTTCGTAGGCCTCGTTCTCCAGCGCCGCGATGCCGAAGTCCTCCACCTTCACGGTGCCGTCCCGCAGCATCAGGATATTCTGGGGCTTGATATCCCGGTGGATGATGCCGCGCTCATGCGCATGCGCCAGCGCCCGCGCGATCTGGCGGGTAAAGTGCAGCACCTCGCGCCACTGGAGCGCGCCGCGCCGGTCCATATACTGCCGCAGGGTGATACCGTCCACAAGCTCCATGACTATGTATTCGATATCATCGTTGTGGCTGACGTCATAGACGCCGACGATATTGGGGTGCGAGAGCATGGCGACCGCGTGGGCCTCGGAGCAGAAGGTGCTGCGAAACTCCTCGTCGGAGGCCATCTCGTCGCGCATGATCTTGACGGCCACCTTGCGGTTGAGCCGCCGGTCGGTCGCCTTATAGACCACGGACATGCCGCCCTCGCCGATCAGCTCAAGAATCTCATAGCGATCGTCCAGGACCTGCCCAATGTACTTGTCGTTTTGATCCATAGTCTCCTCCGTTTGCGAGGGATCAGCGCATCAGCGCCACAACCGTCACATTGTCACTGGCGCCGCGGTTGAGGGCCTTGCTCATCAGGGCACGGCAGAGAAGCTCCGGGTCCTGGTACTCCTTTGCATACTCCAGCATCTCCAGATCGGAGACGATATTGGACAGCCCGTCAGAGCAGAGCAGCAGACAGTCGCCGCTCTGCAGGGAAAACTCAAAGTAATCACACTCCACCGAGTAGTCGGAGCCCAGCGCCCGGGTGATGATGTTTTTCTGCGGATGCGTGCGGGCCTGCTCGGCGGTGATGGCGCCGGCCTCCATCAGCTCCTCCACCAGGGAGTGGTCCCGCGTGATCTGGTAAATGCTGTTGGAGCGGCGGGAGATGTGATAGGCGCGGGAGTCGCCCACGTTGATAATATACCCATTCCCGTTATTCTTAACCACACCGCCCACAATGGTAGTGCCCATGCCGCTGAAGGAATCGTCAAAATGGGAGTATTCGTAGGACACGCCGTTTGCCTCGGCGCAGGCGTCCGTCAGAATGCGCTTGTAGTCAACCGTACGGCTGACGCGGGAGGTGAGCTTGGCGTAGATATACGAGACAAAGGCTTTGTTGGAAAGCTGGCTGGCAATGCCGCCGGCCTTTGCGCCGCCCATGCCGTCGCAGAGCGCGACGATCATGCAGGCCTTGGACTGGCATTTTTCGATGATAAAGCAGTCCTGGTTGTCCTTGCGGACTTTGCCCTTGTCGGTCAACCCAAAGCTTTTCACGGCTGTTCCATTCCTCCCTTCTGCATGGTTTTGACCTGCATCTTTCTCCGCAGCTGGCCGCAGGAGGCGTCCACGTCGCTGCCCAGGCGGCGGCGAACGGTGACATTGACGCCCGCGTCCTCCAGGATCTGGATAAAGGCCTTCATATGTTCCGGCGTGGAGGGCTGAAAACGGCGCTCCTCCACATGGTTGAGCGGAATCAGATTCACGTGCGCCGAGACGGCGCGGGCGTGCTTGGCCAGGAGCCTGGCCTGTGCGGGGCTGTCGTTCACCCCATCTATCATGGCGTACTCAAAGGAAATGCGCCGCCCGGTTTTCTGATAATATTCCCGGCAGGCGTCGATAAGCTTTTCCACGCCGCGCCCGTGATTGGCGGGCATGATCTTGGAACGGGTCTCATCGTCCGGTGCGTGCAGGGAGACGGAAAGCGTCAGCTGCAGATCCTCCGCCGCCAGCTCGTCAAAGCGCTCGATCAGTCCGCAGGTGGAGAGGGAGATGTGCCGCATGCCGATGTTCAGCCCCTTGGGGTGGTTCACCAGACGCAGAAAGCGCATCACGTTGTCGTAGTTGTCCAACGGCTCCCCGATGCCCATGAGCACGATGTTGGAGATCTTCTTACCGGAATCCTTCTCGGAGAACAGCACCTCGTCCAGGATCTCCGAGGGCTCCAGACTCCTGACCAGTCCCCCGATGGTAGAGGCGCAGAAGGCGCAGCCCTGACGGCAGCCCACCTGGGAGGAGACGCAGACCGTGTTGCCGTGCTTGTAGCTCATGACCACCGTCTCCACGGCATTTGAGTCCCGAAGCTCCCAGAGGTATTTTATGGTCCCGTCGATGGCGGAAACCTGCTTGGAGAGCACCTTTGGTTCATACAGGAAGAAGCGCTCTTTGAGCTTTTCCCGCAGGGCTTTGGAGAGATTGCTCATCTCGTCAAAATCCCGCACGCCCCGAGACAGCCATTGAAAGACCTGGGCGGCGCGGAACTTCTGCTCACCCATGGCGGCAAACTCCGCCTCCAGCTCCTCCGGCAGCAGGGACAGGATATCCTTTTTTTCTTCCCGTATGTCCATGTACTCACTCATCCGTTGTTTCTAAGTTTCGCGGCAAAGAAGCCGTCCGTGCCGTCCGTCTGCGGCCAGAAGGTATAGAAGCCCTCCGGCGCGTCAAACCCGCAGGTCCGGATGGGCTCCGGGGAAAAGTCCCTGCGGTTTTCCAGAAAGGTACGGATCTGCCCCTGGTTCTCCTCCGGGAGGATGGTGCAGGTGGAGTAGAGCAGCAGGCCGCCGGGGGCGACATAGCGCGCCACATTGTCCAGGATGGCTTTTTGAATCTCAGGCAGGGCGCGAAGGCCCACGCGCTCCTTGTAGCGAATCTCGGGCCGCTTGCGGATCACACCCAGCCCCGAGCAGGGCACGTCGGCAAGGACCAGGTCGAACGCCCCTTCCAGCGTGGGATCAAATACTCTCGCGTCCATAGCGCGTGTCCGAATGCAGTCGATCCCCAGGCGTTTTGCGCCGTTTTCCAGAAGGCCCAGCTTTTTTTCGTGAATATCGCAGGAGAGAATGCTCCCCTTGTTTTCCATCTTGATGGCGGCCGCAAAGCTCTTGCCGCCGGGACAGGCGCAGGCGTCCAGCACCCGCATGCCAGGTTTGGGTTCGGCGAACTCCACCGCCAATCTGGCGGCACGGTCCTGCACATAGAAAAGCCCCTCGTCAAAGCCGGGCAAGTCCGCCGCAGCGCCGCCCTCCAAAAGGAAGCAGCCCTCCGGGCTTCCCGGCTCTTCATAGGCGATATCCGCACGGGCCAGCGCACGGCGGTAGTCCTCTGCGCTGACCTTCAGCGTGTTGACCTGCAGATTCAGCGGCGCCGGACAGTTGTTTGCCGCAAAGAAAGCCTCGGTGAACGCATATCCGTGTCTCCCGATCAGTTCCTCCGCCAGCCACAGGGGGTGACTGTAGCGGATGGAGAGGTACTCCGCGCTCCCCTCTCCCGGGATTTCCGGGAGGCTTTCCCGGTGGTCCGCGATTTTTCGCAGGACGGCGTTGACCAGACCGGCGGCCCTTTGACAGCCGTTTTGTCTGCACAGCGAAACCGATTCGTTTACCGCCGCGCTGACGGGCACCCTGTCCAAAAACAGCAGCTGC
>JBGUNL010000281.1:0-17059 GCA_045117295.1 Candidatus Limivicinus sp.
GTCCGGAGGCCGAAGCACAAAACCGGCAGGTCGTCCTCGTCCACCAGGGTGCGGAGCTGGTCGATCTGCGCGGGGGTGAAGAACTGCGCCTCGTCGGCGATGATCACGTCGTGCTTTCCCGCCCTGCGGTATTCGGCGATGATATCGTCCTCGGGGGTGATGACCCGGGCGGTGGCGGAGAGCCCGATGCGGCTCTTGACCACGTCCGCCCCGTCCCGGGTGTCGATACTGGGCTTGATGAGCCAGACGCTCATGCCCAGTTCCTCATAGTTGAACTTGGTGATCAGCGCCTGGGCGGATTTGGAGGAGCCCATGACGCCGTATTTGAAGTAGAGCTTAGCCATTGCCCTTGCCCTCCAGATGCGCCCGCACCCGCTCCATGACCATCTCCAGCGCCACACGGTTGTGGCCGCCCTGGGGCACGATGATGTCCGCATTGCGCTTGCTGGGCTCCACAAACTGCTCGTGCATGGGCTTGACGGTGGCCAGATACTGGTTGATGACGCTGTCCAGACTCCTGCCGCGGTCCCGCACGTCCCGCACGATGCGGCGCAGGATGCGCACGTCCGCGTCCGCGTCCACATAGATCTTGATATCCATCTGGTCGCAGAGCTCCCGGTTTTCAAAGATCAGGATGCCCTCCACAATGATGACCCGGGCGGGCTTGATGGTGATGGTCTCCTCGGAGCGGTCGTGGATGGTATAGTCGTAGACCGGGCAGGTGACGCTCTTTCCCTGGCGCAGGTCCTTGAGCGCCTCAATGAGCAGATCGGTGTCGAAGGCGTTGGGGTGGTCGTAGTTGAGCTTGGTCCGCTCCTCATAGGGCATGTCGTGGTGGGCCTTGTAGTAGTTGTCGTGGTTGATGACGGACACGTCCGGACCGAAGTTCTCGATGATCTTGCGGGTGATGGTGGTCTTGCCGCTGCCGGTGCCGCCGGCGATGCCGATAACCAGTACCTTGTCCATGGCTGGCCTCCTGTTTTCTCTGTTTCGCCCCTATCTTAGCATATCCCCGCCCCGGTTGCAAATTGACTTTTTGCAAATCTGCTATATAATTTAGGGAAAGAGCGTTTCATTTCACTTTATAAAAGGAGGCATTTTCCATGACCCCTCACAACAACGCAAAGCTCGGCGATTTTGCCAAGACCGTCCTCATGCCCGGCGACCCTCTGCGCGCCAAATACATCGCGGAGAACTTCCTGCAGGACGCAAAGCTCGTCAACAACGTGCGCGGCGTCCAGGGCCACACCGGCACCTGGAAGGGCGTGCCGGTGAGCGTGATGGCCTCCGGCATGGGCATGCCCTCCATCGGCATCTACAGCTGGGAGCTGTTCAGCAGCTACGGGGTGGAGAACATCATCCGCGTCGGCTCCGCCGGCTCCCTGCAGGACAACATCAACGTGATGGACATCGTCTTCGCCCAGGGCGCCTGCACCAACTCCAACTACACCAAGCAGTTCGATTTCCCCGGCGACTTTGCCCCGATCGCCAGCTACCACCTCATGCAGGAGGGCATCCGCTCCGCCCGGGAGCGCGGCGTCAAGTTCCATGTGGGCAACGTCTACTCCTCTGACAACTTCTATCACCCCAAATCCTATGACGGCAACCGGGCTCTGCGCCGCATGGGCGTGCAGGCCATCGAGATGGAGGCCGCCGCCCTCTACGCCACCGCGGCCTACCTGGGCAAACGCGCCCTGTGCATCTGCACCATCTCCGACCACCTGTTCAAGGAGGAGGAGCTCTCCCCCGAGGAGCGCCAGACCGGCTTCAACGAGATGATCGAGGTTGCCCTGGACACCGCGGCGCGGATGGCGGAATAAGAAGAGCGGAGCGTTCACAAAAAATTCCAGGTTTCACCCCGGAAAACGCCCCGTTTTGTACAAGTTTGTGCTTGATTTGACGCGGCGGTACATGATATAATTTTTTCGCGCGAAAAGCGCAGACGTTTTATCCAAAAAAATTTTATATGGAGGAAACAAAATGAAGAAGATTCTCGCACTTGTTATGGCTCTGTGCATGGTCTTTGCTCTGGCCGCCTGCGGCGGCAGCAGCGCGCCTGCTGCAGCCCCGGCTCCCGCTGCCGAGGCCGCTCCCGCCGCTGAGGCCGCTCCCGCCGAAGAGGCCGCCCCTGCCGAGGCCGCCGCTGCCGAGGCCGCCCCTGCTGCCGCTTCCGCCGACGACATCCCCGATGAGATGACCTCTGCCGACGGGAAGTATGAGCTCGCTTTCGTCACCGACGTCGGCCAGCTCAAGGACAAGTCCTTCAACCAGGGCACCTTCGACGGCCTGAAGCTCTTTGCCGCCGAGAACGGCCTGAGCTACAAGTATTACCAGCCCGCCAACGGCGACCAGGCCACCGACGACGACCGCTACGACGCCATGAAGGCCGCGGCCGACAACGGCGCAAAGGTCATTGTCTGTGCCGGCTTCATGCAGGGCAACGCCCTGGCCAAGGCCGCCGGTGAGTTCACCGATGTCGACTTCATCTTTGTTGACGGCTGGGCCTTCGACGGTCTGAACAACATCGCTGGCATCGCCTTCAAGGAAGAGCAGTGCGGCTATCTCGCCGGTTACGCCACCGTGAAGGAAGGCTTTACCAAGCTCGGCTTCTGCGGCGGCGGCGGCGGCACCAACCCTGCCTGCTGCCGTTACGGCTACGGCTTCGTCCAGGGCGCTTCCGCGGCTGCGGCTGAGATGGGCGTCAAGGTCGACATGAACTACTCCTGGCTCTACGGCTCCTCCTTCTCCGCTTCTCCCGAGCTGCAGACTCTGGCCAACGGCTGGTATGAGACCGGCACCGAGGCGATCTTCGCCTGCGGCGGCTCCATGTTCGCCTCCGTCGCCGCTGCCGCTTCCGCCAACGACGGCGCTGTCATCGGCGTTGACGTTGACCAGTCCAACGAGTCCGACACCGTCATCACCTCTGCCATGAAGGGTCTGTCCGACTCCGTCGTGTGGGCGCTGAACAAGGTCTACGCCGACGAGTTCGACGAGATCGGCGGCAAGGCCACCAGCCTGGGCGCTGCCGAGAACGCGGTCGGTCTGCCTGTCGCCACCTGGTCCCTCACCGGCTGGTCCGTTGAGGAGTACGAGGCCATGCTCGCCGACATCGTCTCCGGCACCGTGGTCGTGGACGACAACTACGAGAACCTGGCCAGCACCGATTCTCTGAATCTGAACATTGTCGAGTAATTCTTAAATCCCCGAAAAGGGCAAAGCACATCTGTGCTTTGCCTTTTTTTATCCCGTTGAGGCGGCGCCCCGCTGCCGGAAATTGTCTTTTCGGCGGAGCGTTTTTCTTGCAATATGCGAGCTGACAATTTATAATATTCTTGTCTGATTCGCAAGAATACCAGAGAAGGAAGGTGGGCAATTTGGACAATTCTTCCCCCTATGTGATCGAAATGCTTCACATTACGAAAGAATTTCCGGGGATCAGAGCAAATGATGATATCACGCTTCAGCTGAAGCGGGGTGAGATCCACGCCCTGCTGGGCGAAAACGGTGCCGGCAAATCCACGCTGATGAGCGTGCTGTTCGGCCTGTATCAGCCGGAGGCCGGCGAGATCCGAAAGGACGGCAAAACCGTCACCATCAACAATCCCAACGATGCCACGGCCCTGCACATCGGCATGGTGCACCAGCACTTCAAGCTGGTGGATGTCTTCACGGTGCTGGACAACATCATTCTCGGCGCGGAGGATACCAAGCTCGGCTTCCTCCAGAAGAAAGAGGCCCGCAAAAAGGTAGAGAACCTGATGGACAAGTACGGGCTGAAGGTGGATCTGGACGCGAAGGTGGAGGATATCACCGTCGGCATGCAGCAGCGCACCGAGATCCTCAAAATGCTCTACCGGGACAACGAGATCCTGATCTTTGACGAGCCCACTGCGGTGCTGACCCCGCAGGAGATCGACGAGCTGATGCAGATCATGAAGAATCTCGCCGCCGAGGGGAAGAGCATCCTCTTCATTTCCCACAAGCTCAACGAGATCATGCAGGTGGCCGACCGCGTTTCCGTTCTCCGCAAGGGCCGCTACATCGGCACGGTGAACACCTGCGACACCGACAAGCAGTCCCTGTCCAACATGATGGTGGGCCGCCCGGTGCAGCTGGAGGTCAAAAAGGACGCGGCCAAACCCGGCGATGTGGTACTTCACATTGAGAATATGAGCGTCGCTTCCAAGCTCCACAAGCACAACGCGGTCAACAACGTCAGCCTGGACGTCCGCGCGGGCGAGATCGTCTGCATCGCCGGTATCGACGGCAACGGCCAGACGGAGTTCATCTACGGCCTGAGCGGTCTGGAACCTCTCGCCGGCGGATCCGTCGTTCTGTGCGGCAAGGATATCAGCAAAATGACCATCGCCCAGCGGGGCGAGAACATGAGCCTGATCCCCGAGGACCGGCACAAGCACGGCCTGGTGCTGGACTTCACGCTGGAGCAGAACATGGTCCTGCAGCGCTTCCGCGATCCCGCCTTCCAGTCCCACGGCTTCATCCGCTTCGACGAAGTGCGGAAATACGCCGACCGGCTGATCGACCAGTTTGACGTGCGCTCCGGCCAGGGCGCGGTCACGGTCACCCGCAGCATGTCCGGAGGCAACCAGCAGAAGGCCATCATCGCCCGTGAACTGGACCGGGACAAGGCGCTGGTCGTCGCGGTCCAGCCCACCCGCGGCCTGGACGTGGGCGCCATCGAATACATCCACAGCCAGCTGGTCAAGGAGCGGGATGCCGGGAAAGCCGTTCTGCTGGTCTCTCTGGAACTGGAGGAAGTCATGAGCCTCTCGGACCGCATCCTCGTTATGTACGAGGGTGAGATCGTGGGCGAGCTGGATCCCAAGCAGACCACCGCACAGGAGCTCGGCCTGTACATGGCCGGCGCCAAGCGGGACGGAAAGGAGGCCGAGAACAAATGAAAACCCGTCTCAAGAGCGAGAGCGCCCAGAAGATCATCTCCTCTCTCATTTCCATCCTCATCGGCTTGGCCTTCGGCGCCCTGGTGGTTCTGATCGTCGGCCTGTGCAACAAGAGCATCTCCCTCAAGGGCGCCTGGGAGGGCATCCGCATCATCTTCATCGGCATCCTCAGCACCGGGCGCGACGCCACCGGCGCACTGACCTGGGGCTTCAACTCTGCCAGCGTCGGCAACATGCTCTTCCGCGCCACGCCCCTGATCATGACTGGCCTTTCCGTGGCGCTGGCCTTCAAGACCGGCCTGTTCAACATCGGTGCGCCGGGCCAGTACCTGATGGGCACCCTTGCCACGCTGTCCATCGCGCTGGGCATCCCCGCGGGCACTCTGCCCGGATGGCTGATCTGGCTGCTGGCGTTTCTGGGCGGCATGCTGGCCGGCGCGCTCTGGGGCGCCATCCCCGGCATGGCCAAGGCCTTTCTCAATATCAATGAGGTGCTGGCCTGCATCATGACCAACTGGATCGCGGCAAACCTTGTAACCTGGGCCTTCGACGCCAGCAACTTCAAAAACATGGTGGAGGGCACCAAGTCCGGTTATATTTACAAGACCACCTACGGTCTGGTCAACGGCACGTACGTGGACGGCGCGGGCGTTGCCACGGCGAAGCTGGGGCTGGGCAAGCTGTTCCCCGGCTCCCAGATCAACGCCGGAATCCTGGTGGCCATCCTCCTAGCCATCGCGGTGCACATCATCATCAGCAAGACCACGTTCGGCTACGAGCTCAAGGCCTGCGGCGCAAACCGCCACGCCGCCCGGTATGCCGGCATCCACGACAAGCGCAATATCGTCCTGTCCATGGCGATCGCGGGCTCCCTGGCTGCCGCCGGCGCGTCCCTGTATTTCCTCTCCGGCAATACGGAGTTCTTCTGGTCCACGTACCAGTCCCTCCCTTCCGCCGGCTTTAACGGCATTCCCGTGGCGCTGCTGGCGCTGAACAATCCCATCGGCGTCATCTTCTCCGCCATCTTTATGGCGATGCTCAATATCGTGGGTCTGCAGTTGACCAACCTGACCGCTTACAACGAGTATATCACCGATGTGATCATTGCCGTGATCGTGTATCTGTCCGCCTTCTCCCTGGTGATCCGTATGCTGATCAGCCGCCGTCCCCGGAAGGCAGAGAAGAAATCAGACGCTGCGGAGGCCGCCGCGCCGGCTCCCCAGCCTGCCAACGACGAGAAAGGAGGCCAAACGGAATGACATTCCTGATTCAGCAGACGCTCATCTATGCCGTACCGCTGATGATCGTCGCGCTTGCCGGCGTCTTTTCCGAGCGCAGCGGCATCATCAACCTGGCACTGGAAGGCATTATGATCTTCGGCGCCTTCATGGGCGTGTTGTTCGTGAACCTGGCTCAGACCGCCGGATGGTTCATGGCGGCCAAGGCCGCCAAGGACTGGGCCGCCCTGCAGGGGTTTGAGGTCCTGGCTATGCTCGTGGCGGCGGCCTGCGGCGCGCTCTTCTCCTTACTGCTGAGCTTTGCCTCCATCAATCTCCGCGCGGACCAGACCATCGGCGGCACTGCGCTGAACCTCATGGCGCCCGCCTTGGTGCTGTTCTTCATCCGTCTGATCGCCAACCAGAACACGCTGCAGATGGCCAGCGGCGACTCTGCCAGCTGGTTCATGATCAAGAAAACGACCCTGGGCTATGACAAGAACGCGGATCTGGGCTTTTTGGGCAACACCCTGCTGCACAAGGTGTACCTGGCCACCTACATCTGCATCATCCTTTTCATTGTCCTCTCCATTATCCTCTACAAGACCCGCTTCGGCCTGCGGCTGCGCTCCTGCGGCGAGAATCCCCAGGCGGCCGACTCCCTCGGCATCAACGTCTACCGTATGCGGTATGCAGGCGTCTCCATCTCCGGCGCGCTAGCGGGACTCGGCGGCTTTGTCTATGCGCTGACCACCGCCAACTGCACTTCCAACGGCGACGTGGCGGGCTTCGGCTTCCTGGCCCTGGCTGTCATGATCTTCGGCAACTGGAAGCCGCTGAACATCGCCGGTGCGTCCCTGCTGTTCGGCCTCTTCAAATGCGTGGCCGCCGCCTATTCCAGCCTGGATATCAACGGCGACGGGGTCTACGCCCTTACCCAGATCGGCATCAGCTCCCACCTGTACCGCATGCTGCCCTATCTCATCACGCTGGTAGTGCTGGCCTTTACCTCCAAGGGCTCCCGCGCGCCCAAGGCCGAGGGCATCCCCTACGACAAGGGCTCCCGCTAGGGCCCCGCTTTCTCCATCGCTTCCTTCTGCTCCCCCGCAGCCGCGGGGGAGCATCTTTTTGTTGAAAGTCCGGGCTGTATCATGTATAATATTTTGAATGCTTATGCCCCGGGAGGACGCCATGGAAAACAATATCCTCGTCTCGATCTGCTGCACGGCATACAACCACGAGGCCTATCTGCGTCAGACGCTGGAGAGTTTCGTCAGCCAGCAGACGGATTTTGCCTTTGAGGTGCTGGTCAACGACGACGCCTCCACGGACGCGACCGCGGACATCATGCGGGAGTTTGCGGAGAAGTACCCGGATGTGGTGCGCCCGTTTTATCAGAAGGAGAATCTCTTCTCCCGGGATATCGACATCTATGCCGAGGTGTTTTTCCCCGTTGCCCGCGGAAAGTACACCGCCCTGTGCGAGGGGGACGACTACTGGAACGACCCCACCAAGCTCCAGCGCACGGTGGACTTTCTGGAGGCGCACCCAGAATACTCCGCCTGCGTGCACAACACCATGATCCACTATGTGCGAGGGGACCAGACAGATCGGCCGCTTTTGAAAATGAGCGGGGATCGGGATGTTCGCTTCGAAGACATTCTCAGCGGCATGAGCCATACCTTCCATTTCAGCGCCATCGTCGGAAAAACCGACGTGATTGCGGACAAGCGGGACTTCTACTATGTGGGACTGCGCAACGGCTTTACAGATCAGTGCGAGGCGCTCTGGCTCTACCTGCACGGCCCCATCCGCTGTCTGGACCGGATCATGTCCGTCTACCGGGTCCACTCCGGGGCGAGCGCCTGGAGCGCAGAAACAGACGGCCAGTATGCCAAATATCGGCGCTTCATCGCCGGGGAGGTGGCTATGCTGCAGACCTTCCTGCCCTATGTCTCCGGGGAAGAAGCGGCCGCGGTCAGGGAGACCATCCTGGAGCGTGAATTTGAACTGATGTATTTTGAGGGCCGGGACCGGGAGCAGCGCAGGCCCCCCTATGACGCCATCCTCCGGCGGCAGAGCTTTTCCTACCGGGCCAAGAACCTGGTCAAATGCCTCTTCCCCGCCCTCCAGCGCCGCCACCGCGCCCGCCGCGGCTTCGGCAGCCGGTAAGCGAAGGCAAACTTCCCTGTTGAATTTTGATCAAGCATGGGATATAATCTTTCAATGCGCCTGCGGCGCCTGAGGTCTTATGGATAAGAAACAGTCTGTTATCACCAACTTTATCTGGCGCCTGCTGGAGCGGGGCGGCACCTACGTGATGAATTTCGCGGTGTCCATCGTGCTGGCCAGGCTTCTGGACCCCTCCCTCTACGGGACCATCGCCCTGGTCACCGCCATCACCACCATCCTGCAGGTCTTCGTGGACAGCGGCATGGCCAATTCCCTGATCCAGAAGAAGGACACGGACGATCTGGACTACTCCTCCGTCTTCTACTTCAACCTGGGCTTCTGTCTGCTGCTGTACGCGGGGCTGTTCTTTGCCGCGCCCCTGATCAGCAGACTCTACAGGGACGCCTCCCTCACCCCCATCGTGCGGGTGCTGGGGCTGACCATCGTGGTCTCCGGCGTGAAGAACGTGCAGCAGGCCTATGTGGCCAAGACCATGCAGTTTCGCCGCTTCTTCTTCGCCACCCTGGGCGGCACCATCTTCTCCGCCGCCGTGGGCATCACCCTGGCCTATCTGGGCTACGGGGTCTGGGCGCTGGTGTTCCAGCAGCTCTTGAACGTCACGGTCAACACCGTCATCCTCTGGCTCACCGTGGGTTGGCGGCCGCAGCGGGCCTTCTCCTGGCAGCGGCTGGGGGGCCTGATCTCCTACGGCTGGAAGCTCCTGGTGTCCCAGCTGCTGGACACGGCCTATCTCAAGCTCTACCAGTTCATCATCGGCCTGCGCTATTCCACCGCCGACCTGGCCTTCTTCAACCGGGCCGAGCAGTTCCCCAATCTCATCATGGAGAACACCAACGCCTCCCTGGACAGCGTGCTGCTGCCCGTCCTCTCCTCCGAGCAGGACGACCGCGCCCGGGTGCGGGAGATGACCAAGCGCGCCATCCAGGTCAGCTCCTTCATCCTGATGCCCATGATGGCGGGCCTGGCTGCCTGCGCCGAACCGCTGATCCGCTTTCTGCTGACGGAGAAGTGGCTGCCCTGCGTGCCGTATATGCAGGTGTTCTGCCTGTACTTTGCCTTCTGGCCCCTGCACACGGCAAACCTCAATGCCATCAAGGCCGTGGGCCGCAGCGACATCTTCCTGAAGCTGGAGATCGTCAAGAAGGTGCTGGAGACGGCGATCCTGCTGGTCACCCTGCGCTACGGCGTCATGGCCATCTCCCTGGGCCTGCTGGCAAACGGCCTGCTCTGCGTGGGCATCAACGCCTGGCCCAACCGGAAGCTGCTGGACTACCCCGTCGGCCGCCAGCTGCTGGACATCCTGCCCACGCTGCTGCTCTCCGTGGCCATGGCCCTGCTGATCCTGCCGGTGACCCGCCTGGGTCTGCACGATCTGGTGAAGCTGCTGATCATGGTGCCCGGCGGGGTCGTGATCTATCTTGCCGGCGCAAAGCTCCTGCGCATCGACAGCTTTGATTATGTGCTCTCGGCGGCCAAAAAGCTCCTGAACCGGCGGAAAGCCGCGCCGGAGGAATGAGAGGAAACGGCATGGACACACCCATCATGGTCTCGGTGCTCTGCACCGCCTACAATCACGAAAACTATATCCGCGAGGCCCTGGACAGCATGGTGGGCCAGCAGACGGATTTCGCCTATGAGATCCTGGTCAGCGACGACGTCTCCACCGACCGCACCGCCGCCATCATCCGGGAGTACGAAGCGAAGTATCCCGACAAGGTCCGCGGCTTTTACCTCCAGGAGAACCTGTACTCCCAGGGCCGGGACGTCTACTACGAGGTCTTCTTCCCCAACGCCCGGGGCAAGTATACCGCCTTCTGCGAGGGGGACGACTGCTGGACGGATATGACCAAGCTCCAGCGCCAGGTGGACTTTCTGGAGAGCCACCCGGACTACACCGCCTGCGTGCACGCCACGGAGCTCTTGAAGTGCGAGGGCGCCCGGCAGGAGGAGACCCTGGCCGTCCGGGAGAAAGACTGCGACATGGAGTTTACGGACATCCTCCCCGGCATGAGCCACGCCTGGCACACCAGCTCCCTGCTGGGCCGGACGGACCTGCTGGCAAATCCCCCCGACTTTTACACCATCGCCGCCGACGCGGGCTTCGGGGATTTCCCCTACGCCCTGTGGCTGCGCCTCAACGGAAAGATCCGGTATCTGGCCCGCTCCATGTCCCGCTACCGCCTCTCCAGCGGAGCCGATTCCTGGAGCGCCGACCAGGAGAAGCAGACCTCCCGGCGCACCCGCTTCTTCCGGGGCGTCATCGACATGCTCACCGCCTTCAAGGCCCACACCGAGGATCCGGCGCTGCGGAAGCTGACGGATGCGTGGATCGACCGCTGGAGCTTCCAGCTGCTCTACACCCTCGGAAAGGACCGGGAGCTGCGCAAGCCGCCCTACCGGGCGATTCTGCGAGAAAAGCCCCTGGCTTTCCGGGCCAAGAATTTTGTCAAATGCGCCTTTCCCGCCCTGCACCGGCTCTACCGCAGGCGGCGGGGCTACAACGAATAGAGGGGAGAACCCCATGAAAAAACTGCTGCTTCTGGGCGGCTCCAGCTACCTGCTGCCCGTGATCCGGGAGGCCCGCGATCTCGGCATCTATGTCGTCACCTGCGACTATCTGCCGGATAACGCCGCCCACAAATACGCCGACGAGTACCGCAACGTCTCCATCATCGAGAAGGAGGCGGTCCTGCAGACCGCGTGCGAGCTGCAGATCGACGGCGTCATGTCCTTTGCCTGTGACCCGGGCGTCACCACCGCGGCCTATGTGGCCGAGCAGATGGGCCTGCCCTTCGCCGGCTCCTATGAGGCCGTGTCCATCCTGCAGGACAAGGGGCGCTTCCGCGCCTTCCTGCGGGACAACGGCTTCACCGTGCCCTGGGCCCGGCGCTACACCGATAAGGCCGCGGCGCTCAGAGACGCCGATTCCTACCCCTGGCCCATGATCGTCAAGCCCGTGGATTCCGCCGGCAGCAAGGGCGTCACCCGGGTGGACACGGCGGAGGGGCTCTCCGCCGCCGTCGACCACGCCCTGGCCTTCTCCCACGGGGGCGCCTTCATTGTGGAGCAGTTCATCCAGCAGAAGGGCTATTCCTCGGACACCGACTGCTTCTCCGTGGACGGGAAGCTGGTCTACTGCTCCTTTGACGAGCAGCGCTTTGACCCCGGGGCCGAAAACCCCTACACCCCCGCAGCCTACACCTGGCCCTCCAGCATGCCGCAGGAGATCCAGGCGGAGCTGCGGCGGGAGCTGCAGCGGCTGATGACGCTGCTGGATCTGAAGACCTCGGTGTACAACATCGAGACGAGACAGGGCACCGACGGCAAGGCCTACATCATGGAGGTCTCCCCCCGGGGCGGCGGCAACCGCCTGTGCGAGGTGCTGGAGATGGCCGCGGGCACGAAGCTCATCCGCAACGCGGTGAAGGCCGCGGTGGGCCTCGACGTGGACGAGATGCAAGACCCCGTCTACCGGGGCCACTGGGCCGAGATCATCCTCCACAGCGACCGGGAGGGCGACTTCGAGGAGCTGCGGATCGACCCGGCCGCGCGCCCCTTCGTGGCGGAGGAGCAGCTCTGGGTCAAGCCCGGTGAGCACGTCGAGCGCTTTTCCGGCGCCAACAAGGCAATCGGCACCCTGGTGCTGAACTTCCCCGACCGGGAAACACTGGAACGGTATATGTCCGATGACGGCTGGTATCAGGTCGTCACCCGCGTATAAATTGAAGAAAGAAACTGGAGAACAACGTATGAAGAAACTTTTGATGCTGGGCACCAGCTACGGCACCTGCCTGATGCTGGAGTACGCCAAGAGCCGCGGCGTATACACCATCGTCACCGACTACAACGAACCGGAGCATTCCCCCGGCAAGCAGATTTCCGACGAGTACTGGATGATCAACACCGGCGATCTGGACGCGCTGGAAAAAAAGTGCCGGGAGGAGGGCGTGAACGCCGTTCTCTGCGGCATCAGCGAGTTCAACCTGGAGATGTGCATGGAGCTCTGCCGGAGACTCGGCCTGCCCTGCTACTGCACCCCCGAGGCCTGGCACTACTCCCACGACAAGGTGGATTACAAGGCCCTGGCCACCGCTCTGGGCGCGCCGCTGGCCGACGACTACTTCCTCTCCGATCCCCCCACCCGGGAGGAGCTGGACAAGGTGAAGTACCCCGTGGTGGTCAAGCCTGTGGACCTCAGCTGCAACCGCGGCATCAGCTACGTGTACAACGAGGACGAGCTCTTCCAGGCCATGGACTACGCCCGCTCCATGTCCCACAGCCGGAAGCTTGTGGTGGAGCGCATGCTCCACGGCGAGGAGTGGTACGGCACCTACGCCCTGGCCGACGGGGAAGTGCACCTGCTGGCCCTGTGCGCCATGTACGCCCAGCCCGGCTATCCCAAGTTCTGCTACTCCATCACCACCACCGTCTCCAACCACGTGGAGGACTTCTGCCGCGAGATCAACCCCCACATCGAAAACGTCATCAAGGGCACCGGCTGCCGCGAGGGCTACGCCTGGACCCAGGCCATGCGGGACGAGGACGGCCATTTCTACATCATCGAGATGGGCTACCGCCTGGACGGCGACATGATGTACGTCCCCTTCAAGGAGCTGCTGGGCTTTGACGTGACCGCCTGGATCGTGGACTACGCCCTGGGCGAGCGGCACGACCCCGCGCTGCTGCCCCCCTCCCAGGCCAGGGCCTTCACCCGCACCGCCAACAGCTACATGCTCTGGACCGACGACAAGGGCGGCACCATCGCCTCCATCGAGGGGCTGGACGAGGTGAAGTCCTGGCCCGGTGTGACCGTGGACTCCCTGGCCGCCCCGGGCGACTCCATCCGCCCCTACGGCCCCCTGGGCTGCATCCTGTTTACCACCGAAAACGTGGAGGACATGATCGCCATGATTCAAAGGATCAACGACACCGTGCGCATCACCAACATCGACGGCGACGATGTGCTGATCTATTACACCGATTTTGACTACCTCCGGCAGATGTACCGCGAGGGCCTGGAAGGGAAATAAGATATGGAGCTTTTTAACCGCATCGTTTTTCTGGTCGGCTCTGTGACCACCGCGGTGTGCATTGTCCTGTGCGCCGTCCTCTTCTTCACCTGCAAGAGCCGGGACGCTTCGGGAAAGCGCATCGAACTGGACAGCAAATCCCCGGAGGCCCCCTGGCCCCTCGGGCTCTGGATCGCGGGCGTGTTCGTGGCGGGCACCGGCGTCGCGCTGATGTACGCGCCGGCGGATCTGGTGGGGTATATCGGCGAGGGCCTCAATCCCGCGGAGTCCATCACCATGGTGGCGCTGTTAAACGGCGCGCCGGTCTGGGCGCTGTATTCCATCATGGGCCTGTGGTACATGAGGCACATGGACTCCAAGATCGGCAAGCTCGCCGCGATGCTCTCCACCGTGCTGGGCATGTCCATCTCCCTCTGGACCGGCATGAACACCGTGGCCCGCTTTATCGGCCTGAGCTTCCCCGGTCTCAAGTTCATGCTGGCGGCCATCACGGTGGTGGTGGCCATGATCTCCGCCAAGTACGATCTGCTCAAGGGCATGTCGAAGCTGGCCTTCCTGGTGTTCTTTGTGGCGTTTATGGCGGTTCTGTCCACGCCGCTGACGGATTTCACCTTCAGCCCCATCACCGGCGGCATCACCGGCAATTTCTGGCGGGAGTATTTCCAGGGCGCCACGGCGGCCAGCTGGATCTTCTGGTTCCTCTCCTGGACGCCCACGGTCTCCCGGTGGCTGGCCCACATCTCCAAGGGCCGCACCATGAAGGAATACATCGCCGGCACCATGCTGCTGCCCACGGTCCTGGCCTTCGTGTGGATGGCCGTCTCCTGGATGTACCAGGACGTGATCATCCACTTCAACCTGGCGGAGAACATCGCCTCCTTCATCCCCTGCGTCATCTTCATCTGCTCCGGCATCCTCTTCATGACCGGCACCCTGGATTCCGACTGCAAGGTGTTTACCGAGGATCTGGCCTTCCTCTCCGGCGGCAGGCTCAACAGCAAGGGGCTGATCCCCTATTACGGCCTGTTTGTGCTCTTCGTGTTCAGTCTCTTTATCTCCGGCATCATCCGCAAGCCCTTCGCCTTCAATGAGTACTCCTCTCTGATTTTCGTGCCCCTGATGCTCATGAGCATCGTCGAGTGCGTGAAGATCGTCAAAAAACGCTGAAGCCCAAAACCGTCCTGCCGCGCGCAGGGACACCGGAAAGAAGGTATGAGACATGTCTGAGCTCATCAACGTCACCCGCTCCTCGATCCCCGAATTCGAGGAATACTGCGCGGAGATCCGCAGCATGTGGGACAGCCACTGGCTGACCAACATGGGGGAGAAGCACCAGCGGCTGGAGGCCGCGCTCCAGGACTACCTGGGCGTGGAGCACGCGGTGCTGCTCACCAACGGCCACCTGGCGCTGGAGAACATCATCGAGGCCATGGAGCTGCACGGGGAGATCATCACATCGCCCTTCACCTTTGCCTCCACCACCCACGCCATCGTCCGCTGCGGCTGCACCCCCGTCTTCTGCGACATCGACCCGGAGACCTATACCATCGATCCCGGGAAGATCGAGGCTCTGATCACCGACAGGACCGTGGCCATCCTGCCCATCCACGTCTACGGCAATCTCTGCGCCGTGGAGGAGATCGACCGCATCGCCAAAGCACACGGCCTGAAGGTCATCTACGACGCGGCCCACGCCTTCGGCGTGAAGAAAAACGGCGTCAGCTCCGCCTGCTTCGGGGACGCCGCCATGTTCTCTTTCCACGCCACCAAAGTCTTCAACACCATCGAGGGCGGCGCCCTCTGTTTCCACGATCCCGCGCTGAAGCAAAAGATCAACGATCTGAAAAACTTCGGCATCCACGGGCCGGAGGAGGTGCCCTTTGTGGGCGGCAACGCCAAGATGAACGAGTTCTGCGCGGCCATGGGCCTGTGCAATCTGCGGCATCTGGATACCTGGCTGAAAGAGCGCAAGGCCGTGGTGGAGCACTACCGGGCGCGGCTCGGGGGCACGCCGGGGCTGAAGCTCAACGCGGAGCAGCCGGGCGTGGAGTCCAACTACGCCTATTTCCCCGTGGTGTTTGACGGCTACAGGTATGACCGGGATCAGGTCTATGCGCGGCTTGCCGAGCACAACATCATCGCCCGCAAGTATTTCTACCCCATCACCAACTCCTTTGACTGCTACCGCGGCCGCCCAGGCTTCGACCCGGCTCTCACCCCCGTGGCGCAGTACATGGGGGATCGGGTGCTGACGCTGCCGCTGTACGCGGACCTCGGCCACGAGGATGTGGACCGTATCTGCGACATCATCCTGGGATAAGAAAAACAAAACCGCCGGCAGGTTTCCATTGGGAAACCTGCCGGCGGTTTTGCTTACTTGACGGCGTCCAGCAGCTCCTGCACGCGGTCGGTGTTTTCCCACTTCACGCCCAGATCCTCCCGGCCCATGTGGCCGTAGGCGGCCAGCTTCCGGTAGATGGGCTTGCGCAGATCCAGATCCCGGATGATGGCGCTGGGCCGCAGGTCGAAGACCTTGCAGACTGCCTCCTCCAGCTTCTCGTCGGGAACCGTGCCGGTGCCGAAGGTCTCCACCAGCACGCTCACCGGGGAAGCCACGCCGATGGCGTAGGCCAGCTGCACCTGGCAGCGTTTGGCCAGACCCGCCGCCACCACGTTCTTGGCCACCCAGCGGGCGGCGTATGCCGCGGAGCGGTCCACCTTGGTGGGATCCTTGCCGGAGAAGGCACCGCCGCCGTGGGGGGCGCTGCCGCCGTAGGTGTCCACAATGATCTTGCGGCCGGTAAGACCGGAATCGCCCTGGGGCCCGCCAATGACGAAGCGGCCGGTGGGATTGACCAGGTAGCGGGTGTTCTCGTCCAGCAGCTCCGCGGGCACGGTGGCCTTGATGACTTTCTCGATCATGTCCCGCCGGATCTGCTCCAGCGAGACCTCCGGGGCGTGCTGGGTGGAGAGCACCACCGTGTCCACCCGGACAGGGCGGTTGCCCTCGTACTCCACGGTGACCTGGGTCTTGCCGTCAGGCCGGAGATAGTCCAGCTCCCCGCTCTTGCGCACCTGGGTGAGGCGCAGGGCCATCTTGTGGGCCAGGGAGATGGGCAGGGGCATGAGCTCGGGGGTCTCGTCGCAGGCGTAGCCGAACATCATGCCCTGGTCGCCGGCGCCGTTCTGCAGCTCGTCGGCTTCGCCGGTCTTGTTCTCCAGGGCCTTGTCCACGCCCATGGCGATGTCGCCGGACTGCTCGTCGATGTTGGTGATGATGCCGCAGGTGTCGCAATCAAAGCCGTACTTGGCCCGGTCATAGCCGATGTCCCGGACGACCTCCCGGGCGATTTTGGGAATGTCCACATAGCACTCGGTGCTGATCTCGCCCATGATGTGCACCAGACCCGTGGAGGCCGTGGTCTCGCAGGCCACGCGGCCCATGGGGTCCTTCTCGAGAATCGCGTCCAGCACCGCGTCGGAGATCTGGTCGCAGATCTTGTCGGGATGCCCTTCGGTAACGGATTCGGATGTAAAAAGATAATGACTCATATGAATTCTCCTTGTGAATAGTATTAACGAAAGAAATCGGGGAGCGCAGCGTTCCCCCAAAACAAAACGCGCCCCGTCTCCGACAGGGCGCGTAAAAGGTCTGCATCAAAGCCTCATCTTTCGTCTCACCGCCGGATTTGGCACC